>NZ_CP101655.1:2600497-2941281 GCF_028830055.1 Pseudomonas serboccidentalis
ATTGCAAAACCTGCTTTTTAGCCACTAAACGCGGGATTCGACGAGCAATCGCAGGCACACGCAGCAGTAAAAGCACGGTACCTATAAAGGCATAGATCGCCCACTCTTTAAGGTCTGCCCGCACAATCCACAGCATATGCAGCAATCCCAGCCCCAGAATCACGTACACCAACCGATGCAGTTTCTTCCAGCGCGTACCCAGACGACGCTGACTGTAGCGATTGGACGTGATCGCCAACGCCAACAATCCGAGAAAACCCAGCGCACCGACAATAATGTACGGCCGCTTACGCAACTCCACGCCCAACTGAGACCAGTCGAAACCCAGAATGAATGCCATATAGCTGCACAAGTGCAACACCACATACGCAAAACACCACAGCCCCAATTGACGACGCACAGCAATCCACCCCGCCCACCCGGTCAATTTCTGCAAGGGCGTCATGGATAATGTGATCAACAGCAACACCAACGTTCCCAGCCCCAGCCGATCAACCAGCACTTTGCCAGGATCCGGACCGAGCAAATCCGCAAACGCCTGATAAAACCAAAGCAATGGCCATATCGCCACAGCAATGAAAACGCCTACACGCCAGTACGGATATCGCATCAGTAGTTCTTCCGCAGATCGAGCCCTGCATAGAGAGAAGCGACTTCATCGGCGTAACCGTTGAACATCTGCGTATCACGCACGTTCGGTTTGAACAGACTGTTGGGCAACCGTCGCTCCCGCGCCTGAGTCCAGCGCGGGTGATCCACGGCAGGGTTAACGTTGGCATAGAAGCCGTATTCATCTGCAGCAATACTCTGCCAGGTAGTTTTCGGCTGCTCGCTGACCAGACTGATACGCACAATGGATTTGACGCTTTTGAAGCCATACTTCCACGGCACCACCAAGCGTAGCGGCGCACCGTTCTGATTCGGCAGCTCACGGCCATACATGCCAACCGCCAGAATCGCCAACGGGTTCATTGCCTCATCCAGACGCAAGCCTTCTACATAAGGCCAGTCGATCAGGGCGAAACCCGAGCGCTGCCCGGGCATGCTTTTAGGATCCTGCAAGGTTTCAAACCGAATGTACTTGGCGTTAGAGGTCGGTTCGACCTGCTTGAGCAGTGCAGAGATCGGAAAACCGATCCACGGGATAACCATCGACCAGGCTTCAACGCAGCGAAGGCGATAGATGCGCTCCTCCAACTGGTAAGGTTTCATGAAGTCTTCCAGCGCATAGCGCCCGGGCTTCCCCACCTCGCCATCCACGACCACACTCCACGGCTCGGTTTTCAGCGAACCGGCATTGGCTGCTGGATCGCCCTTATCGGTACCGAACTCATAGAAGTTGTTGTAGTGGGTCGCGTCTTTATAAGGCGTGATGGCCTCATCCTTGACGTTGACCGCGCCCCATTTAGTAGACAGGAGCTTATCGGCAAACCAGGTGGGCGCCTTGCCCGGCTCGACATCGGCATAGCGCGCCGCTTCTTCTGCGACAGCCCAACGTGGCAAGCTGCTCACGGCGATGCCTGCCGCGGTGGCTCCGAGCAGCTGTCGACGAGAAAGATAAATGGATTCAGGCGTGACATCCGACTCATGGCAGTCGGACGCTTTGGGGATTTTGATCAGCATGGCAACTCCGCAGCTTTGGAGGACAGATGCACCCATAGACTGCGGAGTATGCGGGAAATTACATCACTCGGCGTTTTTGTGACGACGAAGACGCAACAGGTATTGCACCGGGCCGGAAGCGGCGTAAGCGAGGAACACCAGCAGCAGAATCCGCGGTGGATCACTGAAGACCACGGCGAACACCAGCACCACCGCAAGGATCGCCACGAACGGCACACGGCCCTTCAAATCCAGCTCCTTGAAGCTGTTGTACTTGATGTTGCTGACCATCAGCATGCCGGCAGCCGCCACCATCAAGGCGACCAGGAACGACATCTTCGAACCCTGGATCCCGTAATCACTGAACGCCCAGACGATCCCCGCCACCACACCGGCAGCCGCCGGACTGGCCAGACCGATGAAGTAGCGCTTGTCTGCCGTACCGACCTGGGTATTGAAACGCGCCAGACGCAACGCGGCACCGGCGACATAGATGAAAGCGACCATCCAGCCGACCTTGCCCATGTCGCCCAGCGCCCAGCCGAAGGCCAGCAGCGCCGGCGCCACACCAAAGGCAACCATGTCGGACAGCGAGTCATACTCGGCACCGAACGCGCTTTGCGTATTGGTCATGCGCGCCACGCGACCATCGAGGCCGTCGAGCACCATGGCGACGAAGATCGCGATCGCGGCGAAGGCGAAATACTTGCTCGCGTTCGCAGAGTCCCCGGCGCTCAAGGCAGCCTGGGCACTCATCGAGTTGATGATGGAGTAAAACCCTGCAAACAGGTTCGCAGTGGTGAACAGGTTCGGCAGCAGATAGATACCACGATGCCGGACTTTACGACCTTCTGCGTCGTGCCCTTCTTCGATGTGTTCATCGATGGGCAGCAGGCTTTCGGCGTCAGAAGCCTGGTTCGGCTCTTCGGGACGTTCGCTCATGGACATTACCTTGCAACGTATTTGGAAAGTTTCGACAGGTGTCTGGGACGACGGTTCGGCCACAAACGCTGCAGCTTTATACCAGAACCTCCGGTTCAAACGAAAAAACGCGGCCGAGGCCGCGTTTTTTCATACAAGGGACGACGACTTAGTTTTTGGCTTTGTCGACGATCTTGTTGGCACCGATCCACGGCATCATGGAGCGCAGTTGCTCGCCGATGATTTCGATACCGTGAGCGGCGTTGTTACGACGCTTGGCGGTCATCGAAGGGTAGCCGGTTGCGCCCTCGCTGATGAACATTTTGGCGTACTCGCCGTCCTGAATACGTTTCAGGGCATTGCGCATGGCCTGACGGGATTCGGCGTTGATCACTTCCGGACCGGTCACGTACTCGCCGTATTCAGCGTTGTTGGAGATCGAGTAGTTCATGTTGGCGATACCGCCTTCATACATGAGGTCAACGATCAGTTTCAGTTCGTGCAGGCACTCGAAGTAGGCCATTTCCGGCGCGTAGCCAGCTTCAACCAGGGTTTCGAAACCGGCTTTTACCAGCTCAACGGTACCGCCGCACAGTACGGCTTGTTCGCCGAACAGGTCGGTTTCGGTCTCGTCCTTGAAGGTGGTTTCGATGATGCCGGTACGACCGCCACCCACGCCAGCAGCGTAGGACAGGGCTACGTTTTTGGCGTTGCCCGAAGCGTCCTGGTAGATCGCGATCAGGTCAGGGATACCGCCGCCCTTCACGAACTCGGAACGCACGGTGTGGCCCGGGGCTTTCGGCGCGATCATGATCACGTCGAGGTCGGCACGCGGAACAACCTGGTTGTAGTGAATCGCGAAGCCGTGGGAGAAGGCCAGGGTGGCGCCTTTCTTGATGTTCGGCTCGATTTCGTTCTTGTACAGCGAGGACTGGAACTCGTCCGGGGTCAGGATCATGACCAGGTCGGCAGCAGCAACAGCGGAAGCAACGTCGGTCACTTTCAGGCCGTGAGCTTCGGCTTTGGCAACAGTGGCCGAACCTTTACGCAGACCGACGGTAACGTCGACACCGGAGTCTTTCAGGTTGCATGCCTGGGCGTGGCCCTGGGAACCGTAACCGATGATGGCAACTTTCTTGCCCTGGATGATCGACAGGTCGCAGTCTTTATCGTAGAAAACTTTCATGAATTTCCCCTATATATCCAGGCCGTTCAGGCCATTCGCTAATTTGGTTTAGATGCTGAGTACTTTGTCGCCGCGGGCAATGCCGGTCACGCCGCTACGGACGGTTTCCAGAATCGATGCGGTGCCGATGGACTGAATGAAGCTGTCGAGCTTGTCGCTGGTACCGGTCAGTTGAACGGTATACACGCTGGCGCTGACATCGACGATCTGTCCACGGTAAATATCGGTGGTGCGTTTGATCTCGGCGCGCTGGGCGCCAGTGGCCTTGACCTTGACCAGCATCAGCTCGCGCTCGATATGAGCGCTTTCCGACAGGTCCACCAGCTTGACCACTTCGATCAGCTTGTTCAGGTTTTTGGTGATCTGCTCGATGATTTCATCATGGCCGACAGTGGTCAGCGTCAGACGCGACAGAGTCGGGTCTTCGGTCGGCGCCACGGTCAGGCTTTCGATGTTGTAGTTACGCTGCGAGAACAGGCCGACTACGCGAGACAAAGCGCCGGGTTCGTTTTCCAGAAGCAGGGAAATAATGTGCCGCATGATTAAGTACGCTCCGTCTTGCTCAGCCACATATCGCGCATCGAGCCGTCTTTGATCTGCATCGGATAGACGTGCTCGCTGGTATCGACCGAAATATCGATCACCACCAGACGATCTTTCATGGCGAACGCTTCTTCCATCTTCGACTTCAAATCTTTCGAATCGGTGATGCGCACGCCAACGTGACCGTAGGCTTCAGCCAGTTTGACGAAGTCAGGCAGCGACTCCATATAAGAGTGCGAGTGACGGCTACCGTAGCTCATGTCCTGCCACTGACGAACCATCCCCAGAACGCCGTTGTTCAGGATGACGATTTTCACCGGCAAGCCGTATTGCAGGCAGGTCGACAGCTCCTGGATGTTCATCTGGATGCTGCCTTCGCCGGTGACGCAGGCAACGTCGTCATCCGGGAAGCTCAACTTGATGCCCATGGCCGCCGGGAAACCGAAGCCCATGGTGCCCAGACCACCGGAGTTGATCCAGCGGTTCGGCTTGTTGAACTTGTAGTACTGCGCAGCGAACATCTGGTGCTGGCCCACGTCGGAAGTGATGAAGGCATCGCCTTTAGTCACTTCGCACAGAGTCTCGATCACGGTCTGTGGCTTGATCAGGCTGCCGTCGCCCTTTTCATAAGGGAACAGGCCACGATCACCGCGCCATTCGTCGACTTGCTTCCACCAGCTGGCGACGGACTCCTTGTTCGGGGTCTCGCCGATTTCCTTGAGGATCGCGACCATTTCGGTCAGGACGCTCTCCACCGGACCAACGATTGGCACGTCGGCCTTGATGGTCTTGGAGATCGAAGCCGGGTCGATGTCGATGTGAATGATCTTGGCGTTCGGGCAGAACTTCGCCGCGCCGTTGATCACCCGGTCATCGAAACGTGCGCCAACGGCCAGGATCACATCGGCATGGTGCATCGCCAGGTTGGCGGTGTAGCTGCCGTGCATGCCGAGCATGCCGATGAACTGACGGTCGGTGCCTGGGAAACCGCCCAGGCCCATCAAGGTGTTGGTCACTGGCAGGTTGAGCATTTTCGCCAGTTCGGTCAGCGGTGCGGAACCGTTGCCCAGAATCACGCCACCACCGGAATAGAGCACAGGGCGCTTGGCCGCCAGGAGCATTTCTGCCGCCTTGCGGATTTGCCCGGAGTGACCACGAACGGCCGGACTGTAGGAACGCAGCTTGGCTTTTTTCGGGAAGATGTATTCGAACTTCTCGGCCGGGTTGGTCATGTCTTTCGGGATATCGACCACGACCGGGCCCGGACGACCGGATTGCGCCAGGTAGAACGCCTTCTTCATGACTTCCGGGATTTCCGAGGCGTGCTTGATCATGAAGCTGTGCTTCACGATCGGCCGGGAGATACCGATCATGTCGGTTTCCTGGAACGCGTCGGTGCCGACCATGGTGCTAGGCACCTGACCGGAAATGATCACCATTGGAATCGAATCCATATAGGCGGTGGCGATACCGGTGATGGCGTTTGTGGCGCCTGGACCGGAAGTCACCAATACCACGCCGGCTTTACCGGTGGCACGGGCGTAGCCGTCAGCCATATGGGTAGCCGCTTGTTCGTGACGAACCAGGATGTGGGTCACTTCCGGTTCTTTGAACAGGGCATCGTAAACATGCAGGAGAGCACCACCCGGGTACCCGTAGATATATTTGACGCCTTCGTCACGCAAGAAGCGGACGAGCATCTCACCGCCAGATAAAAGCTCCACGTTGTTCACCTCTAAAACGCCAGAATACCGTCCACAAAAAAGGGGCGGGTCTTAATAGGTTTACTTCTCGGCAGAGCATGAGCGACGGTGGTCGCCGACTACGTCAGCACTGACTGAGCAAGTATTGGGATCGTCCCAAGTGTTGCGGGCCTTTCCCACCCAGCGCGAGGTAACGCGTTGCGGGTGTAACAGGTCGACGCGGATATGCGCCTCATGATCTACCGAGTGGGTCTGCTTCTGGCAGTCCCTCTACAGCGGACTTTGGATTCTTCTGTTTCGCCCTCTCCAAGTCAAGCCGTCAATGTGCTTAATTGTGGGTAAGCACATGAGAACGCAAGAAAAAACCTGAAAACCGCTACTCTGTTAGCGTCAATTGCGCAATTTTGCCAAGGAATCAGCATGCGAACGCTTCTGTTAACTCTGCTGATCGGCCTCAGCCCCTGGTGCTCGGCCGCTCAAATCTACAAATGGGTCGATGCCCAAGGCGTCACGCACTTCGATGCGCAGCCTCCACAAGGTCAGCCGGCCACCACTGTGCAAACGCCCTCCTCGCCCCCGCCGAAACCTGCAGCAATGTCTGGCAGCGGCGCGCTGGGCGATCAGAAAGCTATCGACGACAAGGTCAAGAAACAGGTAGCCGAGCAGCAGGCGCAGCTCAAGGCGTTTTGCGAACAGGCACGGACGAACCTGGCGCAACTGCAGAACAATCCGCGCTTGAGGGAGGAAGTGGAGGGAGAAACGCGGCGCCTCGACGATGCACAACGGCAGGAGCGCATTGTCGAAGCACAGAAACAGATCGCGCAGAACTGCGAATAGCGACGTGTAGGAGCTGCCGCAGGCTGCGATCTTTTGATTCTGTTTTTAAAGCAAGATCAAAAGATCGCAGCCTGCGGCAGCTCCTACAGGGGATCGGCGTTAGCGGGAGGCGGTGATCAGCAGGTCGAACTCTTTGAGCAGCACCTGCAGCTGTCGATCCTTGCCCTGCAGATTGCGCTGGGCAAAGACCATTTCGGCCATTTCCTGAATGCCCGAGGCATTGGGCAGCGGCAGGTCCTGTTCGAGGATCATCTTCATTCGCGGCAGGAAGATCCATTGCAGCCATTGCTCGAAATCCAGCGTGTCGACCGAAAACGGTTCGACACTGCTCAGGGCTTCGACCGACGGCTGAACCTCATCCCACCATCCCTGCGTGCGCAGTTCGCGCTCGATCAGCAGTAACTGGTCGGCGATTTTCGGGAAGCGAGTATCCATCAGAGCGAAACCTTGGCCTTCTGACGGGCCAGCGCTGCACCGGCGGAATCGCCCTGCTTCTCACGGGACTGCGCGATGATTTCCCACAGATTGGCTTGCAGATCCGGACGGCCGTTGGCCATGGTCAGCGCGCGACGGGCAAACTGCTCGGCCTGCGGCGCATCACCTTGCGCCATACGCACCTGCGCCAGACGATAAAGCACTTGCGGCTCACGCGGGGCGACGCGCTGGGCACGCTCCAGGCTGGAGGACGCACCATTGAGATCGCCGCCAGCCTGTTGCTGCTGCGCGGTGGTCAGCAAGGCGAGCACCGGACCGTCCAGTTGCTCGTCCGCCGACAGACCGCCGCCGCTGTTGCTGGCCGAAGGAATGCCGCTTGGCGTCGACGGCATGCTGTAGCTACCAGAGTTGATCGGCGCCGACTCGACCGACGACGGGTTGTACGGCCCCGGGGTGATACCGCCGGAAGCCGGGCCCGGAACGATCGGCGACGTGCTGATCGGCGCCGATGTCGTGGCACCGCCACCTGGCACCATCACCACTACGCCAGTGTCGCCTTGCGGGATGGCCTGGGATTGCGCCTGGCCCTGCACCGGGCGCTTGACTGTCGTCTTGCGGAAACCGCCGTTGGCCGACAGGCGCTCGCTGTTGGACACCGTCGTGCCGGAGTCCACCACCGGGATCGAACCACGCTGTACGGTAGAGCAGCCGCTGAGCAAAGCCACGGCGGTCACCGCTGGAATCAACCACTTGTTCACTTGAAACCCTCTTTGCTTAATTCATCCAGCCCTTGACCCAATCCATCACCGACTCCGGCGAAGCAGGCGTCTCGCTTGCACACGCGGCGCCGGGTGGCGGTTCGCTGCCGCGAATATACGGCATCTGCACTGCCCCCGGACAGTTGGCGTCAGAGCCTTGTCCGGTACGCGAATCGACCCACGCCTGAACGATGTTGTCCGGCTGCGGCATGTCCAGCGGCAGCGGGTCGGCCTTGCGCATGAAACTGGTCCAGACCTGCAGCGCACCGGTCGCCCCGGTAAACGGGGTCTTGCCGTTGTCGTCACGTCCGAGCCAGACCACCGCCAGCAGATCCTGACTGAAACCGGCGAACCAGCTGTCGCGCGAATCGTTACTGGTGCCCGTCTTGCCGGCCAGCGTCAGGGTTTTGGGCAGCACGTTATAGACCGAGCTGCCGGTACCTTCACGCATCACCCGCTGCATGGCGTTCTGGATCAGGTAGATGGACGCCGGATCGAAACGCTGCTCGATCTGGAACGGATAACGCTTGAGCGGCTCGCCCTCGGCAGTCAGTACGCTGCGAATCCCGCGCATCGGCGTATTGAAACCGCCGTTGGCGAGGGTCTGGTACATGGTCGCCACTTCGATCGGGGTCATGCCGCCAGCACCCAGCAACATCGACGGGAACGCCGGGAATTCACGGGTCACACCCAGACGCGCAAGGGTCTTGAGCACATTCGGCACACCGACTTCCAGGCCCAGACGCGAGGTCGACAAGTTGTAGGAGTGCGCCAGCCCTTGATAGAGGAACACCGTGCCGTGGGAGCGTCGATCATAGTTCTGCGGCTTCCACACCTGGCCATCAGCGCCTTTGATCGACAACGGATCATCCGACAGCCAACTGGTCAGCGTGTAGTGGCTCGGTTTCTCCAGCGCGGTCAGATACACCGCGGGCTTGACCAGGGAGCCGATCGGCCGCACGGCGTCCAGCGCCCGGTTGAAACCGGCGTAACTGGCCTGACGGCTACCGATCATCGCCTGGACTTCGCCGGTTTCCGGGTTGGTCACGACCATCGCCGCTTCCACGTCATCGGAGCCCTTGCGTCCGGCCAGCCGCTTGAAGGTGTCGTTGACCGACGCTTCGGCCTTCATTTGCAGAATCGGGTCGAAACTGGTGAAGATCCGCAGGCCTTCTTCGGTCAAGTCTTCGTCGCGATAGTCTTCGCGCAATTGGCGTTTGACCAGATCGATGAAGCCCGGGAACGAGCTGTCGGCGAGCTTGCCGCGCGTCGTCACACCCAGCGGCATTTTCTTCGCCGCTTCGACCTGTTCGGCAGTCGCCACGCCTTGCTGTTCAAGCACGTCGAGCACCAGGTTACGGCGCTCCAGCGCACGCTCCGGGTTGCGACGCGGGTTGTAGTAGGACGGGCCCTTGACCATGCCGACCAGCAGCGCGACCTGATGCAGCTTCAGCTCGGACAATGGCTGGCCGAAGAAGAACTGACTGGCCAGACCGAAGCCGTGCACTGCGCGCTGACCGTCTTGCCCGACAAAGACTTCGTTGAGGTACGCCTCAAGAATTTCCTTCTTGTCGTAATGCAGCTCCAGCAGCATCGCCATCATCGCTTCGGTGAGCTTGCGGCTCAGGCTGCGTTCGTTGGTGAGGTAGAAGTTCTTGACCAGTTGCTGGGTCAGCGTACTGCCGCCCTGGGTCATCTTGCCGCCAGAGGTGTTGACCCAGATGGCCCGGGCAATCGATTTCGGCGACACGCCCCAGTGGCTGTAATAGTCGCGATCTTCAACCGCGACCAGGGTTTCCAGCAGGTACGGCGGCACCTGATCGAGCTTGATCAGAATGCGGTCTTCAAGGTTTTTCGGGTAAATGCCGCCGATCATCAGCGGCTCCAGCCGCACCACGGACAATTTCGAACCATTGAGCCCCGAGAGCTCGGCCACATAGTCACCCGAGAAGCGCACGCGCACCGGCTGGGCTTTTTCCAGGCCTTCATAGAACTGGAAACCACGGGTGTTCAGGTCGACGGTATTGCCGCTGACCGCCGCAGCGCCGGGGCCATTGCTCACGGCTTCGCGGCGATAGCCGAGGGCATCGAGTTCGGTCAGGAAATCGTCCTTGCTGAGCTTTTGTCCGACGAACAGCTCAAGCGGACGCGCGTATACCTTGGCCGGAATAGTCCAGCGCTTGCCGGAGAACTTCTCCTGCACCACGGCATCGAGGTAAACGGCGAAGCCGGCCAGCACCACAAGGCCGACCAGACTGAGTTTAATGGCCCAGCCCAACCATGGGCTCAAGCCCTTGGCAGGTGGTTTTTTCTTGGTACGGGGGGATCGAGTTCGAGTCATGGCGGCGGATTATACGCACTTTATTCATACTCAACAGGAGCGCTCCGAGGTTTGCGTCAGGCTGGCGAGCGGCCATAATGGCGACCTCGAATTTCCCAGTCTCTGAAGGATCGCCCGTGAGCCAGTCCCTGATCGCTGCCCTGCAAAACCCGGCCCTCTACCCGCACCCCGTCGAAGGGTTCCAGGTCATCGAAACCCACATCTCGTGGGTGATCCTCACTGGCCCCTTTGCCTATAAAGTGAAGAAACCGGTGAATTTCGGCTTCCTCGACTTCACCAGCCTCGAATCGCGCGAGCACTTCTGCGCTGAAGAACTGCGCCTGAACCAGCGCCTGACCGATGATTTGTATCTGGACGTGTTGCCGGTCACCGGCAGCGTCGAAGCGCCACAACTGGGCGGCGACGGCCCGGTGATCGAATACGTGCTGAAGATGCGTCAGTTCCCGCAGACCGGCCTGCTCAGCACCTTGCAAGCCAATGGCGAACTGACCACTCGGCACATCGATGAAATGGCCGAGCAAATTGCTCACTTCCACCTCAGCGCGCCGAAAGTCCCGGCCGAACACGACGCCGGCACGCCGGACAGCGTGATGGCCCCGGTCTCGCAAAACTTCGAACAGATCCTGCCGTTCCTCAGCGACAAAAACGATCTGCTGCAACTCGAAGCGCTGAAAGCCTGGGCCGAAAGCAGCTTCGAACGCCTCAAGCCACTGTTCGCCCAGCGCAAGGCCGAGGGTTTCACCCGCGAATGCCACGGTGACATCCACTTGGGCAACGCCACCGTCATCGACGGCAAAGTGGTGATCTTCGACTGCATCGAGTTCAACGAACCGTTCCGCTTCACCGACGTCTGGGCCGACACCGGTTTCCTGGCGATGGACCTGGAAGACCGTGGCCTGAAATCCCTGGCCCGTCGCTTCATCAGCCAGTACCTGGAGCTGACCGGCGACTATCAGGGCCTGGAAGTGCTGAACTTCTACAAAGCCTACCGCGCGCTGGTTCGTGCCAAGGTTGCTCTGTTCAGCATGCCGGCGGACGCCACGCCGGTGCAGCGCGCCACCACCCTGCGCCAGTACCGCAACTACGCCAACCTGGCGGAAAGCTACAGCACCATTCCTTCGCGCTTCATGGCCATTACCCACGGCGTATCGGCAGTCGGCAAGAGCCACGTGGCGATGCGTCTGGTCGAAGCACTGGGCGCGATTCGCCTGCGTTCCGACGTCGAACGCAAGCGCCTGTTCGGCGAGCAAACCGTGGCCAACGACGTGCAGGCCGGTATTTACAGTGCCGATGCCAGCGCTGCCACCTACGCCCGCCTGCATGAAATCGCTGAAGTGATCCTGCATGCCGGTTTCCCGGTGGTGATCGACGCGACTTACCTCAAGCGCGAACAACGCGACAGCGCAGCAAAAATCGCCGAAGCCACCGGCACGCCGTTCCTGATCCTCGACTGCAACGCGCCGCAAGCGGTGATCGAGAGCTGGCTGGCGATTCGTCAGGCGGACAAGAAAGATCCGTCCGACGCCACGCTGGCCGTGATCGAGGCGCAACAGGCCAGTCGCGAAGCACTGACGCCGGAAGAGATCCTGCGCAGCAAGCGCGTGCAAACCAATGAAAGCGGGACCCTGGACACCGTCGTGGCGCAAATCCGCCAGCGCCTGCCGGGCCTGTAAGAAACTATTTCGGTCGTGAAGTCCTCGCTGGCTTCACGGCCGCCAAATAGTGGCACTATACTGGCGTCATAAAACCAACAGGTGATGTGACATGAGCCAGCCGAAACTTCTCGACACCCCGCTTTATGCCTTGCTGCACAAAGACGACATCGCAGGCTTCAACAAGGAACGCCCGAAGGACGGACCGATCGACATGGTCGGTGGCGATTTCCGTGGCCTTGATCTGCGTGAACTGAACGCCGATGGCGTGGATTTCAGGGACGCGTACTTCCGTTCCGCCGATTTGCGCGGTATCGATTTCCGTAATTCATCGCTCGAAGGCGCGAGCCTGGCCCACGCACAGATTTCCGGGGCGTACTTTCCGCCGGAACTGAGTGCCGACGAAATCCTGATGTCGATGAATTTTGGTACGCGCTTGCGTTATCGCACCCGCTGATACACCCATTTTTCCCTGACACAACGCCTCCACCCTGTAGGAGCGAGCCTGCTCGCGAAGACGTAGTGTCAGTCACCATAAATTTGAGCTTTAAACCGCTTTCGCGAGCGGGCCCACTCATACATTGATGTGTGTTTTCTCCCTTCTTTTTGCGTTCGCAGGCCTTTCAAGCTCCCTTTCTTAGAAGCGTTTGCGTTGAATCCGACCAAACAACCACGCTTTTCCTACTGATGGCTACACTCCTGAGAAGATCGCCCACGCACCATTCGGCCGTCGCAAGGAGGCTTGATGAATGATGAACTGCAACACCTGAAGAATCTTGGCAAGACGTCGGCGCAATGGCTGCATGCCGTGGGCATCCACAGCGCCTCGGACTTGCGTCGCCTGGGGGCGGTGGATGCCTATCGGGCCGTGCGTACCCGCGGGTTTCGCGCATCAAAGGTGTTGCTGTATGCGATCGAAGGGGCGTTGATGGATGTGCACTGGAACGACATCCCTGCCGAACGCAAAGACGCTTTGAACAAGCAGCTCGATGCCATCTCTTCGCGTCACAAGAACTGAACAGGCCTGACTGCCATGTACCTGCTTGGGGAACAATCGGTACCAGTCGATGCACTGATCAATCGTTTGCAGAGCTTGCCTGCACGCTGGCTCGAAGGGCTTGCGCCGTGCGGGCCGACGCTGGAGCCGGAAACCTCTGACGATCTGCAGCGACAATTACCCGGCGATCAACTGTTTATGCTGACAGAAGGCGTGATCAACGGCTGCATTGGCGGGCGCGCGATCGTTTATTGGCAGGAAGGCGACTTGATCGGTCTACAACAGGGCCAGGCCTGGTCTGACTGCCGCCTGTGCAGTGACGGACCATTGCGGTTGCTGCCGTATCGACGCACTGAACTGATTCAACACGTGTTTGCCGAGCCTGAGCGGGCCGAGCAATTGCTGGAGTACCTACTGGGGCAGATGGCGATGCTGGCCCATGCGGTGGCCGAACTGAAACCCCGGGAGTTTCGCAGCACCAATGGCTTCAAGCGGGTCGAGAGCGGTGAAGTGTTGATCCAGCAGGGCGATGTTGCCGATCACGTCTTTGTGCTCATCGAGGGGCATGCCGAAGCGTTTGTTGACGGGCACAAGGTTGGTGAAGTGCCAAAGGACGAGATTTTCGGCGCCATGGCAGTGTTCACCGGTGAACCGCGCAATGCCACGGTCATCGCTCGCGAGCCGAGCACCGTGATGCTGATCCCCGGCGATCAGTTTCTGAACATGACCCGCAACAATCCGAAAATCGCTCACAGCCTGATTGAGAGCATGGCCCGGCGCATCGGCCAGCTCAACCAGCAGATTACCCGGATGAGCGCACCCGAAGGTCAGCGTTAAGTCCCGTGTTTCCGGGGCATTCCGGCTATTTAAACGACTAAATCAAGCAAATCGAGAAACAGAGGTTGACTCGTTAATGAGAATCGCTATGATTATCACAACTGGTCGCGAGATCAGTCGATATTCTGAAAAGCCCTTGGTTCGGACTCTCAGATTATCTCCTCATCAGGCTAATCACGGTTATTTGACCCGGTTTTTACCGGGTCTTTTTTTGCCTGTGGAAAAGTCATTGGCCGAACTGTTTGCGCATCTGAGCGCAGTAATCCTGCTTGGGTGTCGCGGGGGTGTACCAGACGTAATCGGCCATCGCGGCGCTGACCTCAGCCCCCTGCTCGGCCAAGAGCAGCACCGTCGGCGCCCGGGCTGCGCCCAGATCCACAACATGCAGCGGCACGCCAACATCCTTGCGCGCATGCCAGGCCCCTGCCAACAGTACGGCTGGCGTGGGCGCCGCGAGCAAGCGTTCGGCCATGCGTCGATCGCGCTGCTGCTGGACGGCAAGCATCGCCGGCATTTGTGATTTTGGCAGCAAGCCGCAGTGTGATTCGCTGATCTGCTCAAGCAGCGTGGTCTTCACCGAAGCCGCATTGCTGAGAGCACCGCTCAGGTCTGGCGGCTGACGATAGAAGGCGCGGATTTCGCGGTTATCCAGATTGGCCGCCAACAACGGATAGGGTTGCGTGAGGGCGAACCGAACGATCGGCCCATAGAGATTCCAATCCCAACCGTCCTCCCAGGCCAATGCGCCGGGAAGATCAGTGGGCGGCGTGACCGCGTGACGAACTTGATCAACTTTCGGCTGTTGATCAGGCGTGAGCATTTCCAGCAGCAAACTGCCTTGGGGCCGCTGCTCACCGAGCGTCTGCAACAGCCACAACTGCACAGTGTGGTGATCAGCGTTGTCATGTTGTTCACCGATGATCAGCTGTTGCGGCTTGGCCAAACGCGTCAGCAGTTCCTCTGCTGTCAGTAACTCGCCGCTGTGCAGATCGCGAATCTCGCCGCTGATCGGCGGGGGCGGCGCGGCAACATGCTGACACCCCGCCAGCAGCAACACGATCAATAGCCACATCCCGCGCATGCCATCACCTCGATGAAAAATCAGCGGGCGATGATCAGCGGATGCCCACGTTCCGGGTGCGGCTGCACCAATACCTCGAGACCGAAAACGGCTTTGAGCGTATCCGGTCGCAATACCTGCTGCGGCGTATCCAACGCCACCGGGCGCCCGCCTTCGAGCAACAACACACGATCACAATAGCGCGCCGCCAGATTCAGATCATGCAGAATGACCAGCACTGCCGCGCCACGATCGGCAAATTCGCGTACCGCCTGCAGCGTCGTATGCTGATGCAGCGGATCGAGCATCGAAGTCGGCTCGTCCAGCAACAAGCTTTGCCCGGCCTGCCCCGGCCACAGTTGCGCCAACACCCGCGCCAGATGCACGCGCTGACGCTCGCCGCCCGACAATGCCAGATAACTGCGACCGCTCAGATGCCCGGCATCCGCCGCCTCCAGTGCTGCCGCGACAATCTCGTCATCGCGCACCCGACCGCTCTGATAAGGCAGGCGGCCCATGCCAACCACCTCCTCGACGCGAAAGGCAAAGTCCAGCGTCGACACCTGCGGCAGCACCGCCAGACGCTGCGCGCGCTGGGTGCCCGTCCAGTGACTCAAGGCCTGGCCCTCAAGCGAAACCTCGCCTTCACTGGCCGTCAGTTCGCCGCACAGGGCGCCGAGCAGCGTGCTTTTACCGGCACCGTTCGGCCCGAGCACACCCAGCACCTCACCCGGTTCAAGTTGCAGGCTGACCTCGCTGAGCACCGTCTTGCGCCCACGACGGATATGCAGGTTGTGCGCACACAGCATCAGGCACGCCCTCGCAACAGCAGATAAAGGAAGAACGGCGCACCGATAAACGCAGTGACAATACCGATCGGCAACTCCGCCGGCGCCAGCGCCAGCCGCGCCACCAGATCCGCCAGCAACAGCAGGCTGGCCCCGGCCAACAGCGACGCCGGCAACAGCACCCGATGATCCGGTCCAGCCAATAAACGCACCAGATGCGGCACCACCAGCCCGACGAAACCAATCATCCCCGCAGCCGCGACGGCCGCACCAACCCCCAGCGCGGTGCAAAACACCAATTCGCGCTTGAGCCGCTCGACATCGATCCCCAGGTGCCCCGCCTCGGACTCCCCGAGCAACAAGGCATTCAGGGCTTTGGCGCGACGCGGCAACCACAATGCCACACCGGTGCTGATGATCAGCAAAGGCCAGAGCCGCGCATAACTGGCGCCATTGAGGCTGCCCAGGTTCCAGAACGTCAGCGTGCGCAGGGTCGCGTCATCTGCCAGATAAGTGAACAGTCCCACCGCCGAGCTTGCCAGCGCCGTCAGGGCGATCCCCGCCAGCAGCATGGTCGCGACGTTGGTCTGACCGTTGCGCCGCCCGAGCCGATAGACCAGCGCGGTCACCCCGAGCCCACCGAGAAACGCACACGCCGATAACAGATACGGCCCGAACCACTCCGGCAAACCTCCAAAAAACGTACCACCGACAATCGCCACTGCTGCGCCCAGCGCCGCGCCACTGGACACCCCGACCAACCCGGGATCGGCCAATGGATTGCGAAACAAGCCCTGCATCGCCACACCGGACAGCGCCAGCACACCACCCACCGCTAACCCGAGCAAGGTGCGTGGCAAGCGAATTTGCCCGAGGATCAGTTCAGCCTGCTCCAGACCGTCCGGCGCCAGCGGCACGCCGAGCATGCGTAACGCAGCACGCAGGGTATCCAACAGCGGCAGACTGACCGGACCCAGCGCCAATGACAGCCAGATGGCCAGCAGACACAACAGTGTCAGGCCGATGAACAGGCTGCGGGGTTTGACCAATGGGGTCATGGGTGGCCCTTGGTCGGGTAGAAACCGTCAGACAGACGCTGCAACGCCGCCGGCAAACGTGGCCCGAGCCCACCGACCAGCAGCGTCGGATCCAGCTCCAGCACCCGTCCGGCCTTGGCCGCGCGACTTGATTGGAGAATCGGGTTTTCCTTGAACAGCGCCGCTTTCGCGGCCGCACCGCTCAGCGCGCGATCGGCGAACACCAGCACCTGCGGATCGAGACCGGCCAGCGATTCCACAGAGAACGGTTTGTAACCGGTATGCGTCGCCAGGTTATGCCCGCCCGCCTGTTGCAATAGCCAGTCGGCAGCAGTGTCTTTACCGGCGATCAACGGTTTGCCGCCGGCATGCCCGATCAGCACCAGCACGCCGGGGGCTTTATGCTCAGTCTGCAACTTGGCGACCCGGGATTTCTGCACCGCGAGTTGCTGTCGATAACTCTCCAGCAACTGAGTCGCCTGCGATTGCGCGCCCAGCAACTGCCCCAGATGCGTGACGTTTTCCTCCAGCGTCGGCAGATCCGGCTGCGCCGAGAACAGTTCAACCCGCACCTTGGCGCTCTTCACTTGGGCAATGACCGGCGGCGGCCCCATTTCTTCGGTGCCGATGAGAATGTCCGGGCGCAGGCTGAGAATGCCTTCTGCCGACAGGCTGCGCTGATAGCCGATGCTCGGCAGTGTCTTCAGCGCCTCAGGATGCTGGCTGGTGGTGTCGACGCCGACCAGTTTCGATTGGCCGCCCAGCGCACTCACCCACTCCGACAGCGCGCCACCGGCACTGACCCAACGTTGTGGCAAATCGGCCGCTAGTGCCTGCAGGCTGGCGACCAGTCCGACACACAGCACAACAACGTGGGTACTCAGGCGCATACGCAGCTTTCCTTGAACAGTTTTCCCGGGCAGCGGAACAGCAGGCCAAGTATCCTTGGCGATGGTTGCGCGTCGTGGGTGAAGGCGGCCATTTGATAATTGTTTGCATTTAAACGTCAAGCTCCGACATTTCCTAAAACGAGCCGACACTTGAGGATAGCCATGAAGTTTTTGTGCGCGGGGGCCGATCTGGCCGAGGCCGGCAGCCGTGGGTTCGACATCAACGGAAACAAACTGTTTGCCGTGCGCCGCGACGGCAAGGCTTATGTATACCTCAACCGTTGCCCGCACCGCGGCGTCGGACTGGAGTGGCAGCCCGACCAGTTTCTCGACTCCAGCAACAGCCTGATCCAGTGCGCCACCCACGGCGCACTGTTTCTGATCGAGAACGGCGAATGCGTCGCCGGCCCCTGCGCCGGGCAGTCCCTGACCGCCATCCCTTGCCGCGAAGATACCCAAGGGCTGTGGATAGATATTTAACCGTTGAGCAAAACATCCAGTCGCCGGTCGATTACCATTTCTTCATGGTTTAACCGTACGCCATAGGCCAACACCTCGACCCCGCACATCACTGCCTCGCGCAGCGCATCCGCGTAGGCCGAATCGATTTCCTCCGCCGGACGCACCGCGTCGATCCCGCTGAGATTGACGCAATACAACTGCACCGCACGAATGCCGTCACGGGCCAGATGCGCCAGCTCCCGCAGATGCTTGGCGCCACGCTGCGTGACTGCGTCGGGAAACGCCGCGACATTCGTCCCGTCGAACCCCAGGGTGACGCTTTTCACTTCCACATAGGCGGGGCCACTCGGGTATTCGAGGCGAAAGTCGATGCGACTCTTTTCCTGGCCGTACGCCACTTCTCGTTTAAGCGCCGTGAAGCCGTTCAACTCGCTGATAACCCCAGCCTGCAACGCTTCTTCGACCAGAGCATTGGCGCGCCCGGTGTTCACACAGAACAACCGGCCCTGCGGGGTTTCACCGATCTCCCAGGTCCCGGGCAGCTTGCGCTTGGGGTCGTTGGAGCGGCTGAACCACACCTGCCCGCCCTCGACCTGGCAATTGAGCATCGAGCCAGTATTCGGGCAATGCAGAGTCATCAGTTCGCCGTTGAGCGTTTCAACATCAGCGAGAAAACGTTTGTAGCGGCGAATCAGCCGCGCCTCTTCCAGGGCCGGATAAAAGCGCATCAGCCTTGCCAGCTCTTCAAGCCACGGGCGATCCGTTCCACCGCTTCCTGTAAGCGAGGGAGGTTTTGCGTGTAGGCAAAACGCACATGGTGACCGGCCTGATAACGCCCGAAATCCAGCCCCGGGGTAAAGGCAACGTGCTCGGTTTCGAGGAAATGTCGGCAGAACGCGAAGGCATCACCGCCGAACTGGCTGATATCCGCGTACAAGTAGAAAGCCCCTTCCGGCTCGACAGCGATGTTGAAACCCAACTCGCGCAACGCCGGCAGGAGAAAGTCGCGACGACGGCCGAATTCAGCGCGGCGCTCTTCGAGGATGGCGATGGTGTCTGACTCGAAACAAGCCAAAGCGGCGTGCTGCGCCATGCTCGGGGCGCTGATGTAGAGGTTCTGCGCGAGTTTTTCCAGTTCGCCGACGGCAGCGTCAGGCGCTACCAGCCAGCCGAGGCGCCAACCGGTCATGCCGAAATATTTGGAGAAACTGTTGAGAACAAACGCGCTGTCATCGACTTCCAGCACGCTCGCCGCGTCGGTGCCGTAGGTCAAGCCGTGATAAATCTCGTCCACCACCAGATGCCCCTGCCGCGCCTTGATGGCTGTGGATAACCCGGCCAGCTCATCACGGGTCAGGATCGTCCCGGTCGGATTGGCCGGCGAGGCCACCAAGGCTCCGACGCTGTCGTGGTCCCAATGCCGCGCCACCAGATCCGGGGTCAGTTGATAACGCACGTCCGGCCCGACCGGAACCAGCTGCGCCGCGCCTTCGACCAGACGCAGGAAATGCCGGTTGCACGGGTAACCGGGATCGGCCAGCAGCCAGTGTTTGCCGGGGTCCACCAGCAAGGCGCTGGCCAGCAACAGGGCGCCGGAGCCACCGGGAGTGATCAGGATCCGTCGCGGATCAATGTTCAGGCCGTAACGTGTTTGATAGAAACCGGCGATCGCTTCGCGCAACTCGGGAATGCCTCGCGCTGCGGTGTAGCGGGTCTTGCCCGCTGTCAGCGCCGCTTGCCCGGCACGGATGATCGGCTCGGCCGTGGTGAAGTCCGGCTCGCCGATTTCCAGGTGGATCACGTCGTGCCCTTCGGCCTGCAATTCGTTGGCCCGCGCCAGCAGCGCCATCACATGGAACGGTTCGATCGCACGACTGCGCGCACTGTAGGACTGAGCCATTGGTTTTCCTTCAACGGGGAAAAAGAGACGATTCTACCCATCTGCCGGAACGAGCGAGAACCCGTCGCGGTCACAGCCTCAAGAACGCTGGACTGTAACGATATGAGCGTACGTTCCAGGATTGACTAAAATCAGAGATTGATCAGGTCTTCATCACTGGATGACATGACTTGCCAGACTTCTGCAAGCGCCACCCGCCGGGGCCTCGACATCCGGGAGTAGCGCAGGCCGAATTGATCTGGTAAGTTCGCCCGCTTGCAGCCGCAGGGCCGGCAGGTGTCGGTGATGGAGCAATCCTGCGCAATGGATTACAAGAGTAGAGGCGGTCCATTTCATGCCCACCCAAGTAAAGCAACAGCAGAATCAGACGATCAGCGGTTTCGAACCTTATGTTCCGGCGAAAGGTGAAGAGTACATGGGCGCCCCGATGCGCGCGCACTTCACCAAGATCCTGAACAAGTGGAAACTGGACTTGATGCAGGAAGTCGACCGTACGGTTGATCACATGAAAGACGAAGCGGCCAACTTCCCTGACCCGGCCGACCGTGCCAGCCAGGAAGAAGAGTTCGCCCTCGAACTGCGCGCCCGCGACCGCGAGCGCAAGCTGATCAAGAAAATCGACAAGACCCTGCAACTGATCGAAGACGAAGAGTACGGCTGGTGCGAGTCCTGCGGCATCGAGATCGGCGTCAAGCGCCTCGAAGCCCGCCCTACCGCGGATCTGTGCATCGATTGCAAAACCCTGGCGGAAATCAAGGAAAAACAGGTCGGCAAGTAATCTCGACCTGAACGAAAAACGGAGCGTGCGAACGCTCCGTTTTTGTTTCTGCCTTTTGCCCCTTGCCTTTGTGGGAGCAAGTCTGCTCGCGAAAGCGGTGTGTCATTCAACATCAATATTGACTGACCCACCGCTATCGCGAGCAGGCTCACTCCTACAAGTTGACCTGCGTATGCCCTGAAAGTAGTTTCGTTTCCATGACTGCCAAAACCGCCCCCGCCTACATCGGCCGCTTCGCCCCTACTCCCAGTGGCCACCTGCACTTCGGTTCGCTGGTCGCTGCCCTCGCCTCTTACCTCGACGCGCGCGCGGTCGGCGGGCGCTGGCTGGTGCGCATGGAAGATCTCGATCCACCCCGGGAAGAGCCAGGCGCACAGGCGGCGATCCTCAAGGCGCTGGAAAGCTACGGTTTCGAGTGGGACGGCGAGATGGTGCGCCAGAGTGACCGGCACGCCGCCTACGCCGACGTTCTCGACAGCCTGTTCAATCATGGTCTGGCCTACGCCTGCACTTGTTCGCGCAAACAGCTGGAACCGTATCACGGTATTTATCCGGGGCTGTGCCGCAATGCCGGGCATGATCAGAAAGACGCGGCGATTCGCCTGCGTGTGCCGGAGCTGGAGTATCACTTCATCGACCGGGTGCAGGGCGAGTTTCGCCAGCATCTGGGGCGTGATGTCGGCGATTTCGTGATTCGCCGCCGCGATGGCCTGTACGCCTATCAACTGGCGGTGGTGCTGGATGACGCCTGGCAAGGCATCACCGACATCGTGCGCGGGGCCGATCTGCTTGATTCCACCCCGCGCCAACTCTATCTGCAAGAACTGCTGGGCTTTCGTCAGCCACGCTACCTGCACCTGCCGTTGATCACGCAACCGGACGGCAACAAGCTCGGTAAATCCTACCGTTCGCCGCCACTGGAAGCCGATCAGGCCACCCCACTGCTGCTGCGGGCCCTGCGTGCACTGGGACAAAACCCCGGTGCCGAGCTGGCGCATGCCACCGCGCAAGAACTGCTGAAATGGGGCGCCAGCCACTGGGATGCGACCCGGATCCCGCGCACACTGACCCTGCCCGAAGCGCAACTGCAATGACGACACTTGCAGTGGCGCGCCCATCCGTTACCATCGCCGCACGTTTTCGGGCACGCGCATAAAAAAGAGAGGCCGGGATGTACATCTATCGCTTGGTCCTGCTTCTGGTCGTGGGAATCTATCTGTTTTCTCCAGCCATCATGGATTGGTGGATCGACGCCACGGGCGCCTGGTATCGGCCGTATCTGCTCTGGTTGATCCTGATTGTCGTGACCTTCATCCTGCAGAGCCAAAAAGATGCCGATGAGCTTTAGCCTGACCCAGATGATCCTGATCAGCGCCGCGTACCTGGCGGTGCTGTTCGGTGTTGCCTGGATCAGTGAACGGGGCATGATCCCGCGGGCGATCATTCGCCACCCGCTGACCTACACCCTATCGCTGGGGGTCTATGCCAGTGCCTGGGCGTTCTACGGCACGGTGGGCCTGGCCTATCAGTACGGCTACGGCTTTCTCTCCAGTTATCTAGGGGTGTCCGGCGCGTTTCTGCTGGCGCCGGTGCTGCTGTACCCGATCCTGAAAATCACCCGCACCTATCAACTGTCGTCGCTGGCGGACTTGTTCGCCTTCCGCTTTCGCAGCACCTGGGCCGGCGCGCTGACCACGATCTTCATGCTGATCGGCGTACTGCCGCTGCTGGCGTTGCAGATTCAGGCGGTGGCCGACTCCATCGGCATCCTTACTGGCGAACCGATCCAGAGCCGCGTCGCACTGGCGTTCTGCGCGCTGATCATTCTGTTCACGATTTTCTTCGGCTCCCGGCATATCGCCACCCGCGAGAAACACGAAGGGCTGGTGTTCGCGATTGCCTTCGAGTCGGTGATCAAGTTGATCGCCCTCGGCGGCGTCGGCCTGTATGCGCTGTATGGCGTGTTCGACGGCCCGCAACAGCTTGAGCTGTGGCTGCTGCAGAACCAGACCGCCCTCGCCGCCCTGCACACGCCCCTGCAGGAAGGCCCGTGGCGCACACTGTTGCTGGTGTTCTTTGCCTCGGCAATCGTGATGCCGCACATGTATCACATGACCTTCACCGAAAACCTCAACCCGCGCTCGCTGGTCAGCGCCAGTTGGGGGCTGCCGCTGTTCCTGCTGTTGATGAGTCTGGCAGTACCGCTGATTCTCTGGGCCGGCCTGAAGCTCGGCGCCACCACCGACCCGGAATACTTCACCCTCGGCATCGGCATTGCCGCCAACAGCAAACCGCTGGCCCTGCTGGCCTACGTCGGCGGATTGTCCGCCGCCAGTGGCCTGATCATCGTCACCACCCTGGCGCTGTCGGGCATGGCGCTGAACCACCTGGTGCTGCCGCTCTATCAGCCACCCGCCGAAGGCAATATCTATCGCTGGCTGAAGTGGACCCGTCGGGCGTTGATCGTCGCGATCATCATGGCCGGTTTCTGCTTCTACCTGATGCTCGGCGCCGGGCAGGACCTGGCCAACCTCGGCATCGTCGCTTTCGTTGCGACCCTGCAGTTCCTGCCCGGTGTGCTTTCGGTGCTGTATTGGCCGACCGCCAACCGTCGCGGCTTTATCGCCGGGCTGCTGGCGGGGATTCTGGTGTGGGTGGTGACCATGCTGTTACCGCTGGTCGGCAATCTGCAGGGCTTCTACATTCCCCTGCTGAACATGATTTACGTGCTGGACGACACCAGTTGGCACATGGCGGCCATCGCCTCGCTGGCAGCCAACGTGCTGATGTTCACCCTGATCTCGCTGTTCACCAACGCCAGCCCGGAAGAAGCCAGCGCCGCCGAGGCCTGCGCGGTGGATAACGTGCGTCGTCCGCAACGCCGTGAGTTGCACGCCGCCTCGCCCCAGGAATTCGCCACGCAACTGGCCAAACCTCTGGGCGCCAAGGCGGCACAGAAAGAAGTGGAGCAGGCCCTGCGCGATCTGTATCTGCCGTTCGACGAACGCCGCCCTTATGCGCTACGCCGACTGCGCGACCGGATCGAAGCCAACCTTTCCGGCCTGATGGGCCCGAGCGTGGCGCAGGACATGGTCGAAACCTTCCTGCCGTACAAGGCCGGCGGCGAGAACTACGTCACCGAAGACATCCACTTCATCGAAAGCCGCCTCGAGGACTACCACTCGCGCCTCACCGGGCTGGCCGCCGAACTCGACGCCCTGCGCCGCTACCACCGCCAGACCCTGCAGGAGCTGCCGATGGGCGTCTGCTCGCTGGCCAAGGATCAAGAGATCCTGATGTGGAACAAGGCCATGGAAGAACTCACTGGCATCGCCGCGCAACGGGTGGTCGGTTCGCGCCTGAGCACCATTGCCAATCCGTGGAAGCAATTACTGCAAGGCTTCATCAACCTGCCCGACGAACACCTGCACAAGCAGCACCTGGCCCTCGACGGCCAGACCCGCTGGCTGAACCTGCACAAAGCAGCGATCGACGAACCGCTGGCACCGGGCAACAGCGGCCTGGTGCTGCTGGTGGAAGACTTGACCGAAACCCAGATGCTCGAAGACAAACTGGTGCACTCCGAGCGTTTGGCGAGCATCGGCCGACTGGCGGCGGGTGTGGCCCACGAAATCGGCAACCCGATCACCGGCATCGCCTGTCTGGCGCAGAACCTGCGCGAAGAGCGCGAAGAAGACGGCGAACTGACGGAAATCAGCGGGCAGATCCTCGAACAGACCAAACGCGTGTCACGCATCGTGCAGTCGCTGATGAGCTTCGCCCACGCCGGCAGCCACCAGCACAGCGACGAGCCCGTCTGCCTGGCCGAAGTCGCGCAGGACGCGATTGGCCTGCTGGCGTTGAACCGGCGCAATTTCGAAGTGCAGTTCTACAACCTGTGCGATCCGGATCACTGGGTCGAAGGCGATCCGCAGCGGCTCGCCCAGGTGTTGATCAATCTGCTCTCCAATGCCCGTGACGCCTCGCCTGCGGGCAGTGCGGTGCGGGTCAAGAGCGAAGCCGGCGAACACACGGTCGATCTGATCGTCGAGGACGAAGGCAGTGGTATTCCGCAGAACATCATGGACCGATTGTTCGAACCTTTCTTCACCACCAAGGACCCGGGTGAAGGTACCGGTCTGGGCCTTGCACTGGTCTATTCCATCGTTGAAGAGCATTATGGACAAATCACCATCGACAGCCCGGCTGATGTACAAAGCCAGCGCGGCACCCGTATCCGGGTGACCTTACCGCGTCATGTCGAAGCGACGTCCGCTGTGAACTGAGACCGTCGAGAGTATCGAATCAATGCCGCACATTTTGATCGTCGAAGACGAAACCATTATCCGCTCCGCCTTGCGCCGCCTGCTGGAACGCAACCAGTACCAGGTCAGCGAAGCCGGTTCAGTGCAGGAAGCACAAGAACGCTTCAGTATTCCCACATTCGATCTGATCGTCAGCGACCTGCGCCTGCCTGGCGCCCCCGGTACCGAGCTGATCAAGCTTGGCCAGGGCAAGCCTGTGCTGATCATGACCAGCTACGCCAGCCTGCGTTCGGCGGTCGACTCGATGAAGATGGGCGCGGTGGACTACATCGCCAAGCCTTTCGATCACGATGAAATGCTCCAGGCTGTCGCGCGGATCCTGCGTGATCACCAGTCGGCACCTGCCGTCGGCGAAGTGGTTGCCGGCAAAGCGAGCAATGGCAGCGGCAAATCGTCTGTCGACAACAGCAACGGCGAGATCGGCATCATCGGCTCGTGCCCGCCGATGCAGGATCTGTACAGCAAGATCCGCAAGGTCGCGCCGACGGATTCCAATGTCCTGATCCAGGGCGAGTCCGGCACCGGTAAAGAGCTGGTCGCCCGCGCCCTGCACAACCTGTCCAAGCGCGCCAAGGCGCCGATGATTTCGGTGAACTGCGCAGCCATCCCGGAAAGCCTGATCGAGTCCGAACTGTTCGGCCACGAAAAAGGCGCGTTCACTGGCGCCAGCGCCGGTCGCGCCGGTCTGGTGGAAGCGGCGGACGGCGGCACGCTGTTCCTCGACGAGATCGGCGAACTGCCGCTGGAAGCCCAGGCGCGCCTGCTGCGGGTGTTGCAGGAAGGCGAAATTCGCCGCGTGGGTTCGGTGCAGTCGCAAAAGGTCGATGTACGTTTGATCGCTGCGACCCACCGCGACCTCAAGAGCCTGGCGAAAATCGGCCAGTTCCGTGAAGACCTTTATTACCGCCTGCACGTGATTGCCCTGAAATTGCCGGCGTTGCGCGAACGTGGCGCCGACGTCAACGAAATCGCCACTGCGTTCCTCGCCCGCCAGAGTGCGCGTATCAACCGTACCGACCTGAAATTTGCCGCCGATGCCGAACAGGCCATCCGGCATTATTCCTGGCCGGGCAACGTGCGTGAGCTGGAAAACGCGGTCGAGCGCGCGGTGATCCTGAGCGAAAGCCCGGAAATCTCCGCCGACCTGCTGGGCATCGACATCGAGCTGAGCGACCTGGAAGACGACGAGTTCATCGGCTTGCCGGCGCAAACGGCGGGTAACACCAGCAACAGCAGCCATGAGCCGACCGAAGACCTGTCGCTGGAAGATTACTTCCAGCACTTCGTCCTCGAGCACCAGGACCACATGACCGAGACCGAACTGGCGCGCAAACTGGGCGTCAGCCGCAAGTGCCTGTGGGAACGCCGTCAGCGCCTGGGCATTCCACGACGCAAGACCGGGGTCACCAGCGAGAGCTGAACGTTACCTGTCGAGTGGGCGGGTAACGCTTGATGATGTGAAAAAACTGTTACCTCAGTCCTTTCACGTAACAGAAGCCGGGGTTATCGGTAACGAAACCCCGGCTTTTTTTCGCCCCGAGAAAACGGTTATATCGACCTAACCCCTTGTTTTATTGGGCTTCGCAAAAGTTGGCACGGCACCTGCTATATGTTTGGTACAAGAACAATAACAAGCAATGCACAAGACAATAAAAATAAGACGAATCGACTCACGCACAATAAAAACAAGACGGCGAGAGGCGCAGCTAACTGATTCTTTTGGAGAGGCGTTGTATTTGGGGCTAGCCCCACGACCAGGCCGAGAACAACAAAAACTGTCCTAAGACAGAGCCTGTACTGGTTGGATCGCAAGATCACTGCAACTCAGCGACCAAAGCAATCCGTTTGCTCTTGGCTCCCGATTGGGAGGGTCATGAAGGGAAAGCTTCATGGCGAGGGCACTCAACAAAAACAAGAAGCCCGAATCAATAATAAAAAGAGCACGCAACTACTTCTGGGGGAGCTTCGGCTCCCCTTGTAGTTTCTCCCTTCTGGAAAAAATCCTCCGTTCTACTCCGCTCCACCCTTGTAGCTTGCGGCTTTCAGCTTGAATCTGCTGTCTCCTACACCATCCCCCGACTAAATGCTAGAATCTGCGCCCATCATGCGGTCATTCTTTGGTATGGCCGAACATTCCTTCAAACAGTGCATCCCATGCTGAAGAAGCTGTTCCAGTCATTCCGAACACCCGTGCGTCGTACGCAACACATCCGCAGCACCCCTGAAGTGCTCAACAGCGGCCAACATTCGCTGCAAAAGGGGCAATTCAGCCGCTACGCGGTCAATATCGTCGAACGCTTGCAGGGCGCCGGCTACCAGGCCTATCTGGTCGGTGGTTGCGTGCGTGACATGCTCCTGGGCATCACGCCCAAGGATTTCGACGTCGCCACCAGCGCCACTCCCGAGCAAGTCCGTGCCGAATTCCGCAATGCGCGGATCATCGGTCGTCGCTTCAAACTGGTGCATATTCATTTCGGTCGCGAAATCATCGAAGTCGCGACCTTCCGCGCCAATCATCCGCAAAACGAAGACGAAGAAGACAGCAATCAGTCTTCGCGTAACGAGAGCGGGCGGATTCTGCGCGACAACGTCTACGGCACCCTGGAAGAAGACGCGCAGCGCCGCGACTTCACCATCAACGCCCTGTATTACGATCCGGTCAGCGAACGCATACTCGATTACGCCAACGGCGTACACGACATTCGCAATCACCTGATCCGCCTGATCGGCGATCCGAAGCAGCGTTACCAGGAAGACCCGGTGCGGATGCTGCGGGCTGTGCGTTTCGCCGCCAAACTGAATTTCGGCATCGAGAAGCACACCGTGCAGCCGATCCGTGAACTGGCGCCGATGCTGCTCGAGATTCCATCGGCGCGTCTGTTCGAGGAAGTGCTCAAGCTGTTCCTTTCCGGCCACGGCGCGATCACCTTCGAAATGCTGGTCGATCTGCAACTCTTCGCCCCGTTGTTCCCGGCCAGTGCCGAGGCGCTGGAATACAACCCGGAATACACCCACACGCTGATCAGCGAAGCGCTGACCAACACCGATCTGCGCATCAAGCAGAACAAACCGGTAACCCCGGCCTTCCTGTTTGCCGCACTGCTGTGGCCTGCCCTGCCGGCCCGTGTGTTGCGTCTGCAGGAGCGTGGCATGCCGCCGATTCCGGCCATGCAGGAAGCCGCGCACGAGCTGATCGCCGAACAGTGCCAGCGCATCGCCATTCCAAAGCGCTTCACCATGCCGATCCGTGAAATCTGGGATATGCAGGAACGCCTGCCACGCCGCAGCGGCAAACGCGCCGACCTGCTGCTGGACAACCCGCGTTTCCGCGCCGGTTACGACTTCCTGCTGTTGCGTGAAAGCGCCGGCGAGCAGACCGATGGCCTGGGCGAATGGTGGACCGACTATCAGGACGCCAACGACAGCGAACGTCGCGACATGATCCGTGACCTCAGCGGCAAGGGCGATGACGCCAGTAATGCACCGCGCAAACGTCGCCGCAGCAGCGGCTCCAAGCGCAAGCGCGCCGGGGCTCCGAGCGCATCGGGCGAATAAGGCATGGAACGCATTTATATCGGCCTGGGCAGTAACCTCGCTGACCCGGTCGAACAATTGCGCAGCGCGCTCAATGCGCTGGGGCAGTTGCCGCAGACCACCCTCGCCGGCGTCTCGGCGTTCTATCAGAGCGATTCACTGCTGCCGGGCCAACCGCGTTACACCAACGCGGTAGCAGCCCTCGACAGTGATCTCGCACCGCTGGACCTGCTCGATGCGCTGCAAGCGATCGAAAACGATCAGGGGCGCGAGCGTCTGGAGCGCTGGGGCCCGCGCACACTGGATCTGGATATCCTGTTGTTCGGCGCTCGACAGATTGATGAGCCACGGCTGAAAGTCCCGCACTACCAGATTCAGGAACGCGCATTCGTGCTCTATCCCCTCGCCGAGCTGGCTCCGCAGGATCTGCGGCTTGCCGATGGCCGTGCGCTGGTCGATCTGCTCGCTGCCTGCCCGTTCGTCGGCCTCGAACGCCTGCCCCACGCCTGACAAAAATCCCCCTGTAGGAGCTGCCGAAGGCTGCGATCTTTTGATCCTGCTTTTGTTTCTAAAAAGCCAGGATCAAAAGATCGCAGCCTTCGGCAGCTCCTACACAGAGAGAGCGTGCAGCATTGCTATTTTTGTCGGACAAAAACCCCGCAAATCAGGCCCGCCGCGCCGCTGAATCGCATCAGTAACGCCGGTAACACTCCCCTCGTAACAATGCGGTAACACATGCAATTGACTTCCTAGGTTCTCCTCACGACTATAGGCGTCCCGCTGCCGCCAACCCGGCACATACGGGCGCAATCCAGGCCTTATAAGCACGACACAAGACCGTGCGCCTGAGTAGATGAAGAATCACGCGCGTTACTCGCAGTAGTTTCCAAAGCGCCTGAACGAGGATTTTTTACATGCCAGCCATCACCCTGACCACGCTCCAGAGCCTCAAGCAGAAAGGTGAAAAGATCACCATGCTGACCTGCTATGACGCGACCTTCGCCCACGCCTGCAACGAGGCCGGTGTCGAAGTGCTGCTGGTGGGCGACTCCCTCGGCATGGTTCTGCAAGGTCACGACAGCACCCTGCCGGTCACCATCGCAGAAATGGCCTACCACACCGCCTGCGTCAAACGCGGCAACACCGATGCCCTGATCCTGGCCGACCTGCCATTCATGGCCAACGCCACCGTCGAACAAACCCTGACCAACAGCGCCATGCTGATGCAGGCCGGCGCGCACATGGTCAAGGTCGAAGGTGCGCTGTGGCTGGCGGAGTCGATCCGCCTGCTGGCCGAGCGCGGTGTGCCGGTCTGCGCGCACATGGGCCTGACCCCGCAAGCGGTGAACATTCTCGGCGGCTATAAAGTGCAGGGCCGCAACGAGAACCAGGCGCGGCAGATGCGTGCCGACGCGATTTCGCTGGAGCAGGCGGGCGCGGCCATGCTGCTGCTCGAATGCGTACCGAGCGAACTGGCTGCGGAAATCAGTCAGGCCGTGAAGATCCCGGTCATCGGCATCGGCGCCGGTAGCGCCACCGACGGTCAGGTGCTGGTGCTGCACGACATGCTCGGCCTGTCGATCACCGGCCGCGTACCGAAATTCGTCAAGAACTTCATGCAGGGTCAGGACAGCATCCAGTCCGCACTGAAGGCTTACGTCAACGAAGTCAAAGGCGTTACTTTCCCTGGTGTCGAACACGGATTCTCTGCATGAACACCGTAAAAACCGTACGCGAACTGCGCGCCGCCGTGGCGCGCGCCCGCAGTGAAGGCAAGCGCATCGGCTTCGTGCCGACCATGGGCAACCTGCACAGCGGCCACATTGCGCTGATCACCAAAGCCACCCAACGGGTGGATTTCGTGGTCGCGAGCATCTTCGTCAACCCGCTGCAGTTCGGCGCCGGCGAAGACCTCGACAAATACCCGCGCACCCTGGCGGCGGATCAGGAAAAGCTGCTGCAAGCCGGCTGCCATTTGCTGTTCGCCCCGACGGTTGAAGAGATGTATCCCGATGGCATGGCCGGACAGACCCGGGTCAGCGTTCCGCAACTGTCTGAAGGCCTCTGCGGCGCCAGCCGTCCGGGGCACTTCGAAGGTGTGGCGACGGTGGTCAGCAAGCTGTTCAACATGGTCCAGCCGGACCTGGCGATCTTCGGCCAGAAGGACTTCCAGCAATTGGCGGTGATCCGCGCGCTGGTGCATGACCTGAACATGCCGATCCAGATCATTGGCGAGCCGACCGTACGCGCCGCCGACGGCCTGGCGCTGTCGTCGCGCAACGGTTTCCTCAGCGAAGTGCAGCGTGCCGTGGCCCCGGTGGTCTATCGCACCCTGAGCACGATTGCCGAGTCGATCAAGCAAGGTGAGCGCGACTACCCGGCGCTGATCGCAGCCCAGGTGCAACAGCTGGAAGCTGCCGGCCTGCGCCCGGATTACCTGGAAATCCGCCACGCCCTGACCTTGCGTCCGGCGACGGCTGAAGACCGCGATCTGGTGATTCTGGTGGCCGCGTTCCTCGGCACCACCCGGCTGATCGACAACCTGCACCTGAATCTCGATACCCCGACTTAAACAACAGCGCAGTACCCCCTGTAGGAGTGAGCCTGCTCGCGATGAGGCCCTGACATTCAGCATCATTGTTGAATGACAGTCCGCTATCGCGAGCAGGCTCACTCCTACAGTGTTTTTCAGCGTTCTGAAAATTGCATTTCAAGCCATATTGCCGCCCCCAAAGCCTTCGGGCACACTGCCCGCCGTTCGATTCCAACCCGGGAAATCCCTCATGCACGCCATCATGCTCAAGGCCAAGCTGCACCGCGCCGAAGTCACCCATGCGGTACTCGATTACGAAGGTTCCTGCGCCATCGACGGCGAGTGGCTGGACTTGTCCGGCATCCGTGAGTACGAGCAGATCCAGATTTACAACGTCGACAACGGCGAGCGTTTCACCACCTACGCGATCCGGGGTGAAGAAGGTTCGCGGATGATTTCGGTCAACGGCGCGGCCGCGCACAAGGCCAAGGTCGGCGATCGGGTGATCATTTGCGCCTACGCCCATTACAGCGAAGCGGAGCTGCTGAATTTCAAGCCGCGCATGCTATACATGGCACCGGGCAATGAGCTGAGCCACACCAGCAATGCCATTCCGGTTCAGGTGGCCTGAGCCGCTTCGACGCGCCAATCCCCTTCCGTTGGTCGGCTTGTTCCCGGTATCGATGTTAAAAAAGTACAGGGAACAGGTCAGAAGAAGTCAAGACAGATCGCAGCGCGAGGTTTACTGTATTCGCCCTGCGTCGAAAAATCGTGTCGATGCATTTGACCCTCGCCCAAACATGGCGTATCGGTCTGTTCTGTGTTCAAAAGGCCGTTCAAGTAAAAAGGAAAACCGCAGCGATGGCGTACTACCGCACTCCTCACGACGTTACCGCTCTGCCTGCCTGGCAAGCGTTGAAAGATCACCGCCAAGCCATGCAGGATTTCAGCATGCGCGAGGCCTTCAACGCCGATCCGCAGCGCTTCAATCAATTCACTCTCAGCAGCTGCGGACTGTTTCTCGATTATTCGAAGAATCTGATCAATGCCCAGACCCGCAATCTGCTGGTGGGTCTGGCCAATGAAGTCGATTTGAAAGGCGCGATCAAAGCGCTGTTCGACGGCGAAATCGTCAATGCCTCCGAAGGCCGCCCGGCGCTGCACACCGCCCTGCGCCGCCCGGTGGGCGACAAACTGTCGGTCAACGGCGTCAACGTGATGCCGGAAGTGCACAAGGTGCTGAACCAGATCACTGATCTGGTCGGCCGCATCCACGATGGCCTGTGGCGTGGCTACACCGAGAAGCCGATCACCGACGTGGTGAACATCGGTATCGGTGGCTCGTTCCTCGGCCCGGAGCTGGTTTCCGAAGCGCTGCTGTCCTACGCGCAGAAAGGCGTGCGTTGCCACTACCTGGCGAACATCGACGGCAGTGAGTTCCACGAGCTGACGCAAAAGCTGCGCGCCGAAACCACGCTGTTCATTGTTTCGTCGAAGTCCTTCAACACCCTTGAAACCCTGAAGAACGCCCAGGCCGCACGCGCCTGGTACCTGGCTCAGGGAGGTTCGGAAGCCGAGCTGTATCGCCACTTCATCGCGGTATCGAGCAACAACGCCGCAGCGGTAGCATTCGGCATCCGTGAAGAAAACATTTTCCCGATGTGGGACTGGGTTGGCGGTCGCTACTCGCTATGGTCGGCCATCGGTCTGCCGATTGCGCTGGCCATCGGCATGTCCAACTTCAAGGAACTGCTGTCCGGTGCCTACACCATGGACCAGCATTTCCAGAGCGCACCGTTCGAACAGAACATGCCGGTGCTGCTGGCGCTGCTCGGCGTGTGGTACGGCAACTTCTGGGGCGCGCAAAGCCACGCGATCCTGCCGTACGACCACTATCTGCGTAACATCACCAAGCACTTGCAACAGCTGGACATGGAATCCAACGGCAAGAGCGTGCGTCAGGACGGCACCTCGGTGTCGACCGATACCGGCCCGGTGATCTGGGGCGGCGTCGGCTGCAACGGTCAGCACGCCTACCACCAGTTGCTGCACCAGGGCACCCAACTGATCCCGGCCGATTTCATCGTGCCGATCGTCAGCTTCAACCCGGTGTCCGACCACCATCAGTGGCTGTACGCCAACTGCCTGTCGCAGAGCCAGGCGCTGATGCTCGGCAAGACCTTGGCCGAAGCCGAGGCTGAACTGCGCGACAAAGGCATGAGCGAAGAACAGGTGCACAAACTTGCACCGCACAAGGTGATCCCGGGCAACCGTCCAAGCAACACCATTGTGGTCGAGCGCATCAGCCCGCGTCGTCTCGGCGCGCTGGTTGCCTTGTATGAGCACAAAGTGTTCGTGCAGAGCGTGGTCTGGGGCATCAACGCCTTCGACCAGTGGGGCGTGGAACTGGGCAAGGAACTGGGCAAAGGCGTTTACAACCGCCTGGTCGGCAGCGATGAAACCAGCGCTGACGATGCCTCCACTCAGGGCCTGATCAACTACTTCCGCGGGCGTCACCGCGGGTGATAGGCTGAAGGGGCGGTTTGCCTGCCCCTACAGCTTGCAACATCGACAGTTCCACGGCACCGGGCCAATCGCAGAATCGGTGGCGTACGCGGTCCTCTATAGGAACTGTCGAAGGCTGCGATCTTTTGATCTTGATCTTAAAAAACAAGATCAAAAGATCGCAGCCTTCGGCAGCTCCTACGAGGGTCGTACAGCTTCCCTCTTGTCGCACAACAAGAATAAGGAACCGTCATGTTCGATATCAGCACGTTCCCCAAAGCCGATGCCGTCCGCCGGGCTGCGCAGTTGAGTCAGGACGACTACAAGCGCCTGTATCGCGAATCCCTCGAACACCCCACAACCTTCTGGGCCGAACAGGCCACGCGCTTTCTCGACTGGAGCACACCGTGGCAGACCGTCCAGCGCTACGACCTGAAGACCGGTGAAGCCTCCTGGTTTGCCGGTGCACAACTGAACGTCAGCTACAACTGCATCGACCGCCACCTCGCGCAGCGCGGCGAGCAGACCGCGATTCTCTGGGAAGGCGACGACCCGGCCGAATCGGTGCAGATTACCTACAAAAAACTTCACCACCATGTCTGCCGACTGGCCAACGTGCTGAAAAGCCGTGGCGTGAAAAAAGGCGACCGGGTGTGCATCTACATGCCGATGATCCCTGAAGCCGCCTACGCCATGCTCGCCTGCACGCGGATTGGCGCGATTCATTCGGTGGTGTTCGGTGGCTTCTCCCCGGATTCACTCCGTGACCGCATTCTCGACGCCGATTGCCGCACGGTGATCACCGCCGACGAAGGCGTGCGCGGTGGCAAGTTCGTGCCGTTAAAACAGAACGTCGACAAAGCCCTGCAAAGCTGCCCGGACGTCAGCACAGTGGTGGTGGTCGAGCGCACGCAGGGCAAGGTCAATTGGGTCGAGGGCCGCGACCTCTGGTATCACCAGGCGGTGCGCGATGTCAGCGACGACTGCCCGCCAGAGCCGATGGACGCCGAGGATCCATTGTTCATCCTCTACACCTCCGGCAGCACCGGCAAACCCAAAGGCGTGTTGCACACCACCGGCGGCTATTTGCTGCAGGCGGCGATGACCTTCAAATACGTGCTCGATTACCGCGATGGCGAAGTGTTCTGGTGCACCGCCGACGTCGGCTGGGTCACCGGTCACAGTTACATCGTCTACGGCCCGCTGGCCAACGGCGCGACCACGCTGATCTTCGAAGGCGTGCCGAGTTATCCGAGCACTTCGCGTTTCTGGCAGGTGATTGATAAACACAAGGTCAACATTTTCTACACCGCGCCGACGGCCCTGCGTGCGCTGATGCGCGAGGGTGCCGGGCCGTTGCAGGAAACGTCGCGGCAAAGTCTCAGACTGCTCGGCAGCGTCGGTGAGCCGATCAACCCGGAAGCGTGGGAATGGTACTTCAACGTTGTAGGAGAACAGCGCTGCCCGATTGTCGACACCTGGTGGCAGACCGAAACCGGCGGCATCATGCTCAGCCCGCTGGTGAGCGCGCAACGAATCAAACCGGGGTGCGCCACACAACCGATGTTCGGCGTACAACCGGTGCTGCTCGATGAACACGGCAAGGAAATCAAAGGCGCCGGCAGCGGCGTGCTGGCGATCAAGTCGAGCTGGCCGGCGCAGATCCGCAGCGTTTACGGTGATCCGCAGCGCATGGTCGACACCTATTTCAAACCCTACCCCGGCTACTACTTCACCGGCGACGGCGCGCGCCGCGATGAGGACGGCGACTACTGGATCACCGGGCGCATCGACGACGTGATCAACGTCTCCGGCCACCGCATCGGCACCGCCGAAGTGGAAAGCGCGTTGGTGCTGCACGACAGCATCGCCGAGGCCGCCGTGGTCGGTTACCCGCATGACGTCAAAGGCCAGGGCATCTATGCCTTCGTCACGCCCATGAACGGCGTCGAGCCGAGCGATGAGCTGAAGAAGGAACTGCTGACCCACGTCAGCAAAGAAATCGGCAGCTTCGCCAAGCCGGACCTGATCCAGTGGGCGCCGGCCTTGCCGAAAACCCGCTCAGGCAAGATCATGCGCCGCATCTTGCGCAAGATCGCCTGCAACGAACTCGACAGCCTTGGCGACACCTCGACCCTGGCCGACCCGAGCGTGGTGCAGGGCTTGATCGACAAGCGCCTCAATCAGTAACGTCCACGGCGCGGTCAACCGGCCGCGCCTGTCCACCATCAATGAGTTGTCATGGAATTCATCCGCAGCCGCATCGAAAACCAACTCATGAGCCTGACCGGGCTGTCCCTCGGTCAGCTCGACCTGGAAAACCCCAAGGGCGATCCCGGGCTGTTCGGCCCCGACTCGATCAGTTGGCAAGTCCATGGCGACTTCAGCAGCATGCTGATCGGCGGCATCAGCGCTTTGCTCCTGCAAGCCCTGCATCCGCTGGCACTGGCCGGGGTCTGGGATCACTCGAATTTTCGTCAGGACATGCTCGGACGTTTGCGTCGCACCAGTCAGTTTGTTTCCGGCACTACCTTCGGCTCGCGTCGCGACGCCGAATGGCTGATCGAGAAAGTGCGCACCATTCACCTGCAAGTGGTCGGCACCGCACCGGATGGCCGGCCCTATGCGGCCAGCGACCCGGACCTGCTGACCTGGGTGCATGTGGCAGAAGTCAGCAACTTCCTCGCCGCGCATCTGCGTTACCGCAACCCGCAGCTGTCGCTGGCGGAACAGGATCGTTACTACGCGGAAATCGCCGTGGTCGCCGAGCGCCTCGGCGCGCGGGATGTCCCGAAATCACGGCAGGCCGTGGCCGATTATCTGCAACGCATGCGCCCGCAGTTGCTGTGTGATGAACGCAGCCGCGAAGTCTTGCGCCTGTTGCTCGACGCGCCAGCCCCGAGTGTTCTGGCGCGGCCGTTTGGCGACCTGATGATGAAAGCTGGCATCGACCTGCTGCCGGACTGGGCCAGCGACATGTTCGATGCGCGACAGAATCCGCTGCAGCGCCAGTTGATCCGCGCCAGCGTCAAACGCAGCGCACCGATGCTGCGCTGGGCGATGCGCAATGGTTCGGTGCAACGGGCCAAACGCCGAATGGGGCTGCTTCGCTGACGCTCAGAGCTGCAAGCTGCAAGCTGCAAGTTTTGAGCTTGAGGCTTGAAGCTTGGAGCTTGCAGCTCAGTAACTGCTAAACTCCCGCGCCCCAATTCTCACCAGCAAGGCGCCCGCATGTCTTCCTTGAATCAGGCGCTGCGCGCCGCTCTCGATCAACGCCAGGACTTGCTCACTGCACTGCACAGTCAGGGCACCGATTGCTATCGGCTGTTCCACGGCAGCCAGGAAGGCGCCGGTGGGTTGACCATCGACCGCTACGGTCCGCAATTGCTGGTGCAGAGCTTTCACCAGACGCTGGAGCGCGATGACCTGCTGCAACTGCACGCCATGGTCAATCAGACGCTGGGCTTCGAAACGCTGCTGGTCTACAACGACCGCTCCCGGGGCAACTCGCGGATCGATCGCGAAGACAGCGTCTACAAAGCCGACGAAGCCGCGCTGGCGGATCTGGTCGGTCATGAGTGGGGCCTGAACTACCGCGTGCGCGGGCGGCATGCCGGGCAGGATCCGCTGTTGTTCCTCGACCTGCGCAACACTCGCGGTTGGGTCAAGGATCACGCCAAGGGCAAAAGCGTGCTCAACCTCTTCGCCTACACCTGTGGCGTTGGCCTGAGTGCGGCTGCCGGTGGTGCGCGTGAAGTGTGCAACCTGGATTTTGCCGAAGGCAACCTGGCGGTCGGTCGCGAAAACGGTCTGCTCAACCCACAGTTGCCCGAGATGCAATTCATCCAGTCCGACTACTTTCCGGCAATCCGCCAACTCGCCGGCCTGCCCATCAGCCAGCGGCGCGGGCAGAAACTGCCGAGCTATCAGCGCCTCGAACAGCGTCAATACGATCTGGTGCTGCTCGACCCGCCCGCCTGGGCCAAGAGCGCGTTCGGCACCGTCGACCTGCTGCGCGACTATCAGAGCCTGCTCAAACCGGCGCTGCTGACCACCGCCGACAACGGCGTGCTGATCTGCTGCAACAACCTGGCGAAAGTCAGCATGGACGACTGGCGCGAACAGGTACTGCGCTGCGCGGAAAAGGCCGGGCGACCTGTGCGCGAGTGGAGCGTGATGCCCCCGGGTGCCGACTTCCCGTCGATGGACCAACAGCCACCGCTGAAAACCCTGATTCTGCAGCTCTGATAGTAATCCCCTGTAGGAGCTGCCGCAGGCTGCGATCTTTTGACTTTGATTTTTAAAAAACAAGATCAAAAGATCGCAGCCTGCGGCAGCTCCTACAACGATTGCGGACAAATCTGAACATTCCTGTAACCGACGATGTACTTCGGAACCAGAATCGCGTGCCATACTCCAAGACACTCCGATTCAGACAGATGAAGCCGCACATGCCCAAAGGATTGATTCGCGCGATTGGCGCCTTGTTGACTGCTCTGGCCCTCTACAGCCTGCTGGGGTTTCTGATTTTGCCGGGCATCGCCCTGCGCATTGCCAACCAGCAGTTGGCCAACTACGCCACGGTGCCTGCACATATCCAGCGCATCGAACTCAATCCGTTCAGCCTTGAAGTCACCCTGTGGGGGCTGGTCATCGGTGAGCCGGGCAAGGAACAAGTCGGCTTCGAGCGGTTGTATGCCAACCTGCAACTCGACAGCCTGTGGACCAAAGCACTGCACCTGGCCGATATCGAGCTGGACAAGCCGAAGACCGAAATCCTCTTCGCCAAGGACGGCCAGCTCAATCTGCTGGGCCTGTTCAAACTTCCAGCCAGCGAACCGACCCCGGCCGACCCGGATGCCAAGCCGTTCCCGCTGCGCATCGACCGCATTCAACTGGCCGGCGGCAATGTGCACTTCGAGGACGCCCGGCCAAGCGAGCCGATCGAATTCCTCTACGACAAACTCGACTTCGAGCTGAAAAACCTCAGCACCCTGCCCGAAGACAACGCTGACATGACCCTGGTCGCCGCTGGCCCGGCCGGTGGACAGATCGACTGGAAAGGCAACTTCAGCCTGATCCCGTTCACCTCCGAGGGAACGCTGAAAGTCACCGATGGCAAGATGAAATCCTTCTGGCCCTACGTGCGTGACGCGGTGCCGCTGGTGCTCGAAGACGGCGTGCTCAACCTCAGTACCGAATACAAACTCAACCTGTCGAAAGAAACCGAGCTGCTGCTGAACAACGTCGCGGTGAGCATTGCGCCGTTCGCGATCAAGGCGCCGGACGGGCGTCCGCTGGCAAAACTTGAACGCCTCGACGTCAGCGAGACCTCGCTGGACCTGGCCAAACAGCAAGTGGTGGTCGGCAAGATCCGCAGCAACAAACTGGAAACCTGGGCCGCACTCGAAGCCGACGGCCAGCTGGACTGGCAGAAACTGTTCGCCAGCCAACCGTCCAAACCCGCGGCCAAGGCAGCAGCCGAACCTGCCAATACCCCGGCAGCCGCCGACTCGCCGAAAGCGCCGCCGGTGCCGAGCAAGCCATGGCAAGTGCTGCTCAAAGACGTGCAGTTGCGCAACTATACGGTGCATCTGGCCGACCGTTCGGCGACGCCAGCGGTGGCCCTGGATGTCACGCCGCTGAACATTGATCTGCAGGATTTCGACAGCCTCAACGGTTCCCCCTTCAAGGTCAAACTCGACAGCGGCCTGGGCAAACAAGGCAAGATCAACGCCGACGGTGTGGTCAATCTCGCCCCGGTCACCGCCCAGCTCAACGTGAAAACCCAGGATATCGACCTGCGTGTCGCGCAGTCCTACATCAATCCGTTCATTCGCCTGGAACTGCGCAGCGGCATGCTCGGCAGTGACCTGAAGGTCAACCTCAAGAGCACCGCGCCACTGGCACTCGGCGTGACCGGGCGTGCGCAGATCGATCAACTGCACACCCTCGACACCCTGAAAACCCGCGACTTCCTCAAGTGGCAGCAAGTGGTGGTCGAAGGCATCAACTATCAACACGGTGACAGCCTGTCGATCGACAAGATCAACCTGTTCCAGCCGTACGCGCGGTTCATGATCAACGATGACCGCACCACCAATATCGACGACCTGCTGATTCCACAGCCCGCCGACGGTGGTGCGAAAACCGCAGCGGCCAAACCGGCCAGCCAGGACAAGCCACTGGGCATTCACATCGGCGCGATCGCGATCAACGACGGTTCGGCCAACTTCGCCGACTTCAGCCTGACCCCGAACTTCGCCACCGCGATCCAGCAGCTCAACGGCCAGATCGGCACCATCGACAGCCGTCAGGCGAAACCGGCCAGCGTCGACATCAAGGGCAAGGTCGATCGCTATGCACCGGTGACCATCAAAGGTGCGGTCAACCCGTTCGACCCGATGGCCAGCCTCGACATCGCCACCAGTTTCAAACGCGTCGAGCTGACCACCCTGACGCCGTACTCCGGCAAATTCGCCGGTTACCGCATCCGCAAGGGCCGTCTCAACCTCGACCTGCATTACCTGATCACCAAGGGCCAGTTGAAGGCCGAGAACAAAGTGGTGGTCGAGCAATTGCAACTCGGCGAGAAAGTCGACAGCCCGGATGCCGTGAGCCTGCCACTGAAACTGGCGATTGCCCTGCTCAAGGACGTCGACGGCAAGATTTCCATCGAACTGCCAGTCACCGGCGACCTGAACAATCCGCAGTTCAGCGTGATGCCGATTGTCTGGCAGACCCTGCGCAACCTGATCGTCAAGGCTGCCGCAGCGCCGTTCAAGATGATTGGCGGGCTGATCAGCGGTGGCAGCTCCGAGGACCTCGGTACCGTGGCCTTTGCACCGGGTTCCAGCGACCTGAGCAAGGACGCCGAGTCCGCTCTGGAGAAGCTGTCCAAAGCCCTGAAGGAGCGTCCGGCCCTGCGTCTGGAAATCGAAGGCACCGCCGCCCAAAGCAGCGACGGCCCGCTGATCGCCGAACAGCGCCTGGAACGCGAATATCAGTACAACTACTACAAGATGCTCCAGCGCCGTGGCGACAAGGTGCCGGCGCAAGCCTCGCTGCTGCAAGTGCCGGAAAACGAGAAAGGCCCGTTGCTCGAAGGCATCTACCGCACCCGCCTGAAAACCCAGCCACCGGCCGAGTGGAAGGATCTGGGCAAGGAAGAACGCACGGCGAAAATGCGTGAAGGCGTGATCAAGTTCTGGAGCTCCAGTGACGTGTTGCTGCGGCAGTTGGGTCAGGAACGCGCCAGCAGCATCAAGGATTATCTGGTCGACAAGGGCCAACTGGCCGATGACCGGGTGTACTTCATCGATGCCAATCTTGGCGAGGCCGAAAGCGATGGTCGGGTCGTGACGCAAATGCACCTGGACGCCGAGTAATGAAGCACAAGTGGCTGGTTGCGATGACGCTGATGCTCGCCGCCAGCCCTGCCCTGGCCTCAGACACCCTGCGCTGTGGCAGCCAACTGGTCAGTCTCGGCGACCGCGCCAGCGAAGTGCTGCAGAAGTGTGGCGAGCCGGTCAGCCGCGATGTCCTCGGCTACAAGCGCAGCGCCAACCGCCGCGAAGAGTTTCAGGTCGAAGAATGGACCTACGGCCCGAGCAACGGCATGTACCAGTACCTGCGCTTTGAAGGCAATCGCCTGCGGCAGATCAACAGCAAGCGCGGCAACTGAAAGATCAAAAGATCGCAGCCTGCGGCAGCTCCTACAGGGAAATGCATTCCAAATTGTAGGAGCTGCCGAAGGCTGCGATCTTTTGCTTCTAAAAATAGAACAGGCCCCGACACAAGTGCCGGGGCCTGTAATGGTCACATCCGTGTGACCGTTCGCATGAACTCTAAAGTTGCGGCAGACGTATTGCTCGGCCCGTCTGTCGCGCCTTCTCCCGGTCCAGGCGAGAAGTCATGCCTTACTCGGCTTTCAGGCCGTCAGCGGAAACCGCTTTGACGCCTTTGATTTTCTTGGTGATGTTCACAGCCGTGGTTTTCTGAGCTTCGGTGATGGCGACATCGGAAGACAGGGAAACCACACCTTTGTTGGTTTCGACTTTGATGTCGGTACCAGGAATGCCTTTTTCGGTTACCAGGTCGCTTTTGACTTTGGTAGTGATCCAGGTATCGGAAGTAGCTTCTTTAGCCTTGGTCATTTCACCGGCAGCCAAAGTCATTGGAGCCTGGGTAGTCTGAGTGGTTTGTGCAAATGCACCGGAAGCCATGGTCAGGGTCAGCGCGGTAGCAGCAGCGGCAGTGATAGCGAACTTCTTCATACGAGTAACTCCTGTTTTTCTGGAAAGTCTGCTGGTTGTCTTGTCAGCAGGGTTACTGGAGATGTTGCGAAGGCTGTGCCAACTTTTCGAAAGACAATAATCCCTTATAAATCAATGAGATATGAATCATGCAAATTTTCGAAATCATGCAATTTGCATGACCACTGAATAAACGACATGCAAGTTGCGGCTTTTCGGAAAGTTCCTAACACGCTGAAATTATTGAAGCTTTTTTCAACGTTCGAAAACAAAAATGCCCCGCATGGCGGGGCATCTCTGACCTTGTTGACTCAATCAGGCACCGGTGCCTGCGCAACCTTTAGGCGCGTAGTCCGGGTTTACGGTCGAAGCACAGCTCCAGACGCCCGAGGTGCTGCCAGTCGCAGCACCGGTACGGGTCAACGTGATGGTTTTACCCAGCACCGGACCCGGGGCATTCACCAGTGTGCAGGTTATAGTGCCCGCACCCGTCGAGGCGGTTCCCGATGCCGCCAGTGTGCAGTTGGAGGTGGTCGCTGTAGCGCTCCCGGCCACGAGTAGCAGCGTTGGGTCCGTGCCTTGATTGATCGTGTCTTCGAACGGCACCTTGAGCGCACTGATTTCTGCCAGACCTGCCGTCACCTTCGAACGCGCCTGGTACTTGGAGTATTGCGGCAAGGCGATGGTCGCCAGAATGCCAATGATCGCCACGACGATCAGCAGCTCGATCAGAGTAAAGCCCTGTTGTTTTTTCATAGACAAGCTCCATGCATGAGTCGGAATCTCATGATCTGAGAAGGGCTCAGCATAGCCCATGCCAACCGGGTGCCGGCCCCGAATACTCGGCATGAGCACGATGCGGCGGCCTTTCCTACAACAGACAACCGCACTATCTGACACTTTTTGTCACCTGCGCCCGACGTGTTTGGCGCTGTCACTTGACTAGGCTATAAGTCATGAACGGCAAGCGTGCGGAATCCTCATGAATGACATCGCTCTGAGCGGTCTGGCCAAGCAACTGGTACAGGCCGAACTGCTGACGGAAAAAAGCGCCCAACAGGCCTGGCAACAGGCGCAGCGCAATCGGCTGTCGCTGGTCAGCTACCTGGTGCAGAACAAACTGGTGAAGAGTTCACAGGTGGCCGAGATCGCTTCAGAGCATTTCGGCATGGCCTTCATGGACCTCAATTGCCTCGACAAGGAAACTCAGCCCAAGGGCCTGGTCAGTGAAAAACTGGTGCGTCAGCACCATGTCCTGCCCTTGTGGCGACGCGGCAACAAGCTGTTCGTGGGCATTTCCGACCCGAGCAATTACCAGGCGATCAACGACATCCAGTTCAGCACAGGATTGAATACCGAAGCCATCCTGGTGGAAGACGACAAGCTCACTGACGCCATCGAGAAATTTTTCGACACTCACACCAGCGGCCTCGAAGAGATGGCCGACGTCGACCTCGACGGCGTGGATGTCGAATCCGTCGATGACAGCCGACAGGACGCCATCGGCGGACTCGATGCCGATGACGCTCCGGTAGTCCGTTTCGTCCACAAGATGCTGCTGGACGCAATCAAGAGCGGCTCCTCCGACCTGCACTTCGAACCTTACGAAAAGAACTTCCGGGTGCGGGTACGCACCGACGGCATCCTGCGCGAGGTGGCCAAACCGCCGATCCAACTGGCCGGGCGGATCGCCGCACGCTTGAAAGTCATGGCCAGTCTCGACATCTCGGAACGGCGTAAACCCCAGGACGGGCGGATCAAAATGCGCCTGTCGAAGAACAAGTCGATCGACTTCCGGGTCAACACCCTGCCAACCCTGTGGGGCGAAAAAGTAGTGATCCGGATCCTCGACCCGTCCAGTGCGCAAATCGGCATCGATGCATTGGGTTACGAACCGGCGCAAAAAGACCTGTACATGGCCGCGCTCAAGCAGCCACAGGGGATGATTCTGGTGACCGGCCCTACCGGCTCGGGGAAAACCGTATCGCTGTACACCGGGCTCAATATCCTCAATACCGTCGACATCAACATTTCCACCGCCGAAGACCCGGTGGAAATCAACATGGAAGGCATCAACCAGGTCAACGTCAATCCCAAACAGGGGCTGGATTTTGCCCAGGCGCTGCGCTCGTTTCTGCGTCAGGACCCGGACGTGATCATGGTTGGCGAAATCCGCGACCTGGAAACCGCCGAAATCGCGATCAAGGCCGCGCAGACCGGTCACCTCGTGCTGTCCACGCTGCACACCAACAGCGCCGCCGAGACCCTGACCCGCCTGCACAACATGGGCATTCCGGGGTTCAACATCGCCACCTCGGTGAGCCTGATCATCGCCCAGCGCCTGGCGCGCAAATTGTGCAGTCACTGCAAGAAACCGATCGAGATCCCTCGCGAAACCCTGATCAAGGAAGGCTTCCCGCCGGAACAGATCGGCAGTTTCACGATCTATGAGCCGGTCGGCTGCGATCAATGCAACGGCGGCTACAAGGGACGCGTGGGGATTTATGAAGTGGTGAAAAACACTCCCGAGCTGCAACGGCTGATCATGGCCGAAGGCAACTCGCTGGAAATCGACAGTCAAATGCGTCGCGACGGTTTTGACGATCTGCGCACCTCGGGCCTGCGCAAGGCCATGCAAGGCATCACCAGCCTGGAAGAAATCAACCGGGTCACCAAGGACTGAACATGGCGGTCAAGGCAGCAAAAATCAGCATCTACGCCTGGGAAGGCACGGACCGCAAAGGCAGCAAGGTCACCGGCGAGCTGAGCGGGCAAAACCCCGCGCTGATCAAGGCGCAACTGCGCAAGCAGGGGATCAACCCCGGCAAGGTGCGCAAGAAATCCACCTCCCTGCTGAGTTTCGCCAAACGCATCAAGGCCCAGGACATCGCGCTGTTCACCCGGCAGATGGCGACCATGATGAAAGCCGGCGTGCCGCTGCTGCAGTCGTTCGACATCATTGGCGAAGGCTTCGACAACCCGGCGATGCGCAAACTGGTGGACGAGGTGAAGCAGGAAGTTGCCGCCGGTAACAGCTTCGCCACCGCCCTGCGCAAGAAGCCGCAGTATTTCGATGAACTGTATTGCAACCTGGTGGATGCCGGCGAGCAGTCCGGCGCCCTCGACACGCTGCTGGAGCGGGTCGCGACCTACAAGGAAAAAAGCGAAGCGCTCAAGGCCAAGATCAAGAAAGCCATGACCTACCCCACGGCGGTGGTGCTGGTCGCGATGGTGGTCACGGGGATTCTGCTGGTGAAAGTGGTGCCGCAGTTTCAAGCGGTGTTTTCCGGTTTCGGCGCTGAACTGCCGGCCTTCACACTGATGGTGATCGGCATCTCCGAGTTCATGCAGCAATGGTGGTGGGCGGTGCTCGGGATCCTGATTGGCGTGTTTTTCGGTACGCGTCACGCCCTGAAAACGTCTCAGGCGCTGCGTGATCGCAAAGACACCTGGCTGCTGAAAGTACCGCTGGTGGGCACACTGATGTACAAGTCGGCGGTGGCGCGTTTCGCCCGGACCCTGTCGACCACTTTCGCTGCCGGCGTGCCGCTGGTGGAGGCACTGGATTCGGTGGCCGGGGCCACCGGCAACGTGGTGTTCAAACGCGCGGTGCTGCGCATCCGTCAGGACGTCGCCACCGGCATGCAGCTGAATTTTTCGATGCGCACCACCGGGGTGTTCCCCAACATGGCGGTACAGATGACCGCTATCGGCGAGGAATCGGGTGCGCTGGATGACATGCTCGACAAAGTCGCCGGTTTTTATGAGGACGAGGTGGATAACATGGTCGACAACCTCACCAGCCTGATGGAGCCGTTCATCATGGTGGTGCTCGGTGTCATCGTCGGCGGTCTGGTCGTGGCCATGTACCTGCCGATCTTCCAACTCGGCTCAGCGATCTGACATGCCTATCGACGAACTTTTCAGTCTGTATCCGCTGGCCTTTGTTTTCACCGCACTGCTGCTGGGTCTGGTGGTCGGCAGTTTTCTCAACGTGCTGGTCTGGCGTCTGCCGAAAATGCTCGAGCGCGATTGGCGCCAGCAGGCCCAGGACGTCCTCGGCCTGCCGACCGATACGCCACTGCCGACCTACAACCTGATGCTCCCGCAGTCCGAATGCCCGCATTGCGGCCACCGGATTCGCGCGTGGGAAAACATCCCGCTGCTCAGCTATCTGTTCCTGCGCGGACGCTGTTCTGCGTGTGCCGCCCCGATCAGCAAACGTTATCCCCTGACCGAACTGGCCTGCGGCCTGCTCTCGGCCTTCGTCGCCTGGCAGGTGGGTTTTGGCTGGGCGGCGTGTCTGTTGATCGTCCTCACCTGGGGATTGCTGGCGATGAGCCTGATCGATACCGAACATCAACTGCTGCCCGATGTGCTGGTGTTGCCGTTGCTGTGGCTGGGGCTGATCGTCAACAGCTTCGGGCTGTTCGTCTCGTTGCACGCGGCGCTATGGGGCGCGGTGGCCGGTTACATGGCGCTGTGGTCGGTGTTCTGGCTGTTCAAGCTGCTGACCGGCAAGGACGGCATAGGTCATGGCGATTTCAAGCTGTTGGCGCTGCTCGGGGCCTGGGGCGGGTGGCAGATTCTGCCGCTGACGATCCTGCTGTCATCGCTGGTGGGAGCCGTTGTCGGGGTAATTCTGCTGCGTTTGCGTGAGCAGAAAACCTCGACGCCAATCCCCTTTGGCCCGTATCTGGCAATTGCCGGCTGGATTGCCTTGCTCTGGGGTGGTCAAATAACCGACTTCTATTGGCAGTTTGTCGGTTTGAAATGAATACCCCTGTGGAAAAACCCTGGATTCTCGGCCTGACCGGCGGCATCGGCAGCGGCAAAAGTGCCGCGGCCCAGCACTTCATCGACCTCGGGATCCATGTGGTCGACGCCGACCATGCAGCGCGCTGGGTGGTCGAGCCGGGACGTCCGGCGCTGGCGAAGATTGCCGAACACTTCGGCCCAAAGGTGTTGCAGGCTGATGGCACGCTGAACCGCGCCGCCCTGCGCCAGCTGATCTTTGAAGTGCCGGAGGAACGCCGCTGGCTCGAAGCCTTGCTGCATCCGTTGATCGCCGAGGAAATCGCCCACCATCTGGCGCTGGCAAAATCGCCTTACGCGATTCTGGTTTCGCCGCTGTTGATCGAATCCGGGCAATACGCGATGACCCAGCGCATCCTGGTGATCGACGCCCCGCAACAACTGCAGATCGAACGCACCTTGCAGCGTGACCAGACCAGCGAACAGCAGGTCCAGGCGATCCTCAAGGCCCAGTCCAGCCGCGAAGACCGCGTGAGCCGTGCCGACGATGTGGTGGTCAACGACCGCGACCTCGCCTGGCTGCACAGCGAAGTCGAGCGCCTGCATCACCTTTACCTGACTTTATCCGGAGGCCAGTCATGAGCCAGATCCCGACCGTAGAATGCCCAACCTGTGGCGCCCCCGTGGAATTTACCCCCGAGAACAAATTCCGTCCGTTCTGCTCCGATCGCTGCAAGCTGATCGACCTCGGCGCCTGGGCGTCCGAAGAGCACAAGATTCCGGTCGCTCCGGATGCCGAAGACGAAATGTTCTCCGGCGATTTCGACCCGCGTCACTGATCGCGATCAGGGCCGCATAAAGCCGTAGTCCTGATCGTCGTCGAGGTTTTCCGCCAGAAAGCGCAACTCGTCGGCCAGGTCTTCGGCGTTGCGCACCGTCTTGCTCTGTTGCACCACCGCGCTGAGCAAGGCGCGCAGGCTCAGGCCCGGATCGAAGCCCACCTCCTGCGCCATCTCCAGACTCTGCCGCGTTTCCTGCCTCGCCCACTCATACACACTCATGCCGCTGCTCCTGAAGGGATTTGGCCGAGCATGAAATGCCGCGCGGGAGGCGGATTTGATGTGGATCAAGACTTGGGATCGTCGTCCTTCCAGGGCGCTGAAAGGTAGCGAGTGCGGTTGAAGGTTTCCAGCCACTCGGGACTGAACACCACCAGCGCGCTGATCACCATGCCGTTGATAAAGGCTTCGGGAAAAATCAGCAGCCACAGATAGCCAAGGAAGTCTTCCAGCCATTCCGGCATGGCGAACAGGCCGTCGTACCAGAGCAGACCCAGGCTGAGCACCAGACACAGCAAGGCCGACAACGCCGCCGCAAAGAATCCGGAACAGAAGATATACACGAACGGATTACGCGGCTGGGCGCGCTCGACAACGATCGCCACGCATTCGGTGATCAACACCGGCAGCAGGATCAGCAGCGTACCGTTGACCCCGACCGCCGCCAGATCCTGACGCCCGAGCATGACCAACCCGAGCTGCGCCACCAGACCGCCGACAATCGCCAGCGGCCAGTCCAGCAGCAGCGTCACCGCCGTCATGCCAATGAAGTGATAAGAGACCCCGGTGTCGAAATCCCTGCGCACCATCCACAACAGAAACAGGGCGAACACGGTGCCAAACAGCAGATGCTGACGGCGACTGTCACTGAACAACTCGACCCACGGCGCACGGCAGATCGCCCAGATCAGCACCGGCGCGTAAATCAGCCAGCCCACCGTCAGGCTTTCAAATGACAGCAGCTGCGCGCCGATCATGGGCGGGCCTTCTCCAGTGCCTCGTGCAGTTGGGCCGCGTCGGTGTACTCATGTTGTTCGAGCAATCGGCCGTCCTTGAGTTGCAGCCACAGCACCGAGCCTTCGGCGCCGGGATAACGCGATGCCACCCGTCCCTCGCGGTCGAGCATGACCCGATAGCTGTAGTCACGCATGGCCGGAACCGCGAACATCTTCGCGATCAGCGCCGGCATGCGCTGGATGTCGGCGACAAACACGGCGTGGCGCGCTTCCAGATAGCCTTTGGGCTGGTCTTTCAACGCCTGCTTGATCAGCTTGGCACCGTCCATGTCGCGCGCCACCAGCAGCGTCGTGGTGCGGTTATCGAGGGTGAACGCTTGATCGTACTGATCCAGCAGCGTCCAGGGTGCCAGCCGTTCGCCGATTTCAAGCGCCTGGGCCCACAGCGGAACAACAGCCAACAGCAACAGCCAGCGATATCTCACGTTCAATCCCCTCGATTCGGCATTAATGGACGGTTTTCATCAGTCTACACCGCCCTTTCCGCCTGCCCACTGATGCTCTTTGCCGCATGGTGCTTTCTGCTTGTCGCATTTGAACGCTAAGCTTGGGCATATGGATGACTCAGATTATTTACGCCTGCTGACCATCGCGGCCGAGCAAGCCAACGCGTTCCTGTCCAATGCCCGCAAATGGGAGCGTGAGCGTTGGGTCTGCCAGCGCCTGCTGCAAGGCTTGAACATTCCTTATCGCGCCGACGAGTTCGCCCCCGCCGGCGAGCCGCCCGACGTGCTGTTTCGCGACGCCAATTTCGAAGTGTTCTTCGTCCTCGATGAGGGACGTCGGCTCAACGACGAATGGCGCGACGAATTGCAGCGGCGGCGCAGCGCATTCTCGCTCAGCCAACTGGTGCGCCGTGAAGCCAAGCCCCGGCGGATCCCGGCCAACGAGTTCCTGTTGCGACTGGCGCCGACCTTGCGCAAAAAAGCGCACAACTACAAGGAACGCGGCATGGATCTGGGCGAACTGGACATCATCGCCTTCGCCAGCCTCAAGCGCGAAGTGCTGGACCTCAACAGCCACTTTCCACCACCCACCGAATATCTGCGCCAGGGCTGGCGTTCGCTGTCGCTGGTCGGCCCGACGTTCGCCCGGGTGCTGTTCGCCCATCCCGATGCGCCGGATTTCCTGCGCAGCAACCTGGGACGCAGCATCGTCTTCGATGTCGGGATCAGCCTGTGACGCCGCTGCAGCAGTTGATCGCCGACGTCCCGCAGACCGGCCGCGTGCGCTGGATCGGCGTGCGCCCGCAGTCCCGTGGGCCGATGCTCGAACTCGATGCCGTCGAGGCACGACTCGAGGCTGGGTTGACCGGCGATCACGCCCGCCCTGGAGCGCGTAACGCGCGGCAGGTCACACTGATTCAGTTCGAACACCTGGCGGTCATCAGTGCGTTGGTGGGCCGGCCTGAAGATCAACCCGTGAGGCCTGAAGATCTGCGGCGCAATCTGGTTATCAGCGGCATCAATCTGTTCAGCCTCAAGGGCCGGCGCTTTCGCATCGGTCAGGCAATTTTCGAAACCACCGGTTGGTGTCAGCCCTGCGCACGCCTGCAAAACAACCTCGGCCCCGGCACCTTTCAAGCGGTGCGCGGGCATGGCGGAATTACCGCACGAGTGTTACAAAGCGGGATCATTCGCCTCGACGACGGTGTTTCTGTCGAACCGGTTCCGGCCAGTGGCTATGCTGCGTTCAACCCGGGATAAAACCGCTGTAGCGTCCCCACCTTCAGCAACGTCTACCTGACGAGGCCTTTATGACCAGCCGCCTGAAACCCGAAGACCAGAAGCATGTCGAAGAGTACCTGCAATTGTCCCAACACCAAGTCGAGCGCCGGCCTTTCCGGCCGTGGATGCTCCTGGTGCTGGTGCTGGCAGTGACCATTGGTCTGGGCCTGCTGAGCCGACTTATCAGTTACCTGACGCTATGAGCTGCCTCGCGCTCGCTCGGGTAACCGCACCGATTTCCTTTAAAAACCTTGCGAGTTATCCCCATGTCCCATCGTATTGTTATTGTCGGCGGCGGCGCCGGCGGTCTGGAGCTGGCTACCCGTCTGGGTAAGACTCTGGGCAAACGCGGCACAGCCAGTGTGATGCTGGTCGACGCGAACCTGACGCACATCTGGAAACCACTGCTGCACGAGGTGGCCGCCGGATCGCTGAACTCTTCCGAAGACGAACTCAACTATGTTGCCCAGGCGAAATGGAACCACTTCGAGTTCCAGCTCGGGCGCATGAGCGGGCTCGATCGCGCGCAGAAAAAAATCCAGTTGGCGGCCACCTACGACGAAAACGGCGTAGAGCTGGTCCCGGCGCGGGAAGTGGCCTATGACACGCTGGTGATCAGCGTCGGCAGCACCACCAACGACTTCGGCACCCAAGGCGCAGCGCAGCACTGCCTGTTCCTCGACACCCGCAAACAGGCCGAGCGCTTCCACCAGCAGTTGCTCAACCACTACCTGCGCGCCCATGCCGGGCAGACCGATGTGGTCGAGCAGATCAGTGTGGCCATCGTCGGCGCCGGCGCTACGGGCGTCGAACTGGCGGCAGAACTGCACAACGCGGCGCATGAGCTGGCGGCATACGGTCTGGACCGGATCAAACCGGAAAACATGCACATCACTCTGATCGAAGCCGGCCCACGGGTGTTGCCAGCCCTGCCGGAGCGCATCAGCGGACCGGTACACAAAACCCTGGAGAAACTCGGGGTCAATGTGATGACCAACGCGGCGGTCAGCGAAGTGACGGCCGACAGCCTGATCACTGCCGATGGCAATGTGATCAAGGCCAGCCTGAAAGTCTGGGCAGCGGGTATTCGTGCGCCGGGTTTCCTCAAGGACATCGACGGCCTGGAAACCAACCGCATCAATCAGCTGCAGGTGCTGCCGACGCTGCAGACCACTCGCGATGAAAACATCTTCGCCTTCGGCGACTGCGCGGCCTGCCCGCAACCGGGTTCGGACCGCAACGTGCCGCCGCGTGCGCAAGCCGCGCACCAACAGGCGTCGCTGCTGGCCAAATCGCTGAAACTGCGCATCGAAGGCAAATCCCTGCCGGAGTACAAGTACACCGACTACGGCTCACTGATTTCGCTGTCGCGTTTTTCGGCTGTGGGTAACTTGATGGGCAACCTGACCGGCAGCGTGATGCTGGAGGGCTGGCTGGCGCGGATGTTTTACGTGTCGCTGTACCGCATGCACCAGATGGCGCTGTACGGGCCGTTCCGCACGGCGATGCTAATGCTGGGCAGCAAGATCGGTCGCGGGACCGAGCCACGCCTGAAGCTGCACTAAAACCAAAACCTGTGGGCGCTGGCTTGCCCGCGATAGCGGTCGTTCAGTCGGCGAAGATGTCGACTGATCCGGCGCTTTCCCCGGCAATCCACGCTCCCACACTGTTTTGCGCTGCCTAAAAAATCAGCAGACGACGGCAATAAATGTAGGAGTGAGCCTGCTCGCGATGGCGGTGGTTCAGGCAACGAAGCGGTGAATGACAGACCGCTATCGCGAGCAGGCTTACTCCTGCAATGGATCTCCACCCGTCTTTTTTGGCTGTCGATTACAGCTGAAAGCGCCGCACCATGCCTTGCAGCGCGTTGGCCAGTTGCGACAGTTCGTGACTCGACGCACTGGTCTGATCGGCACCCGCCGCCGAGCGTACCGACAGGTCGCGAATGTTGACCAGATTGCGATCCACTTCCCGCGCAACTTGTGCCTGCTCTTCGGCAGCACTGGCGATCACCAGATTGCGCTCATGGATCTCATGCACCGAAGCGGTGATGGTTTCCAGCGCCTCCCCGGCGCGCTCAGCCAACGCCAGCGTGGTAGTGGCCCGTGCAGCACTGGCCTGCATCGAATCCAGCGCCAGGCTCGAACCACTGCGCATGCCCTGCACCATCTGCTCGATCTCCTGAGTCGATTGCTGCGTGCGATAGGCCAGCGCCCGAACCTCATCGGCGACCACCGCAAAACCTCTTCCGCTCTCCCCTGCGCGGGCCGCCTCGATGGCCGCATTGAGCGCCAGCAGATTGGTCTGCTCGGCAATGGCACGGATGACATCCAGTACTTTGCCGATGTCCTGTGACTGGTTGGCCAACGATTGCACCAACTCGCCTGTGTGCTGTACATCGCCGGCCAGCGCATTGATGGCCGTGGCTGTTTCACTGACCCGCGCCTGCCCCAGTTGCGCCGACTCACTGGATTGACGGGTGGCATCGGACGTCGACACGGCATTGCGAGCGACTTCTTCAACGGCCGTGGTCATTTCATTGACCGCTGTGGCTGCCTGTTCGATTTCGTTGTTCTGTTGTTGCAGGCCTTGTGTGCTGTCGAGTGTCACCGCATTGAGTTCATCGGCAGCGCTCGCCAGTTGCGTGGCCGAACCGCTGATGCCTAGCAGCGTTTCCCGCAAGTTCTGCTGCATGGTCGCCAGCGCTTTGAGCAAACGGCTGACCTCATCGTTGCCGTGGGTTTCAATCGGTCGGGTCAGATCGCCACGGGCCACGCTTTCTGCGGCGCCCACTGCTGTGCTCAACGGATGGACGATGCTGCGGGTGAGCAACATGGCCAGCGCCACCGTGGCCAGCGCCGCCAGCACGATGAACAGACTGACGATGGTGCGCGACGTCTGGTAATGGTCGGCGGATTTCTGGCTTTCAGCGGCAACCTGTTTCGCGAACAGGTCCGCCAGGTCATTGAGTTGCTTGCCGGAGCCGTCGACCACGGTTTTCATATCAATTAACAGCAGCCTGGTCAGTTCGTCACGCTTGCCTTGATCGGCAAGGGTGAAGGATTGCGCGATCCCGGTACGATACGCCGCGAAAGTTTTTTTAAACTGGTCATAGAGCTGCTGGCCTTGCGGCGTAATCACCAGTTTGTCGTAGGCGGCGATCTTCTCGCTCAGCTCCTTGTCACGAGTGTCCATCTGACTGCGGTACGTCGCGATACTCTTCGGATCCTGATCAAGCGCCATGCGCAGGGAAATCGTGCGGATCCGCAACATCAACTCGCGAATCTCGTCACCGCCGCGAATGCTGGGCAGCCACTGACTCTCCACCGCGACTTCACTGTCGCGGATACTCGACATCTGTCCCAATGCAAAGACGCCAAGCAACGCCACCAATACTGCGATCAGGGCAAAACCCAGTGCGGCACGTGGAGCAATATTCAACTGACGAAGCAACATGACGAACGCCCTTATTCTTTTATTGGCAGATAGAAGGGGCGAACCGCGGCAGTCCCCTCTCGTTAGCGGGCTATCGGCAAGTTGTACGATGACTTGAAGGGATTTGTCTTTCGCGAGGGCAAAAAAAATCCCCGTATCTTTCGATACGAGGATTTTTAATATGGTCGGGGTAAGGGGATTCGAACTCCTGACATCCTGCTCCCAAAGCAGGCGCGCTACCGGACTGCGCTATACCCCGGTAAAAAAAAGGCGACCTTTCAAAGATCGCCTTCTTCGATCAGCGCTTTTGGCCTCTGATCTTAAGATTCGATCCCAGTGTTAACTGGTTTCAAAAATGGTGGGTCGTGTGGGATTCGAACCTACGACCAATTGGTTAAAAGCCAACTGCTCTACCAACTGAGCTAACGACCCAAAAATGGTCGGGGTAAGGGGATTCGAACTCCTGACATCCTGCTCCCAAAGCAGGCGCGCTACCGGACTGCGCTATACCCCGGTTTGAAATTGGCTCCGTGACCAGGACTCGAACCTGGGACCCAATGATTAACAGTCATTTGCTCTACCGACTGAGCTATCACGGAACTACATATTTCAATTTACAACGGTGAAACTTGAAGCTTCTCGACACCGTTTTCGCATCGCTGCGTTCGTGTGTCTGAGGCGCGCTATTCTACAACCTAGAACACCTCTGTCAACCCCCTAAATTGCTTTCAAGTTAATGATTTGCAACTTATTTCAGTTTTCAACCCAGTGGGTTGAAACGCTGCCGGTGACTGACTGCGGGGCGCACTTTACAAGCCTTTTCCTTAGAGTTCAACAGCCTAACGAAAAAAAGGCCTCACAAAGCGAGGCCTTCCTTATTTCATTGGCATTGAGGCTCAGTCGAAAACGATTTCGTCGTTCACCACTTTGCCGGTTGCCGTCTCGCCCGGCATGAAATGCCCCGACAGGATCAACTGCGCCAACGGGTTTTCGATCCAGCGCTGGATCGCACGCTTGAGTGGACGTGCGCCATAGACCGGGTCGTAACCGACGGCAATCAGCTTGTCCATCGCTTCCGGGCTGAGTTCCAGCTTCAGCTCGCGCTCGGCCAGACGACTGCGCAGACGGCCCAGCTGGATCTCGGTAATGCCCGCGATCTGATCCCGCGCCAATGGCTCGAAGATCACCACTTCATCGACCCGGTTGATGAACTCGGGACGGAAGTGGCTGGTCAGCGCGTCCATCACCGCTGCACGCTGCGCCTCACGGTCACCCACCAGCTCCTGGATCTGCGACGAACCGAGGTTCGAGGTCATGACGATCACGGTATTGCGGAAATCCACCGTGCGCCCGTGGCTGTCAGTCAGACGCCCATCCTCCAGCACCTGCAGCAGGATGTTGAACACGTCCGGGTGAGCCTTCTCGACCTCGTCCAGCAGAATCACCGAGTAAGGCTTGCGACGCACCGCTTCGGTCAGGTAACCGCCCTCCTCGTAGCCGACGTAGCCCGGTGGCGCACCGATCAGCCGCGCCACGGAATGTTTCTCCATGAACTCGGACATGTCGATCCGCACCATCGCCTCTTCCGTATCAAAGAGGAATTCGGCCAGCGCCTTGCACAGCTCGGTTTTACCGACACCGGTCGGGCCGAGGAACATGAACGAGCCGCTCGGACGATTCGGATCCGCCAGCCCGGCACGGGAACGCCGTACCGCGTTGGCCACGGCCACTACCGCCTCGTCCTGACCGATCACGCGCTGGTGCAACAGGCTTTCCATTTTCATCAGCTTGTCGCGCTCGCCTTCGAGCATTTTCGAAACCGGAATACCGGTCCACTTCGAAACGACTTCGGCGATTTCCTCTTCGGTCACCTTGCTGCGCAGCAACTGGTTTTCGCTCTTGCCGTGCTGGTCGACCATTTGCAGGCTGCGCTCCAGATCCGGGATCACCCCGTACTGCAATTCGGCCATGCGGTTGAGGTCGCCTTTACGGCGTGCGGCTTCCAGCTCCTGACGCGATTGCTCGATCTTTTGCTGAATCTGCGCAGAACCCTGCACCTCGGCTTTTTCCGAGTTCCAGATTTCTTCCAGATCCGAGTACTCACGTTCGAGGCGGACAATTTCTTCCTGAAGTTTTTCCAGGCGCTTCATCGCCGCTTCATCGCTTTCTTTCTTCAGTGCCTGGGATTCGACCTTCAACTGAATCAGGCGACGCTCCAGACGATCCAGCACTTCCGGCTTGGAGTCGATCTCCATGCGGATACGGCTGGCGGCCTCGTCGATCAGGTCGATGGCCTTGTCCGGCAACTGCCGGTCAGTGATGTAGCGATGGCTGAGCTTGGCAGCGGCGATGATCGCGCCGTCGGTGATCGCCACCTTGTGGTGAACCTCATAACGCTCCTTGAGGCCACGCAGGATGGCGATGGTGTCTTCTTCGCTCGGCTCGTCCACCAGGACTTTCTGGAAACGCCGCTCAAGCGCCGCATCCTTCTCTATATATTGGCGGTACTCGTTGAGTGTGGTTGCGCCGACACAATGCAGCTCGCCGCGCGCCAGTGCCGGTTTGAGCATGTTGCCAGCATCCATCGAGCCTTCGCCCTTACCAGCGCCGACCATGGTGTGCAGTTCGTCGATGAACAGGATGATCTGCCCTTCTTGCTTGGACAGCTCATTGAGCAGCGACTTGAGGCGCTCTTCGAACTCGCCGCGATACTTGGCACCGGCAATCAGCGCGCCCATGTCCAGCGACAGCAGACGTTTGCCCTTGAGACCGTCCGGCACTTCGCCGTTGATGATGCGCTGGGCCAGACCTTCGGCAATCGCGGTTTTACCCACGCCAGGCTCACCGATCAGCACCGGGTTGTTCTTGGTGCGGCGTTGCAGAACCTGGATGGTGCGGCGAATTTCGTCGTCACGGCCGATCACCGGATCGAGCTTGCCATCTTCGGCGCGCTTGGTCAGGTCAACGGTGTACTTGTCCAGTGCCTGACGCGACTCCTCATGGTTGGCGTCATTGACCGCCTCACCACCACGCAGGTTGTTGATCGCGTTTTCCAGGGCTTTCTTGCTCACGCCCTGACCGAGCAGCAATTTGCCGAGCTTGCTGTTCTCGTCCATCGCGGCGAGCAGCACCAGCTCACTGGAAATGAACTGGTCGCCCTTCTGCTGGGCCAGACGATCGGCCTGATTGAGCAGGCGCGCCAGATCCTGCGACATGTTGACGTCGCCGGTCGGGTTCTGGATTTTCGGTAATTGGTCGAGCTCTTTGGTCAGCTCTTTTCGCAGGCTGTTGACGTCGAAGCCCACTTGCATCAGCAGAGGTTTGATCGAACCACCCTGCTGTTCAAGCATCGCTTGCATCAAGTGCGCCGGCTCGATGGCCGGATGATCGTGGCCGACGGCCAAGGATTGGGCGTCGGACAACGCCAACTGAAGTTTGCTGGTTAAACGGTCTATACGCATGGGTCACCTTCCTTTTGAGCAGGCCGGACCTAAAAACCATCCTGAATAAAGAAACCTGCCAGATACCACTGTAGATGCGGTCGATTCTGAGAGATTCAAGCGTCGGGAGATTGATGTAGATCAGACAAGCTTAGCGGGTGAGCCAAACCAGAGAGGCAAACCGGCCGGTGCGCGACGCACGGCGGTAAGAAAAGAAGCGTGGATCGGTCACGGTGCAGAAACCGCCACCATAAACCGCAGTGACACCTCGCTCAGCCAGACGCAGGCGCGCCAACAGGTAGATGTCGGCCATGAACTTTCCAGCATTGTGGCTAGGGACGAAGGCGGATGCCGCTTCGGGAAGTTGATTGACGAAGACTTCGCGTACTTCCGGGCCGACTTCAAAGGCTTTCGGACCGATGGCCGGGCCGAGCCAGACCATTACATCGGACGGAGCCGTATCGAGGTGATCGAGGGTGGCTTCCAGCACACCCGCCGCCAACCCGCGCCAACCGGCATGAGCCGCCGCCACGCGAGTGCCGGCACGATCGCAGAACAACGCCGGCAGACAATCTGCCGTCATCGCCGCGCAGGCAATGCCCGGGGTGTCCGTCCAGCTGGCGTCAGCGCTGGCCACCACGCCCGGATCAGCATGGGCCACGGCAATCCCGTGCACTTGCTGCAACCAGGCAGGCTTTATAGAGAAGTGATCGGTCAGACGCCGACGATTCTCGGCCACCGCTTCCGGGCGATCATCGACATGATCCCCCAGATTGAGGCTGTCGAACGGCGCCTCGCTGACACCCCCCTCGCGGGTGGTGACACAGGCCTTGACGCTGGCCGGCGCAGGCCAGTCCGGCGTCAGCCAGTTCATCCGACGAATGCCTCGCGATCCTGCTTGAGCAGGGTCAGCAACCAGACGAAATCTTCCGGCAGCGGCGATTCCCAGCTCATGCGTTCACCAGTGGTCGGATGATCCAGCTCAAGGAAGCGCGCGTGCAGGGCCTGACGCGGGAAGTGCTTGAGCGACTCGACCATGGTCGGGTTCGCGGCGGGCGGAATGCGGAAACGACCGCCGTACGCCGGATCGCCGACCAACGGGAAGTTGATGTGCGACATGTGCACGCGGATCTGGTGGGTCCGGCCGGTTTCCAGTTTTACCCGCACGTGGGTGTGGGAACGGAAACGCTCCAGCACGCGGTAGTGACTGACGGCCGGCTTACCGCCTTCCATCACGGCCATACGCTGGCGCTGCTGGCCGTGACGACCGATCGGGGCGTTGATCTTGCCCCCGGCGGTGACCACGCCGATCACGATGCACTCGTAGATCCGGCTGACGCTGCGGCTTTGCAGCTGGGCAACGAGCTTGGTCTGCGCCTGAATGGTCTTGGCCACCACCATCAGACCGGTGGTGTCCTTGTCCAGACGATGCACGATACCGGCGCGCGGGACATTGATGATGTCCGGCACATGGTGCAGCAAAGCGTTGAGCAAGGTGCCATCGGCATGGCCGGCAGCCGGGTGCACCACCAGGCCCGCAGGCTTGTTGATCACCAGGATGTCGTCGTCTTCATAGACGATGTCGAGCTCGATGTCCTGGGCGATCCACTCGCCCTGGGCTTCCTGCTCGGCAGTCAGCTCAAGGATGGCACCGCCATGCACGATGTCGCGCGGGCGGATGACCGCCCCGTCCACAGTCAGGCGACCTTCTTTGATCCAGGCGGAAAGGCGCGAGCGTGAGTGCTCAGCGAAGAGTTGGGCGGCGACTTGATCGAGGCGTTGGCCGCCCAAATCGGACGGCACCTCTGCGCGAAGTTCAATTTTATCGGACATGCTCTGACTGGGCGTCGGCACAGCCTTTGGTTTCGGCTGCGCGCTTGTGGTTAAATACGGCGTCTTTTGCCCCGAGGCTTTTCAACGGGGCGCTCATCATAACAGGACGGCCCCGCCCAAGACAGCGGCCGTCATAGGGACGCAAGCCGCCATGCAAGTGAAACACCTGCTGCTGATCGCCATCCTCGCATTGACCGCTGCTTGCTCATCGAAGGAAGTCGTCGACGAAAACCTGAGCGAAGCCGAGCTGTACCAGCAGGCTCAGACCGACCTGGACAACAACAGCTATACCAGCGCCACAGCCAAGCTGAAGGCTCTGGAGTCGCGCTATCCGTTCGGTCGCTACGCGGATCAGGCACAGCTTGAACTGATTTACGCCAACTATAAAAACTCCGAGCCGGAAGCTGCCAAATCCGCCGCCGAGCGTTTTATCCGTTTGCACCCACAGCACCCGAACGTGGACTACGCCTACTACCTCAAGGGCCTGACCTCGTTCGACCAGGACGTCGGCCTGCTGGCGCGCTTCCTGCCGCTGGACATGACCAAGCGTGACCCGGGCGCTGCCCGCGACTCGTACAACGAGTTCGCCCAACTGACCAGCCGCTACCCGAACAGCCGCTACGCGCCGGACGCCAAGCAGCGCATGATCTACCTGCGCAACCTGCTGGCGGCCTACGAAATCCACGTGGCCGACTACTACCTGACCCGTCAGGCGTACGTTGCTGCCGCCAACCGTGGCCGTTACGTAGTGGAAAACTTCCAGGAAACCCCATCGGTCGGCGACGGCCTGGCGGTGATGACCGAGGCTTACCAGCGTCTGCACCTGGACGAACTGGCCGCCACCAGCCTGGAAACGCTGAAGCTCAACTACCCGAACCACCCAAGCCTGCAGGACGGCCAGTTCGTGCCTTCGGTTGCCGAATCCGACAACCGCTCGTTCCTGAGCAAGGCCACCCTGGGCCTGATCGAATCGCGTCCACCGCTGCCGCCGGGAGAAACCCGCGCCAACCAGGACGTGCAGAAGCAGTTCCAGGACGCGAAAGATGCGATCCCGAACGAGCTCAAGCCTAAAGACGAAAACGGCGACGTGATCGAAGAAGAGCACGAAGCGACCGGCAACAACGACGACCGCTCGTGGTTCAGCTACATGACCTTCGGCGTGTTCGACTGATCACACCGGGTGTCAAAAAAGGGAGATCTGCGGATCTCCCTTTTTTGTGGCTGCGCATTAATAGTCTGTGCGCCTGCCGGCTCCTTGGCTAAACTGCCGAATCATTAGCCGAAAAGCCGCCCATCATGCTTCGTTTACTGTTCTGGATTGTCCTGATTTTCGCTGCGGTATGGCTGTGGCGCAAATTCAAGGCGCCCGCCTCGCCTGCACAATCGCCCCGCGAGCAAGACGCCGCGCCGATGGTGCGCTGCGCCCATTGCGGCGTGCACCTGCCCCGTGATCGTGCGCTGAACCTTCAGCAACAATGGTATTGCAGCCAGGCTCACCTTGAGCAAGGCCCAGGCTCCAGTGATCGCTGAGGCGGCCAACGCTGACCGTAAACAGGCTCAGCGCCTGCTGCGCCTTTATCATCTCTACCGTTTAAGCGTCGGCATCACGCTGGTGTTGCTGATCTCCAGCAACATGGACAACCGCCTGCTGACGTCGGCCGACGACGATCTGCTGCGCAGCGGCAGCTGGTTGTATCTGGTGCTGAACATCCTGTTGGTGGTGTTTCTGGAAAACACCCGGCGGCCGACGCAACTGTTCAGCCTGGCGCTGGTGGATGTTCTGCTGCTGTGCGGGTTGTTCTACGCAGCGGGCGGCGTGGGCAGTGCCATCGGCAACCTGCTGATTGTTTCGGTGGCGATCAGTAACACCCTTCTGCGCCGCCGCATCGGCCTGCTGATTGCCGCCATTGGCGCACTCGGGATTGTCGGATCAAGTTTCCTGCTGAGTTTCAGCCATCCGCTGAGTGCCAATGACTACCTGCAGGCCGGCACCCTCGGCGCCCTGTGTTTTGCTGCATCGCTGCTGGTCCGGGGCCTGGTCCGGCGCCTGGAAGTCAGCGAGCACCTCGCCGAGCAGCGCGCCAGCGAAGTCATCAGCCTCGAAGCCCTCAACGCCCTGATTCTGCAACGCATGCGCACCGGCATCCTGGTGCTCGACGACCAACGCCGGGTGCAACTGGCCAATCACAGCGCCAAAAGTCTGCTGGCCCAGTCGCACCTTGAAGGCCATCTGATCGACGACTACTCCAAGCCCTTGGTCGATCGCCTGCAGTTATGGCTGAACAATCCCACGCTGCGCCCGCAGAGCCTGAAGATTCCCGGCAATGGCCTGGAGCTGCAACCGAACTTCATCGCCCTCGACCAGAGCCCCAACCAGCAAACCCTGGTGTTTCTCGAAGATCTGGCGCACGTCGCCCAGCAGGCCCAGCAACTCAAGCTCGCCGCGCTAGGGCGCCTGACCGCCGGCATCTCCCATGAAATCCGCAATCCGCTGGGCGCCATCAGTCACGCCGCACAGCTATTGGCCGAGTCCGAGGAACTCGATAGCGCGGATCGGCGTCTGACGCAGATCATTCAAGACCACTCCCAGCGCATGAACCGAGTCATCGAAAACGTCCTGCAACTGTCGCGTCGCCAGCAGAGTGCACCGCAACGCCTGGATCTCAAGCCGTGGCTGGAACAGTTCGTCGCCGAGAGCCGCGAACAGGCCAATGATCGGCAGTCGATTCACTTGCAGATCAATTCCGGGGACTTCGTCACGCTGATGGACCCGGACCAGCTCACGCAGATTCTCGACAATCTGTTACGCAATGGCTGGCGCCACAGCGCTCTGCTGCATGATCCGGCCGAAGTCTGGCTGGCGCTGTTCATCGACCCCGGCAGCCAGCTGGCGGCGCTCGAAGTCCAGGACAACGGTCCCGGCGTGCCGCTGGATCAACAACCGCATCTGTTCGAACCATTCTTCACCACCAGCAGCCAGGGCACCGGCCTTGGTCTTTATCTGTCCCGTGAGCTGTGCGAAAGCAACCAGGCGCGCCTAGACTTCAAACCACGCCAAGGCGGCGGCTGCTTTCGCATCACCTTTGCTCACGGACGGAAACAAAGTTGAACACGAGCCCACGGCAAAAAATCCTCATCGTCGACGACGAGCCGGATATCCGCGAACTCCTGGAAATCACCCTGGGACGGATGAAACTCGACACCTTCAGCGCGCGCAACCTCGGCGAAGCCCAAGCGCTGTTGCAGCGCACTGCGTTCGACCTGTGCCTGACCGACATGCGCCTGCCGGACGGCACAGGGCTGGAGCTGGTGCAGCACATCCAGCAACGTTATCCACAAGTGCCGGTGGCGATGATCACCGCATACGGCAGCCTGGAAACCGCAATCAACGCCCTGAAGGCCGGGGCCTTCGACTTTCTCACCAAACCGGTTGACCTCACGCGCCTGCGAGAACTGGTCAACACCGCGCTGCGCATGCCTGCCACCGGCGGCAGCGTTACGTCGATCGACCGCCGACTGCTGGGCGACTCGCCGCCGATGCGCGCCTTGCGCAAACAAATCGACAAGCTAGCCCGCAGTCAGGCACCGGTTTATATCAGCGGCGAATCCGGCAGCGGCAAAGAGCTGGTCGCGCGACTGATCCACGAACAGGGGCCGCGCGCTCAACAGCCGTTTGTGCCAGTCAACTGCGGAGCGATTCCGTCGGAGCTGATGGAGAGCGAGTTTTTCGGGCATCGCAAAGGCAGCTTCACCGGCGCAGTGGACGACAAACCAGGCCTGTTTCAGGCCGCGCAAGGTGGCACTCTGTTTCTCGACGAAGTGGCGGACCTGCCACTGTCGATGCAAGTAAAACTGCTGCGGGCGATTCAGGAAAAAGCCGTGCGCAGCATCGGCGGCCAGCAGGAAACCGTGGTCGACGTGCGCATTCTTTGCGCCACGCACAAGGATCTCGAAGCAGAAGTCGCCGCCGAACGTTTTCGCCAGGACCTGTATTACCGGTTGAACGTGATCGAGCTACGGGTGCCGTCTCTGCGCGAACGACGCGACGACATCGAAGCACTGGCCGCGCACATGCTCCAGCGCCTGGCCAGCGGCAGCGGCCAGCCGGCTGCCCGCCTGCACCCGCAGGCGCTTGAGGCGCTGAAGAGCTACCGTTTTCCGGGGAATGTACGGGAACTGGAGAATGTCCTCGAACGTGCGCACACGCTGTGCGAAAACCAGGTAATCGAGGCTGAGGATTTGCGCCTGAGCGAAGGGAATTGCACGGTCGAGGGCGGTATTGCCGACCTGACGCAGATCGACAACCTTGAGGATTATCTGGAGAACGTCGAGCGCAAACTGATCCTGCAAGCGCTGGAGGAAACGCGCTGGAATCGCACGGCAGCGGCGCAGCGGTTGAGTCTGTCGTTTCGGTCGATGCGCTACAGGCTGAAGAAACTCGGCCTGGATTGAGCCGTTAAAAGATCGCAGCCTGCGCCAGCTCCTACCCTGGAATGCGTTTCCTGTAGGAGTTGTCGCAGGCTGCGATCTTTTGCTTTTGCCTTAAAACCGGCCTTCAGGTGCATACGGCGCCGGATCAATAATCGGCGCCCGCCCCAGCATCACATCGGCAAACAACTGGCATGACGCCGGCGCCAGCACCAGCCCGTTGCGGTAATGCCCGCAGTTCAGCCACAAGCCGTCAAAGCCCGGCACTCGCCCGATGTAAGGAATCCCCTCCGGCGAACCCGGGCGCAAACCCGCCCAATGCCCCACCACTTCGGCCTCCGCCAGCGCCGGCAACAGCTCGATCGCCGACGCCTTGAGGCTCTCCAGCGCGACATCGGTCGGGGTCTTGTCGAAGCCTTCATGCTCCAGGGTACTGCCGATCAGAATGTGCCCGTCACGACGTGGAATCGCATAACGCCCCTTGGCCAGCACCATGCTCGGCAGGAAATCCGCCGCGCACTTGTAGAGAATCATCTGGCCTTTGACCGGTTCCACCGGCAGGGTCAGGTCCAGGGTCTTGAGCAGATCACCGCTCCACGCCCCGGCCGTCAGTACCACCTGGTCGCCGCTGATCAGGCCCTTGGACGTCTCAACGCCCACCACCCGCGCCCCTTCACGTACAAACCCGCTGACTTCGCATTGCTCGTGAAGGGTCACGTTCGGCAGCGCCAGTAACGCCGCTTTCAGCGACTTCACCAGACGCGGGTTTCTGACATTGGCCACATCGGCCATGTAGATCGCCCGCGAAAATCCGCCGCCCAGCACCGGCACAGCGTCATGTGCTGCCGAGATATCCACAGCCCGCAGCGGACGGTTTTCCCGCTCGGCCCAGGCCAGCGCCTCGGCTTCATCGTCCAGGTCCAGCCAGTACAGGCCGGTGGTGTGCACTTCGGGATCAACGCCGGTATCGGCAAACAGGCGCTCGCCCAGCTGTGGATAAAAATCCTGCGACCAATGCGCCAGCGCGGTGACTGCCGGGCTGTAGCGCCACGGGTACAGCGGGGAAACGATGCCGCCACCGGCCCAGGACGATTCCTGGCCGACGTTCGAGCGATCCAGCAGCACCACGCTGCGCACTTCGGAGGCGAGGTTGTAGGCGGTCAGCAGGCCAATCACCCCGCCACCGACAATCACCACTTGCTGTTGCCTGGTCATGTTTGATCCAACCGTAAAAAAGACAGTGGGCGCAAAGGGCGCCTGAAAGAAAGTACCTCAGCGGCCCCAGCAATCCTTGGTGGTCAGCCCGGTGGTAGCGTTGTTCATGCTTCTGACGCCGGTGTTGGTCAGGGTGAAGTCCCCGCACTTGTCGGTCGCCATGGCGGTACCGGCCTTGCGGGTGGCGGTCAGCAGGAAGGTCTGATCGGCGATCGTCGGGGTGAGGGTGTAGAAATCATTGCCCGTGCTCAGGCCGGTAATGCCGGTGTAGACGTTGTTCTTCGTATAGAAACGCTCGAGGATCTGCGCCTGTTCCGAAAGCAGCGAGACCACCTCGGCGCGCCGCCCCTTTTTCAGGTATTCGGTGTAGCTCGGTGCGGCGATGGTGATGATGATCCCGATGATCGCAATCACAATCATGATTTCGATCAGGGTGAAGCCTCGGTTGAATCTGCGCATGCCTCAAACTCTCACTTACTGTATTTGTCGCCACATGATACGACGGCTGCCGCCGCCGGATTTTTCCACCAGCGTGGTGACGCTGCCACTGGAATCGTTGACGATCTTGCGCGTCGCGCCGTTGACGATGGCGTTCAGGGTCGGGATCCCGCCGGTGAACACCACGCCGCTGGAAATCGTGTCGTTGCTGTCGACCACACCATCGGCGTTGGTATCGAGCACCGCGTAGTTGAGCATCTTACCGCTGAACGCATCGAGTTCGACCAGTTTGCCGGTACCGAAACTGGCACACGGGTCCGTGGTGTCGACACTGGCGGTGGTAAACACGATACGCCCCAGCACCAGGCTGGCCTGATTGATGACCCGTTCACCGGTCAGCACGTTGTTGTACACCAAGGGCAGATACCAGCCCTTCTCCCCGGGATAAGTCGTGTCGTTCTGGCTGGTGGTGATGAACTGCCCCGTGCTGCCGGAGAACACCCCGGTCACTGCCTGCGCCTGCAAACTGCTGACCGTCAGTTGCCCGGAACCACCGTCGGCATCCCATACCGAATAAAACGCCTGCAAATCCTTGTTGGTCTTGTCGGCGGTTTCGTTGAATTTGCCGGTGCCAACGAAAACCTGTTTGCCCCCCAGCGAATTGTCCGCCAACAGCGGCTGCGCAGTGATCGGTTGGGTCGCCCCGCCCGCCGTGGTGAACAACGGCTTGCCGGAAAACGCCACGCCCCAGCTGTCGGTCGTGGTCGCGCTGAGGTCGAATTTCCACAAGCGCCCTTTCAAGTCGCCTCCGTACGCAGCCTGGACCACGTTCGAGGAATTGACCTTGAGCTTCACCGACGACAGACCATTGGTGGTTTCGGTGCTGTCGATCACGATTTTCTTGATCAACGAACCGTCACGCACATCCAGCACATACAACGCCGCCACACCGGAACTGCTGCCATAGCCATTGGCGATGAACGCCGCCCAGCGACCATCGGCCAAGCGTGCCACTTCCGGCCGGGCATAGGCATAACCCAGATCATTAAAAGCGTTGGCGGTGTTCGCCGTGGCGGGCGCGCTGACTTCCCACAGGGCGCTGAGGACGTTCCCAGCGGACGCGTCGAACAGTTGCAATGCATAAAAGGTTTTGCCGCCGGCACCGGTGCCGCCAATGGCCAGGGTTTTCCAGGCGCTGTTGATTTGCGCGTCATACACACCGACCTGCCCGTCCACCAGAAACTTGTGGCTGACGCCGTTGATGTACGCAGGGTCGGCAATCAGCCGCAACGACGGCAACACACTGGACGGCATGTAGGCATAGCGCCGGGTGCCGTTGGCCGAGTTGATCACGTTGACGAAGCCGTCGTTGGCATTCACCACCAGACTGGAGTTCATGTTCGCCGCTTTGGTGGTCAGGTACGTGGTGTAGGTGGTGTCGCCCGAGAGGTCGGAGGCGGTTTTGTCACTGGGCGAAGCCAGCACCAAAGGCGAGTTGATGATGTCGCCGAGCAATACGCTGCGCACCCTCAGTCCGGACTTGTTGGTGCCCTTGCTCCATTCCACCAGATCGCTGCCGCTGATGCCGCCAGGCAGGCTCTGGCTGAGCGTGGTCTGCTGGGTTGCGGAAAAGTTGCCGTAGGCCAGGGTGACGGCGGTGTTGCTGGTGGTGTTCCACGATTGGTAGGTCGGCGCCGTCGCGCCCGGAATGATGGTGGTGTCGCTCGTCCACAAGGCTGCCGAGGTGTTCACCGCGCCGGCCGAGGTGAAGCCGAAGGATTTGATCGTACCGCGCCAGTCCTTTGGGTCGTAGCTGGTCTGGAAATAACTGGTGCCACTGGCCAGCGTGGTGCCGCTGGTGACGCCGCTGCCACCGGAGCCAGCCTTGGAGGTAATGTCGCTCAACGCCGAGGACAGTGCGGTGTTGAGACCGGTGCTGTCGGTCGCCTGGTAATACCTGCCCTGTCCATAGCTGGCCGCATCCGAAAGCATGTCGTTGTCCGCGGTAAAACCGACGGTGTAGGTGTTCATGTTCTGCTTGGGAAAATCCACGGCGTTCCAGCTTTTGCCGGCGGCGTCAGTCCCTGTCGAGCGCATGTCGATATCGAAGGCGAATTTGGCGATGTCGTCCAGGTACAGCGTGTCGCCTTCGTTATCGCCATTGAGGTTGTTGCCGTCATTGTTGATGCCGTCCCAGTTTGGCAAACGACTGCCGCCCAGCGGATCGTTGCTCGGGAAGGTGCGGTCGTAGGTCGGCAGGCCATCGGTGATGACCACGCCGTAGTTCTTCTGGCAGCGGTACTGGATCGGACTGGTGTAGGTCGTCGGCGTGCTGTTGTAGTACGGCGCCAAGCCACGCATGTAGCGGGTGACTTCGTAATAGGTTTCCGCCAGCGGCGTGTTGGCCACGGCACTCAAGCCGTTGATCGATGAAATCAGCGCGTTGTAGTTGGTGTCGGCCTGCGCCTGGGTCACGCTGCCGGACACCGGTGACAGATCGCTGATCGATCGCGCGATGTAACCGCCGTTGCCCGAGTTATAACTGTTGACCGGATTGAAGGTCGACAGGCCCATGCGCAAGGTACGGTTGCTGGTGACCAGCGCGGTGGACACGTTGCGCGCCACGTTGATCCGGTAGTCGTTGGGAATCGCCCCGGTGGTGAAGTCGCGCGTGCCGGTGTTGATCGCCAGCCCGACCACGTAGGCGATGTAGTCCCCGGTGTAGCGGGTGTTGCCGCCACCCACCGGATCGGGCAGTTTCAGGCACAAAGGCGCAATGCTGTTGTTGTAGAAGGCGAAGGCACCGCCGGAACAACCAGAGGTCGGCAGACTCGATAACAACACCGGATCGCCGGTAATTGCTGGCGCATTCAATGCCGAGCACAGCCCAAGGAACGCATTGCACTGCCGTGCCGGTATACGCGCGACGTTCGGGTCGAATCCTGCCGCATAAATGATGCTGTTCATGCTCCCGGAATCGTCGATCAGCAGCATCACGTTCGGTGGCACCGCTGCAGCGCTCAAGAGTGGCGAGTCGGACGGGGTGAACGCATACGCGGGTGCCGCCAGATACAAGCTCAGCAGCATGCCCGCCAACAGTGTCCAGCAGCGCTCAATACTTCGCATAGACACTCTCCACCACGCTTCGCGAAGTGCCGGCGATGCCGACCGCAGTCACTCGATACAGGGTCGCCGAGGTGTTGCTCGGCACATTCACCGCCGTCACAGTGGTGCCAATGTTCTGCACACCATAGAACCCGCTACCGGCGGCGATCCACGTCACCCCCGAGGTCGAATTGAGCCCCGCCGCGCTGACCACCGAAGACTCCGCCGGCGGTGCACATTGTGTGGTGCTGGCACACACGGCCAGCGAATAACTGTCCAGTTGCACCGCACTCTCACCGATGCGCAACGCGGCCTCGGCAGTCTGAAACGATTGATTGCGCAGGCTGACACTGCCGGCCATTTTTTCCTGCAGGTTGGCGCTCTGCATCGATGACAGACCGACCAGTGTCAGCAACAACAGGAACACCAGACTGACCAGCAGCACCATGCCGCGCTGGGTTTGCCTCTGGTGCAAAGAAATCCTCATCGGCCGTCCCTCACTGCAAGCGGTTGCGCAACGCGGCAACCACGTTGAAGGTTTGATTGGCCACCCGATTGTTCGGGTCGGTGAGGGTCAGGCTCAGGCGCACACTGCGGATGCGCGCCGGATCGCTGGGGTTGCTGCTGTAAGAGGACGCCGCGACATCGGTGGCGGAGGTGGCCAGACCGAAAGTGACGGTGAACGCGCTGACGTTGTTCACCAACACTTGCTGGGCCGGGGTGCCGCTGCCGGTGCCCATGAGGATCTGGTTGTTGCTGAAGCTGTAGATCAGGCGGCGGATCGGAAAGGCGATCTGCCCGCTCGCTGCCGCGCGCAACCCGGTATACGCCGTGGCGCTGTTGCGGCAATCGGAGACCACCGTCCAGGTCGGGGTGCCGCCATTGCCGCCGACGTCGGCGGTAACCAGGGTCAGCTTGAGGTTGCTGTTGTCCCAACTGATCGGAGTGATCTGCGCTGTATTGAAATCCCCTGCGGAACTCGCATCGTTAATGCTGCCAAGGCAGCCGAACATGCCGACCATGCGCAGTTCCTGAATCATCTTGCTCAGCACAAAACGTGCGTCTTCCTGCATCGCCGCAGCCGTATTCTGGCTGACGTAGGTGTTTTTCGCGGCGAGGAACGTCTGTACCACTCCCAGTACGATGATCAGCCCGAGCGCTAAAGCGATGAGCATTTCGATCAGGCCGAAACCACGGTTGTAGTACTTCATGGCGTGGCCACCGGATCGACCGCAGCGCGACTCCTCAGAACGAAGCTGCGTGTGGTGCCGGGAGCATTCGCGGCTCGCGAGTCATTCCAGTTGATGGTGATGGTGTACACCCGCTGATTGAGGGTGATCGTGCCGGTGGCCGTCGGCCCGCCGAAATTGACGATGTTGGTGGTGAAGTCGTAGAGGTCCTGATCGCGGGCGACACTGAGGTTGCCCGAGGTCGGCGGCGTGACCGTGTAATCAGCGGCGGCGTTGGCCCGGATGCGGTCCATCATGTCGTAGGCGATGAAACTGGCCTGGCTGGTCATCCGTGAACTGTCGGTGTACTTCAGTGCATTGAGCTGCACGGCTGCCGCGCCCAATATGCCGACAGTCAGAATCAGCAACGCGACCAGCACCTCGATCAGCGACATGCCTTCCTGTGCCTGTTTACTCCCTGCCCTCATCCGCAACTTCCACCCAATTGAATTCGTCCGTTCAGACACACGTTCAGCGTCCTGCTTTGCGTTCCCAGCACGTAACTGATGACCACCGCCGTCGACGGGGCCGCCAGACCGCCCAGATTGTTGAAATCCAGTGCGGTGACTCCTGAGGGTAGCGTCAGAGTCGCGCCGCTGCTCATCGCCGGAACAACCCGCAATACATTGGCCGGAGTGCCAGTACCGTCGTAGACCGACAACTCGCCGGTCCACACGCTGCCACCGGCGCTCGGTCGCAGCCGCGTGGTCACGCCGCGGTCGATCGCCTCCAGCCGCGCATAGTTGATCGCCCGTTGCAGATCGCCCATTTCGGTGTCGGCCTTGCTGCTCTGGATCGAACGGGTGAAGCCCGGCACCGCCAGGGTGATAAGGATCACCAGCACGGCGACCGCAGCCAACAACTCGGGCAGCGTGAAACCTTTTGTACGATGATTCATCGATGCCCTCCGTTGCCGTCGGCTATACCTGCCTCTACAAACTAGAACATTCAACCGGCCCGCGTCGGTTGATTTGCCCTGCCCGGCGCAAGGATCGCGCCTGGCCTCATGCTTCAGGGAGGAAGTGCTCATGCCGCAGCAGGGTTTCAGTCTGATTGAATTGCTTATGGGACTGGCGATTGGCGCGATTGTTCTGGCGCTGGTCAGTCCGGCGTTTGCCGCCTTCACCGAATCGACTCAGCGCGAGCAGGCAGCCCAGTCTTTACTCGACGGGATTCGCAACGCTCGCACGCAGGCCATCACGCGCAATGAGAGCGTGGTGATTCACGGCATCAACGGCGACTGGAGTCAGGGCTGGCGGATCATTCTGGATATCAGCGGCAAGGGGTCGCAGGACAGCGACAATCCACTGCTACAGGAGCAGACGAGTGCTGCGCGGGTACCGATTGTCGGCAATTGGGCGGTCAGTCGTTACGTGCGGTTCAGCAGTCTGGGGCAACCGCTGATGCCCGGGCGGGCATTTCAGGCTGGGACACTACATCTGTGTTCGGCACACGAGCCGGTCAGCCAGCTCCAAGTGGTGCTGGCGGCGACCGGTCGAGTGCGCCTGACCCGAGAAAAGACCGGGCAGGCGCTATGCGAGAAAGCGAAAAGCGTTAAATCGAGCGGACGCGCAGCTCTTTCGGCATCGAGAACGTAATGTTCTCCTCGCGTCCGGCCAGCTCATCGGCACCGGTCGCGCCCCACGCCTGCAATTGCTGGATCACGCCGCGCACCAGCACTTCCGGCGCAGAAGCGCCGGCGGTGATGCCGATACGCTCAACCCCGTCGAACCAGCTCTTTTGCAGGTCTTCGGCGCCGTCGATCAGGTAGGCCGGTGTGGCCATGCGTTCGGCCAGTTCACGCAGACGATTGGAGTTGGAGCTGTTCGGGCTGCCCACCACCAACACCACGTCGCATTCGTCGGCCAGTTGCTTGACCGCGTCCTGACGGTTTTGCGTGGCGTAGCAGATGTCGTCCTTGCGCGGGCCGCCGATGGCCGGGAAACGCGTGCGCAGGGCATCGATCACGCGACTGGTGTCGTCCATCGACAGGGTGGTCTGGGTCACGAAGGCCAGCTTGTCCGGGTTCTTCACCTGCAGCTCGGCGACATCCTTCTCGTCTTCGACGAGGTAGATCGCACCACCATTGCTGCCGTCGTACTGGCCCATGGTGCCTTCGACTTCCGGGTGACCGGCGTGGCCGATCAGGATGCACTCACGGCCGTCGCGGCTGTATTTCGCGACTTCGATGTGCACCTTGGTCACCAGCGGGCAAGTGGCATCGAACACTTTCAGGCCACGGCCGGCGGCTTCGGTACGCACCGCTTGAGAGACGCCATGGGCACTGAAAATGACGATGACGTCGTCCGGCACCTGATCCAGTTCTTCGACGAAGATCGCGCCACGGCTGCGCAGGTCTTCGACGACGAACTTGTTGTGCACCACTTCATGGCGCACGTAGATCGGCGGCCCGAAGACTTCCAGGGCGCGGTTGACGATTTCGATCGCCCGGTCCACGCCGGCGCAGAAGCCACGGGGGTTGGCGAGTTTGATTTGCATGCTGTGCCTCGTGTCTTGCGCGCGAAAAAACAGTGAATAACTACTGTGGGAGCAGACCCGTTGTGACGAGGGGGCTTGCCCCCGTTCGATTGCGCAGCAATCGTAAATCGATCACCACTATCTCATTCAAGATCGAGGTGGATCATTTCAGGGGCACTGCGCGCCCCAACGGGGGCAAGCCCCCTCGCCACAAAGGCTCCCGTGTACTTTTACAGCGCTTTGACGTTGATGATCTCGACGTCAAAGGTCAGCGTCTTGCCGGCCAGCGGGTGGTTGAAGTCGACGGTCACTTGCGCGTCGTCGAATTCTTTCACCACACCCGGCAGCTCAGTATTGGCCGCATCGTTGAAGATCACCAGCAAACCCGGCGACAGCTCCATGTCGGCAAACTGCGAGCGCGGGATGATCTGCACGTTTTGCGGGTTCGGCTGGCCGAAGGCGTTTTCCGGCTCGACGGTCAGCGTGCGCTTGTCGCCAGCCTTGAAGCCGAACAGTGCCGCTTCGAAACCCGGCAGCAGGTTGCCGTCGCCGACCTTGAAGGTCGCCGGAGCTTTGTCGAACGTGCTGTCGACCGTGTCGCCGTTCTCCAGGCGCAGTGCGAAGTGCAACGTGACTTCCGTGTTCTGACCGATGCGTTGCTCAGCCAATACCTGTTCAGTCATGAACGGCTTCTCCGGTTTTCTTGGTTTTGAACATGTCCAGTGCCAGCATCACCGCGCCAACGGTGATGGCGCTGTCGGCAAAGTTGAACGCCGGGAAATACCAGCGGTTCTGCCAGTGCACCAGAATGAAGTCGATCACATGGCCCAGGGCAATGCGGTCATACAGATTGCCCAGCGCGCCGCCCAGCACCAGCGCCAGAGCGATGGCCAGCCAGGTATCGTTGCGACCCAGACGTTTGAGCCAGACCACCAGCACCGCACTGACCACGATCGCGATCAGGGCGAACAGCCAGCGCTGCCAGCCGGAGCTGTCGGCCAGGAAGCTGAACGCCGCGCCGGTGTTGTAGGCCAGGGTCCAGCTGAAGTAATCAGGAATGATCACGATCTGCTGGAACATTTCGAGCCTGTTTTCGAAGTAGAACTTGCTGGCCTGGTCGATGACCAGAACCAGCAAACTCAACCAGAGCCAGCTCAACCGTCCGAAACGGCCAACGGCATTAGGCATAGTGACGAACCTCGCCGGCGCCGCTGATGTTGTCGACGCAACGACCGCAGATTTCCGGATGCTCCGGGTTCACGCCGACGTCTTCACGGCAGTGCCAGCAACGGGCGCATTTCGGGAAGGCCGATTTGACGATCTTCAGTTTCAGGCCGCTGACTTCGGTGACGACCGCGTCTGCAGGTGCCTGAACGAAAGGCGCCACGCTGGCGGTCGAAGTGATCAGTACAAAGCGCAACTCGTTGCTCAGCTTGGCCAGGTCGGCGCTCAGGGCGTCTTCGGCGAACAGCGTCACTTCGGCTTGCAGGTTGCCACCGACGGCTTTGGCCGCGCGCTGGATTTCCATCTCTTTGTTGACCGCAACTTTCACTTCCATGATGCGATCCCAGTAGGCGCGACCCAACTCGAAGCCTTCCGGCAGCTCGGTCAGACCTTCATACCAGGTGTTGAGCATCACCGACTCGTTGCGCTCGCCCGGCAGGTACTGCCACAGCTCGTCGGCGGTGAACGCCAGGATCGGTGCGATCCAGCGCACCAGCGCTTCGCAGATGTGGAACAGCGCGGTCTGGCACGAGCGGCGCGCCTTGCTGTCGGCGCCGGTGGTGTACTGGCGATCCTTGATGATGTCGAGGTAGAAACCACCCAGCTCCTGCACGCAGAAGTTGTGGATCTTGGAGTAGACGTTCCAGAAACGGTATTCGCCGTAGTGCTCTTGCAACTCGCGTTGCAGCAGCAGGGTACGGTCCACGGCCCAGCGATCCAGCGCGAGCATGTCTTCAGCCGGCAGCAGGTCGGTGGCCGGGTTGAAACCGGTCAGGTTGGAAAGCAGGAAACGTGCGGTATTACGGATGCGACGATAGGCGTCCGCGCTGCGTTGCAGAATCTGCTCGGACACGGCCATTTCGCCGGAGTAGTCAGTCGAGGCGACCCACAGACGCATGATGTCGGCGCCCAGGGTGTCGTTGACTTTTTGCGGTGCGATCACGTTGCCCAGCGACTTGGACATCTTGCGGCCGGACTCGTCGACGGTGAAGCCGTGGGTCAGCAGTTCGCGGTACGGCGCGTGGTTGTCGATGGCGCAACCGGTCAACAGCGACGAGTGGAACCAGCCGCGGTGTTGGTCGGAACCTTCCAGGTACAGGTCGGCGCGCGGGCCAGTCTCGTGACCCATCGGGTGCGAACCGCGCAGCACGTGCCAGTGGGTGGTGCCCGAGTCGAACCAGACGTCGAGGGTGTCGCTGATCTTGTCGTACAGCGGCGCTTCGTCGCCCAGCAGTTCGGCGGCGTCGAGCTTGAACCAGGCTTCGATGCCTTCGACTTCAACGCGCTTGGCAACTTCTTCCATCAGCTCAACGGTGCGTGGGTGCAGCTCGCCGCTTTCCTTGTTGAGGAAGAACGGGATCGGCACGCCCCAGTTGCGCTGACGGGAGATGCACCAGTCCGGACGGTTGGCGATCATCGAATGCAGGCGCGCCTGGCCCCAGGCCGGAACGAACTTGGTGTCTTCGATGGCTTTGAGCGACCGCACGCGCAGGGTGTCGCCGCTGACCGGCTCTTTGTCCATGCCGATGAACCACTGCGCGGTCGCGCGGTAGATCAGCGGGGTCTTGTGGCGCCAGCAGTGCATGTAGCTGTGTTCGATGACGGTGGTGTGCATCAGCGCACCGACTTCGGTCAGCTTGTCGACGATGGCCGGGTTGGCTTTCCAGATGAACTGGCCGCCAAAGAATTCCAGCGACGGCGCGTACACGCCGTTGCTTTGCACCGGGTTGAGGATGTCGTCGTTGACCATGCCGTACTTCTTGCAGGTCACGAAGTCGTCCACACCGTAAGCCGGGGCGGAGTGAACCACACCGGTGCCGGCGCCCAGTTCCACGTAGTCGGCCAGGTACACCGGCGACAGACGGTCGTAGAACGGGTGACGGAAGTTGATCAGTTCCAGCGCCGAACCTGGCGCGGTGGCCAGCACGGTGCCTTCAACGCCGTAACGGGACAGGCAGGACTCGACCAGCTCTTCAGCCAGAACCAGCAGCTTGTCGCCGATATCAACCAGCGCGTAGTTGAATTCCGGGTGAACGTTCAGCGCCTGGTTGGCCGGGATGGTCCACGGGGTGGTGGTCCAGATCACGATCGAGGCAGGCTTGCCCAGCGACGGCAGACCGAACGCGGCGGCCAGTTTGGCCTCGTCAGCGATCGGGAAGGCAACGTCGATGGTCGAGGACTTCTTGTTCTCGTACTCGACTTCCGCTTCGGCCAGGGCCGAACCGCAGTCGAAGCACCAGTTCACAGGCTTGAGGCCCTTGAACACGAAACCGCCCTTGACGATTTCGGCGAGGGCACGGATTTCACCGGCCTCGTTCTTGAAGTCCATGGTCTTGTACGGGTTGGCGAAGTCGCCCAGCACGCCGAGGCGGATGAACTCGGTCTTCTGCCCTTCGATCTGCTCGGTGGCGTAGGCACGGCACAGCTCGCGGGTCTTGTCCGCGCCCAGGTTCTTGCCGTGGGTCACTTCAACCTTGTGCTCGATCGGCAGGCCGTGGCAGTCCCAGCCCGGAACATACGGCGCGTCGAAGCCCGACAGGGTCTTCGAGCGGATGATCATGTCCTTGAGAATCTTGTTCAGTGCGTGACCGATGTGGATCGTGCCGTTGGCGTACGGAGGACCGTCGTGCAGGACGAACTTCGGACGATCCTTGCCAATCTCGCGCAACTTTCCGTACAGGCCAATACTGTCCCAGCGCTGCAGGATCTGCGGTTCGCGCTGTGGCAGGCCGGCCTTCATTGGGAAGGCGGTGTCCGGAAGGTTTAGCGTGGCTTTATAGTCGGTCATTTAAGGCTCTTCATTAGCGATGGGCGCTAGGTGCGGCTAGTGCACGGGCGGCGGCGACATCCGCGTTGATCGCCGTTTTCAGTGCCTCCAGAGAGGCGAAACGCTGCTCTTCACGCAGCTTTTGGTGGAAAACCACCGTCAGACGCCGGTCATACAGATCGCCGGCAAAATCCAATAGGTGAACTTCAAGGTGGGCTTTGCCATCACCTTGCACCGTGGGCCGTACGCCGATGTTGGCGACGCCGGGCCAGGTCTTGCCGTCGATGTCCACATCCACCAGATAAACCCCGGTGAACGGCACGCGACGACGCTTGAGTTGAATGTTGGCAGTGGGCGTCCCCAGTTGCCGGGCCAGTTTCTGACCGTGCAGTACGCGACCGGCGATCCGGTACGGGCGGCCGAGCAGGCGTTCGGCCAAAGCAAAATCGGCGGCGGCCAACGCGTTGCGCACCTGGGTGCTGCTGACGCGAATGCCGTCCAGCTCGACGGTTTGCGCGGCTTCCACGGTAAAACCATGGACTTGTCCGGCCTGCAGCAGAAAATCGAAATCGCCGAGGCGGTCGCAGCCAAAGCGGAAATCGTCACCGACTTCCAGATGCTGCACGCCGAGGCCATCCACCAGGATGGTATCGACGAACTCACTGGCGCTGAGCTTGCTCAGGCGCTGGTTGAACGCCAGGCACAGAACCCGGTCGACACCTTCGGCGGCCAGCAGTTGCAGCTTGTCGCGCAACCGGGCCAGACGTGCCGGCGCGGTCTCGGGAGCAAAGAATTCCCGCGGCTGCGGCTCGAAAATCACCACGCAGCTGGGTACGCCCAACTCGAGCGCACGCTCACGCAGTCGGGCCAGGATAGCCTGGTGACCACGGTGAACACCGTCAAAGTTGCCAATAGTGGCGACGCAGCCCCGATGCTGGGGGCGCAAGTTGTGGAGGCCTCGAACCAGCTGCATAACGCGCTTCTTGCTCATAAAGTGGTCGATTATAACCACACCCGACGGTCGACGACAGGCAACACCGTAACGCAAAGTGATCGAGCCGACAAAACTGCCGGCCCGTGCCCGCCCATAAAGGCTGAAACCTCAGCTCAAGGCCTTGCGATTGAAGTCTCGCAGGCGAAAGCCCAGCAGCAGCAACATGCCGAAGTACGCCACCACACCAGCAACCACCAGCGCACCGAGACGCAGGAAACGTTCCAGCATGTGCCCCTGATCCCAGGCCGGCATGAAATGCATGCCGAGCAGTAACACCGCCGACATCACTGACACCGCCACCACCAGCTTGAAGCCGAACGTGTACCAGCCCGGTTGCGGCTGATACATCTTTTGCTTGCGCAGCTGATAGAACAGCAGCCCGGCATTGAGGCAGGCACCGGCACTGATCGCCAGCGCCAGACCGGCGTGAGCCAGCGGACCGATCAATACCAGGTTGAACAGTTGAGTGACGATCAGGGTGAAAATTGCGATTTTTACCGGGGTACGAATGTTCTGTTGCGCATAAAAGCCCGGCGCCAGCACCTTGATCACGATAATCCCCAGCAGGCCGACAGAATAGGCAATCAGCGCACGCTGGGTCATGGACGCATCAAACGCGCTGAACTGACCGTACTGAAACAATGAAACCGTCAGCGGCTCGGCAAGAATCCCCAGTGCCAGCGCACACGGCAGCACCAGCACGAAGCACAGGCGCAGGCCCCAGTCGAGAATCCGCGAATACTCGTGGCGATCCTTGCTGGCGTAGGTTTTGGCCAGAGTCGGCAGCAGGATCGTGCCCAGCGCCACGCCGAGTACGCCAGACGGCAACTCCATCAAGCGGTCGGCGTAATACATCCACGACACCGAACCGGCCACCAGAAACGAAGCGAAGATGGTGTTGATGATCAACGAAATCTGGCTGACCGAGACGCCGATGATCGCCGGCAGCATCTGTTTCATCACCCGCCATACGCCGCTATCGCGCAGGTTCAGGCGTGGCAGCACCAACATGCCGATCTTTTTCAGGTGCGGCAGTTGATAGAGCAGCTGCGCCAGCCCACCCACCAGCACCGCCCAGCCAAGGGCCATGACCGGCGGATCGAAATATGGCGTCAGGAACAGCGAGAACACGATCATGCTGACGTTAAGCAGGGTCGGCACGAACGCTGGCACCGAGAAGCGGTTCCAGGTATTGAGAATCGCCCCGGCCAGCGACGACAGGGAGATCAGCAATATATAAGGGAACGTCACCCGCAGCAGATCGGAGGTGAGCTGAAATTTTTCCGGTGTGTCGGCAAACCCCGGTGCCGTGGCCCAGATCACCCAAGGCGCGGCGATCATGCCCAGCGCAGTGACCAGTGCCAGCACCAAGGTCAGCAGACCGGAAACATAGGCAATAAAAGTACGGGTCGCCTCTTCGCCCTTCTGACTTTTGTATTCCGCCAGAATCGGCACAAATGCCTGGGAGAACGCGCCCTCGGCGAAAATTCGCCGCAACAGGTTGGGCAGTTTGAAGGCGATAAAGAAGGCATCAGTCGCCATCCCGGCGCCGAATGTGCGAGCGATGAGCGTGTCACGAACAAAGCCCAAAATACGGGAAAGCATCGTGATAGAGCTGACGGCGGCCAACGATTTGAGCAGATTCATTGAGGAAATCAGGGCCTTTCGATAAACAGCAGGCGAACAATGCGCCCACTTGTGCGATACTCCGCGCCGCAACAGCACAGAGCCAAAGCTCGCGAGTTTACAGGTCAAGCGCCGGAAATAAATATCCCGCCTCTTTATACCTACCACTTAGCGGAACGATTCAAGTGCCCTTGACAAGACTTCTCTTCATCGGCATGATTCGCGGCCTATTTTGTTTGCTATTTCCTAAAAAGTCTTTCGAGGAGCTCGACGGTGGCCAACTCACCTTCCGCCAAAAAACGTGCAAAACAGGCTGAGAAGCGTCGCAGCCACAACGCCAGCCTGCGTTCCATGGTTCGTACCTACATCAAGAATGTAGTTAAAGCCATCGACGCAAAAGACGCTGAAAAAGCTCAAGCTGCATACGTTCTGGCTGTGCCAGTTATCGACCGTATGGCCGATAAAGGCATCATCCACAAGAACAAGGCTGCTCGTCATAAGAGCCGTCTGAATGGCCACGTCAAGGCACTGAAAGAAGCTGCCTAAGCGACGTAGTCATTAAAAAACCGACCTCAGGGTCGGTTTTTTATTGCCTGCGATTTGATAAACGCAAAGCAAAAAAATGTAGGAGTGAACCTGCTCGCGATAGTGGTTAGTCAGATGTGCATTTGCTGACGGGTACACCAATATCGCGAGCAGGCTCACTCCTACAATTGGTTTTGCGCTGTTATTGCTGGACCGGCACCCACGGCAGGATCGGAATCGCCGTCACCGCATTCTGCGGGCTCCCCTCGATCACGCGATCGCTGTAGACCAGATACACCAGCGTATTGCGCTTCTTGTCGAGGAAACGCACGACCTGCATGGTCTTGAACACCAGCGAAGTGCGCTCCTTGAACACCTCGTCGCCATCCTTCAGCTCGCCCTTGAACTTGATCGGGCCGACCTGACGACAGGCAATGGATGCCTCGGCGCGATCCTCCGCCAGACCCAGACCGCCCTTCACCCCGCCAGTCTTGGCACGCGACAGGTAGCACGTCACGCCGTCGACTTTCGGATCATCGAAAGCCTCGACCACGATCCGGTCATTCGGACCGACGAACTTGAACACCGTCGACACCTGACCGATTTCCTCGGCCGAGGCCAGCAATGGCAACGCCATCAGCAGACCCAACAATCCTTTTGCCATGCGCATCGCGTTTTTTCCTTAAACCAGAATCAGGTTGTCACGGTGAACCAGCTCCGGCTCAGCCATGTAGCCCAGCACGCCGACAATTGCATCCGACGACTGACCAATGATTTTTTGCGCCTCCAGAGCGCTGTAGTTGGCCAGGCCACGGGCGATCTCACGACCATCCGGCGCCACGCAGACCACCATTTCGCCACGGCGGAAACTGCCTTGCACCAGCTTCACGCCGACCGGCAGCAGGCTCTTGTTGCCCTGCGACAACGCCGATACCGCCCCCTCATCCAGCACCAGCGTGCCACGGGTTTGCAGATGCCCGGCCAGCCACTGCTTGCGCGCCGCCAGCATGCCGCGCTCAGGCGACAGCAGTGTGCCGATGCGCTCGCCAGCCTTCAGGCGATCGAGCACTCGCTCCAGGCGACCGCCGACGATGATGGTATGCGCCCCGGACCGCGCCGCCAGACGCGCCGCACGCAGCTTGGTCTGCATGCCACCGCGACCGAGCGCACCACCGGTGCCGCCCGCCACTGCATCCAGGGCCGGATCATCGGCGCGCGCTTCGTAGATCAGCTGCGCATCCGGATTATTGCGCGGATCGGCGTCAAACATGCCATCGCGATCGGTCAGGATCACCAACAGGTCAGCCTCGACCAGGTTGGCCACCAGCGCCGCCAGCGTGTCGTTGTCGCCGAAACGGATTTCGTCAGTCACCACAGTGTCGTTTTCGTTGATCACCGGAATGACCTTCAGCTCGACCAGTGCACGCAGGGTGCTGCGAGCGTTCAAGTAGCGCTTGCGGTCGGACAGGTCGTCGTGAGTCAAAAGAATCTGCGCGGTGTGCAGGCCATGCTCGGCAAAGCTCGATTCCCAGGCCTGCACCAGCCCCATCTGACCGATTGCAGCAGCGGCCTGGAGCTCGTGCATTGCACTGGGTCGTGCAGTCCAGCCCAGGCGGCTCATACCGGCAGCCACTGCGCCGGAAGACACCAGCACCAGCTCGACACCTGCTTCATGCAGGGCCACCATCTGCTCGACCCAGACACCCATTGCCTTGCGATCCAGCCCCTTGCCGTCCGCCGTCAGCAAAGCGCTGCCGATCTTCACGACCCAACGCTGCGCACCTGTCACTTTGCTCCGCATCATCTTCAACCTTAGCTTGAGGGCAGCGCGACCCAGCGCTGCCCGTGACGTTATTCGTGACTACCGTCCAGATACTAAAACGCCGCTCGATTGAGCGGCGCCTTTGTAGCCGGCGTGCGAAGGATCATAACACCGCACCCGACCGCGATCCTCAGCACAGCAAAAGATCGCAGCCTGCGGCAGCTCCTACACAACGAATCAGTCACGCACGTAAATGATTTCCGGACCGTCTTCATCATCCACATCTTCTTCGTCCCAGTCATCGTCGCCGATGTCATGGACCGACTTCACACCGCTGCGACGCAGGGCACGCTTGTCATCCAGCGCCTGCAACTGTGCACGGGCTTCGTCTTCGATGCGCTGATCGAGATCGGCCAGCTCTTCCTTGTACGCAGGGTCGTTAGCCAGGCGATCAGCACGATCTTCCAGATAACGCATGATGTCGCGGGTCAGACGCTCAGTGCCTTCTTTGGCGATGGCCGAGATCACGTAGACCGGACCTTCCCACTGCAGACGCTCAACGACTTCCTTGACGCGCTCTTCGTGCTCTTCTTCGAGGATCTGGTCGCACTTGTTCAGCACCAGCCAGCGATCACGCTCGGCCAGCGACGGGCTGAACTTGACCAGTTCGTTGACGATCACTTCAGCCGCGTCCGGCGCACTGCTGTCATCCAGCGGCGCCATGTCGACGAGGTGCAGCAACAGGCGGGTACGCGCCAAATGCTTGAGGAAACGAATACCCAGGCCGGCACCGTCGGAAGCACCCTCGATCAAACCCGGAATATCAGCGATGACGAAGCTCTTCCAGCGGTCGACGCTGACCACACCCAGGTTCGGCACCAGCGTGGTGAACGGGTAGTCGGCGACTTTCGGCTTGGCGGCCGAAACCGAACGGATAAAGGTACTTTTGCCGGCGTTCGGCAAGCCCAGCAGACCGACGTCAGCCAGTACTTTCATTTCCAGCTTCAAGTCACGCTGCTCACCCGGTTTACCCGGAGTGGTCTGGCGCGGCGCACGGTTGGTACTGGATTTGAAACGGGTGTTGCCCAGACCGTGCCAGCCGCCCTGCACCACCATCAGTTTCTGGCCGGCCTTGGTCAGGTCGCCAATCACTTCCTGGGTAGCCGAGTCGATCACGGTGGTACCGACCGGCACGCGCAGGATCAGGTCTTCACCCTTCTTGCCGGTGCAATCGGTACTGCCGCCGTTGGAGCCACGCTCGGCATCGAAGTGCCGGGTGTAACGGTAGTCGACCAGGGTGTTGAGGTTTTCGTCGGCCATCATGTAGATGGAACCGCCGTCACCGCCATCACCGCCGTTCGGGCCGCCGTTTTCAATGAACTTTTCCCGACGGAAACTCATGCAGCCATTGCCGCCGTCGCCTGCTTTTACGCGGATCGATACTTCGTCTACAAACTTCATAACTCAACGCCTCTCGCCATACGGACGAGCCGAAAAACAATCAAGACATAAGACTCTTGCAAAAATGAGCGCAGCGACCCCAAGACACGACCTGCATCGCACGCCGACAGCCCATACAAACAGTTTTGCAAGAGACTCACCCCACAAACGAAAAAGCCCCGTCGCAAGACAGGGCTCTTCCAGCGATCTCGCGATTAAGCCGCGACAACGCTCACGTAACGACGACCGAAGGCGCCTTTTACTTCAAACTTGATCACGCCTTCGATTTTCGCGAAGAGGGTGTGATCTTTACCCATGCCAACGCCGTAGCCAGCGTGGAATTGGGTGCCGCGCTGACGCACGATGATGTTGCCGGCCTTGATGACCTGGCCGCCATACATCTTCACGCCAAGGCGTTTGGCTTCTGAGTCGCGACCGTTACGGGTACTACCACCAGCTTTTTTGTGTGCCATGAGTTCAATTCTCCTAGTGAGGAATTAGGCTGTAATTAAGCCTGAATACCGGTGATTTTGATCTCGGTGAACCACTGGCGGTGGCCCATACGCTTCATGTGGTGCTTACGGCGACGGAACTTGATGATGCGGACTTTATCGTGACGACCTTGGGAGATCACTTCAGCCTTGACGGTTGCGCCAGCAACAACAGGTGCGCCGATGTTCACGTCGTCGCCATTGGCGACCAGCAGAACGCGGTCAAAAGTCACGGATTCGCCAGTAGCGACTTCCAGTTTTTCGATCTTCAGGTATTCACCTTCAGCGACCTTGTATTGCTTACCGCCGGTAACGATTACTGCGTACATGGTATTTCTCCGATAATCCTGCTCACCCAGCTCTTTATAAGAAGAGGTATTGGCTGGCATGGCTGCATGGGGCTGGAACGGCCCAAGTGCAATTGCGTAAGGCAGGTGCTGCCCAGGAAGTTCAGGGTGCGCGATTGTACGCAAGCATCGAGAGTCACGCAAGAGGCCGTCCATCGCGCCTTGACAGGCCCCGGTGGGGGTCCTAGCATGCCGCGCAACCCTTCTGGAGCAACTGTCGCTGATGCAACCCCAAGCTTTCTACCGCGCGGTGGCGGACGATTTTAACGCCGTCGACGGCATCATCAAGAAGCAGCTGACTTCCCGAGTGCCGCTGGTATCGAAAATCGGCGATTACATCACCTCGGCCGGCGGCAAACGCCTGCGTCCTTTATTGGTGCTGCTGTGTGGCAAGGCGCTGGGCCGCGAAGGCGATGACCTGCGTCTGCTGGCCGCCACCATCGAATTCCTGCACACCGCGACCCTGCTGCACGACGACGTGGTCGACATGTCCGGCATGCGCCGCGGCCGTTCGACGGCCAACGCCATGTGGGGCAATGCCCCAAGCGTACTGGTCGGCGACTTCCTGTACTCGCGCTCGTTCGAGATGATGGTCGAACTGGGCTCGATGCCGGTGATGAAGATCCTGTCCCAGGCCACGCGCATCATCGCCGAAGGCGAAGTGCTGCAACTGTCCAAGGTCCGCGACGCCAGCACCACCGAAGAAACCTACATGGAAGTCATCCGCGGCAAGACTGCGATGCTCTTCGAAGCCTCGACCCACAGCGCTGCGGCGCTGGCCGGTGCCACCGCCGAACAGAGCGAAGCCCTGCGCACCTTTGGGGATCACCTGGGCGTGGCGTTCCAACTGGTCGACGACCTGCTCGACTACAAGGGCGACGCCGAGACCCTGGGCAAGAACGTCGGTGATGATCTGGCCGAAGGCAAGCCGACCCTGCCGCTGATCTACACCATGCGCGAAGGTACGCCTGAGCAAGCTGCGCTGGTACGCCAGGCGATCCAGAAAGGCGGGATCGAAGACCTCGAAAGCATCCGCATTGCCGTGGAAGCCTCGGGCTCGCTGGAGTACACCGCGCAACTGGCCCGCGACTACGTGGCCCGTGCGATCAAGTGCCTCGACGCGCTGCCAGCCAGCGAATACCGCGATGCCCTGGTGGAACTGAGCGAGTTTGCGGTCGCCCGCACGCACTGAAATCGCCAGGCAAAATCAAAAGATCGCAGCCTTCGGCAGCTCCTGCATAAATCACCTGTAGGAGCTGCCGAAGGCTGCGATCTTTTGCTTTCAGCTCCCCACACAAAGAAAACCCTATATAATGTGCGACTTTTAGCGATCCCTCTCCAAGGAGCCCTAGTGAGCACGTTGCCACCCTGCCCGAAATGCAATTCCGAATACACCTACGAAGACGGTGCCCAACTGATCTGCCCTGAATGCGCCCACGAGTGGTCGGCCAGCGGCGAAGCCGAAGTGGCGTCCGATGATGCCGTGAAGAAGGATTCGGTCGGCAACGTCCTGCAGGATGGTGACACCATCACCGTGATCAAGGACCTGAAGGTCAAGGGCACCTCGCTGGTGGTCAAGGTCGGCACCAAGGTCAAGAACATCCGCCTGTGCGATGGCGACCACGATATCGACTGCAAGATCGACGGCATCGGCCCGATGAAGCTCAAGTCCGAGTTCGTCAGAAAGGTCTGATCCTGCTGTCAGCCATCCCGCGCCCGGCGTGGGATGGTGCTTCGCCCTCCCCTGCACAGCCGCGTAATAGCCAGACGCCAGCCGTTGTGACCTTACGCAATCTTTACCCGGAAAAAATCGCATTCCGCCAATAGGCACTTGCTATTTGACGAATAAGAATTATTCTCATTGAAACCTTTCAAGGAGATGAGACCCATGACTTATTTGATCGACGCCTGGCTGGATCGCCCACACCCTTACCTCAGAATCCTGCATCGGGAAACCGGAGAAGTCTGTGCGGTGCTGGAAGAAGAAGCCCTGCATGAGTTGCAGGATCAGGGCGATCTGGACGTCAGCAGCCTGAATTCCAGCGAACCGCTGGTGCTCAAGGAGCTGGTGCGCAATCTGTTCCTGTTCTGCTATGCCCGGGCCTTGCGCCCGACCCATGAGCTGCATCACAAGATCGAAATATGAAGCCCCCAAAAAATTGTAGGAGTGAGCCTGCTCGCGATAGTGGCATATCAGGCAACTGAGTAGTCGACTGAACAGACGCCATCGCGAGCAGGCTCACTCCTACATTAGCCCGCCATCAAGGCAGGCCAGGTCTTACAGAACGTCCAGCAGCTCGACGTCGAATACCAGAACGCTGTGCGGCGGGATGCTGCCAACACCTTGAGCGCCGTAAGCCAGTTCGCTCGGCACGTACAGACGCCATTTGCTGCCGGCATTCATCAGTTGCAGGGCTTCGGTCCAGCCGGCGATCACGCCGCCCACCGGGAATTCTGCTGGCTGGCCGCGATCGTAGGAGCTGTCGAACACAGTGCCGTCGATCAGCATGCCGTGGTAGTGAGTACGCACGGTGTCTTCACGGGATGGCTTGGCGCCTTCGCCCTGGGTCAGCACTTCGAATTGCAGACCGGAAGCCAGGGTGGTGATGCCTTCTTTCTTGGCGTTTTCAGCCAGGAACGCACGGCCTTCGCCAGCGGCAGCTTCAGCCTTGGCAGCGGCTTCGGCTTGCATGATCTCGCGGATCACTTTGAAGCTGGCGGACATTGCTTCCTGATCGACACGGCTTGGCTTGCCGGCGAATGCGTCGGTCAGACCGGCCAGGATGGCGTCGAGGCTGACACCCGGTGGCGGGTTGTCGCGCAGCTGGTCACCCAGCTGACGGCCGATGCCGTAGCTGACGCGAGTTTCGTCGGTGGACAGATTTACTTCGGACATGACACTGCTCCGCTGTGCGGACGGCCATCAGACTTGCCGTGCGTGCACAGCGCGTCCCGGCGCGCCCGGAACCTAAAAGGGCGAGCAGACTAGCACAGATGCCCGGAGGATGGGACGCAAGGCCTACAGGGCCGAGCGCCAGGCCAGCGGCACTTTCAGGCTTTCATCGACGCTGCCGCCCAGGCCGCACATTTCGTCGTGCACCGAGGTGTGTACGAGGTTGAACGGCAGCACCGGAAAGTTATGCAGTAAATCCCGCGCATGCTCCACCGAACGCAGCTTCAGCATCTCGCCCTTGAGATCACTCAACGGATACGCCGCCCCATGCATCCGGGCCTCGAGCAGATAAATCCCGCCCTCCATGGAGATCAGGTTCAGCTCATCGACCTTTCTGGCGATGGCAAACGCATTCAACTCTTGCAGATTCATGAACACACCTCATGCGATGGCGAGCCAGGACCTCTACAGGGATATGCCCGTGCAGGCCAAAGCACAAGCCAAAAACGACACCGCCCGTCTGTTTCGCAACAGACGGGCGGTGTTTTTGCAGCGATCAATCAATGATCAGTGCTTGGTGACCTTGTCCAGGTAACCCATGGCGAATGCCGAGATCACGAAGGTCATGTGGATAATCACGTACCACATCAGGTGCTCGGGATCGACGTTCTTGGCGTCCATGAAAATCCGCAGCAGGTGGATCGAGGAAATCGCCACGATCGAGGCCGCCACTTTCATCTTCAGCGACGAAGAGTCCATGGTGCCCAGCCAGTTGAGCTTTTCCTTGTTGTCGTCGATATCCAGTTGCGAGACGAAGTTTTCGTAGCCGGAAATCATCACCATCACCAGCAGGCCACCGACCAGCGCCATGTCGATCAGCGACAGCAACACCAGAATCAGGTCCGACTCGGCCATCGAGAACACGTTGGGGATGACGTGGAAGACTTCCTGGAAAAATTTCAGTGCCAGCGCCAGCAACCCGAGGGACAGGCCGAAATAGATCGGTGCCAGCAGCCAGCGCGAGGCGTACATTGCGTTTTCGAAAAAGCGTTCCATTGAATCTCACACAAGGGGGGGGTTGTAATCGGGGGCAAGTATAACAGTCACCTGTGACAGCCAGAAACCGCCCGGCTCGCACCTCCAATCACCGCAACCTGCGTGTGTGGGTGATTTTTTTTCTGCTACTGTCCAAACCATTGACCGCCTAGCGAAAGTGGACAGGACGACTGGAAATGCGTGTGCGATTGCCGTTAACGACTGCCGGAATTTACCTCGTTCTGCTGCTGGGTGGTTGCTCTCCCGGCGAGGAAAAGAAACCTTCGGTCAGCCTCGAAGCAAAGACGGCAACCTTCGAACATTCACTGGACGCCATCACCGATCCGAAGCTCAAGGACGCCGTGACCGAACTCGGCGGCTCACTGCTGCTGCTCGAACGCGCGCAACTCAAGCTCGACAGCACACCGCTGAAAACCGTCTACGGCGAAGACACCCTCGGCATCCTCAAGCACTACCCTTCCCCACAGGCGCTGGTCGATACCTTCATCGACGGGCTGTTCGTGCTGCACAAGGACGCCAGCTCCGACTACCTCACCGACCTGCAACCCGTGTTCCCCTTCAATCTCAACATTCCCGGCGGCTTCCTGTTCCCGCATGGCGTGGAGTGGCAGTCGGTAACGCTGAGCAACAAACGGGTGATTGCCTATCAGCCGGAGTGGTCGGAAACCGATCCTGGCATCCAGTTGAGCCCGTCCAGCTCCAACGTCAACAACCCCGATGACCTGACCGTGACCTACCCGTTCATCGAAGGACTGGACGTGGACAAGAAGACTCAGCCGCAACCCGTGAGCCTGCAAGGCAAAGTCGAAGTCATCACGCCGCGCCGCTTGTTCAGCTTCAACCTGAGCCAGAAGGATATCGGCCAGACCCGCACCGACGACAACCTCAGCGTCACTCTGCTGAAGCTGGAAAAAAACTACGCCGAAGTCGAATTCAGTAACAGCCTGCCACTGGCCCCGGAAGTCGAGGGCACTCAGCTCAACCCGTTGATCGTTCAGGCCCGCGACACCACCGGGCAATACCTGGTGCGCGCCGGTTCGATCAACGAGAGCCCGGCACAAGTGAGCTTTTACGAGAAGCAACTGGCGCATCTGCAGCAACAGAAAACCTGGAGCGAGGCGCTGGAAAAACAGCTGGAGGACGAGCAGCACGCCTTCGAGCAGCAGCATCCGCGCCGTTACAACAAGGTCTACTTCAACGGCCCTGTCGATACCCTGGAAGTCAGCGTGCTCGACTTCTCATCGGCGACCGTGACCCGCAAGGCCCTGGATCTGCCGGTGCGCACCTTCAGTCAGCACACCACGGACAAAGCCATCCAGCCGCTGGACCTGCCGGTGGTGGTGTATGACGATCTGGCGCCGAACTGGCTCAAGGGTGCGAGCCTGACTGAGGAAGAGCTGAAGGCCGGCATTCGCATCCATCAGTCTGTGGAAGAGCCCAGCGCTGCACGCATCGAGTTCTCCCACCGTCGAACCTTCAACGATGAATTGCTTGGCGATGACTTCAACCCAGGCGAAAGCCCGGTGACGTTCTTCACCGAAAAACGCAGCGGCAAACTCGATGAGCCGATCGAACTGCCGCCCGAGGCGTATCAGGTCGATCCACTGCAAGCGACCATCACTTACGATTTGAACCTGTTCCCGGAAACCCCGGCGATTGCCGTGGGTTCAATGCCGTTGTTTCTCGCGACCGTGGACAAGCAAGCCTACGACGCCAAGTCGCTGCCCAAAGGCCTGGAGATCAAGAACAACACGCTGGTGGTGGACCTGAAACGCTTCCCGGCCAACGCCTGGCGGTTCTTCGTCAAGGATGACAGTGGCAACTACCTGAAACAAATTCTCTCGGTCAGCCACGACGCGAGTGCGCAAGGCCCGGCGCTGTTCGGCGTGCATTACTTCTATGGCCGTCCAACGCACGTGGAGACCTATCAGCGAACCGACCTCAGCACCGTGCAATACGGCTTTGAGGTCAAGCTCGACAAGGCGCAGTTGTCTGATACTGCGCCGTGATTGCGCCTAATGGTCGAATACGCCGACCGTACGCCCACGCCCACCGTTGATCTGGCGCAGCTGTGCCTGCAGGTGCAGGCTCCAGATCTGCGGATCGTCGGCCAGCTCATAGCCATGCATCGTCAGGCTTTCAACAATGGTGTCGAGAATCGACTCGGCGGCGACCGGCCCATGAAACGGGCCCTGAGCCTTGATGGCGGAAGGTTGTTCGCCAGCCATGCCGGCGGCGAAGAGCAAGGTCCACATGCCGTTATCGCCGGCCAACGGCTTGATGGCGCACTCGATACGGGTCACAAGACCCAGGCATTGACGGGTGAGGCAGAGGTTGCGCGACATGGCGGCGACCCTCGGTAAAGCCGGTATTCAGCCTTCACGCGAAGGCTGTTTCGATCCAGTGATACTGTCGATGTCCTTGAGCTGAGAATAGAAGAAAAGTCCGCCGCGCAAGCCGGATAGAACCAGAAGGCGCCGAATGGTCATTGTGTGAATTCTGACGCCAGAGTAGTGGCACTTTTCCCGAAGATCCCAGCAAAAACCATTGTAGGAGTGAGCCTGCTCGCGATAGCGGTTTATCAGGTCACTCGTTCGTTGACTGACACTCCGCTATCGCGAGCAGGCTCACTCCTACAGTTCGACCGTGTTAAGGGTCAGGCCGGCTTGGCCTCTGCCAACGCCTCCTGCGCCAGTTCCTTCTCGGCCTCTTTCAGGTCTTCTTCGCTGATCATCTCGGCAATCACCCGCAGACGCTCGACCACCCGCGCGTTGACGCTGCCCTCGGGGAACTGGCCTTCGGCATCCGGCTCACCGGCCGGCTCGCCCACCAGCAGGCTCAACGCCTCATCGGCCTGACGCACCGCGTACACGTGGAACTGCCCGGCACGCACCGCTGCCAGCACCTTCTCGTCGAGCATCAGCGTGGCGACGTTGGCCTGCGGAATGATCGCGCCCTGCTCGCCGGTCAACCCGCGAGCTTCGCAGAGGCGGAAGAAGCCTTCGATCTTCTCGTTGACCCCTCCGACCGCCTGCACTTCGCCGAACTGGTTGATCGAACCGGTGATTGCAAAGCACTGCTTGAGCGGGGTTCTCGACAGCGCCGAAATCAGTGTGCAGGCCTCGCCCAGCGACGCACTGTCGCCATCGACGTAACCGTAGGATTGCTCCAGCGCGATGCTCGCGGAAATCGCCAGCGGGAATTCCTGGGCGTAACGGCTGCCCAGATAACCGGTGAGGATCATCACCCCCTTGGAGTGGATTGGCTGCCCGAGGTTGACCTCGCGTTCGATGTCGACGATGCCGCTGCCGCCCGGATACACCGTGGCGGAAATCCGCGCCGGGACACCGAACGCCGAATCACCGACTTCCAGCACGGTCAGTCCGTTGCACTTGCCGACCGCGGCACCGTCGGTGTCGATCAGGATGATCCCGGCAAGCATGTCGTCGAGAATCCGCGCCGATACGCGGCCAGTACGCGTGGCCTTGGCTTTCAGCGCGCGTTCGATGTGCCCGGCATCGGTCATTTCATCACCGGCCAGATGACGAATGAAGTCCGCCTCGCTGACCAGCTGGAACAGGTCGCCGATACGCGCCGACAAACGCCCCTGATGCTCGGCCAGACGTGCGCTGTAGGTCGCCAGACGCGCCACTGCATCGGCGGTCAGCGGCGCCATGCCTTCTTCCGAGGTGCGGGTTTTCAGCAACTGGGCGAACTGCTCCAGGCTTTCGTCGACCATCGGGATGTCTTCGTCGAAGTCGACCAGCACCCGGAACATCTCCTGGAAATCCGGATCCAGGTCCTGCAGCGTGTAATACAACTGCCGCGCACCGATGATCACCACTTTGACCTGCAGCGGAATGTGCTGCGGATTGAGGGTCACGGTGGCGAAACGGCCCATCTCGCCCAGCGGCGATTCCATTTTCAGCTTGCGCGATTGCAGGGCGCGTTTAAGCGCGTCCCACACGAATGGCTCGCTGAGCATTTTTTCCGCTTCCAGAATCAGGAAGCCGCCGTTGGCGCGATGCAGTGCACCCGGGCGCAACTGGCGATAGGTGGTGTAAAGCGCGCCCTGATCGGTGGTGTATTCGATGCGGCCGAACAGGTTTTCGTAAGTCGGGTGCGGCTCGAACACCACTGGCGCACCGCCACTGAACGGGTGACCGACCACCAGGCTCGGCGCGTATTGCTCTTCCAGCAGCTTGCGCGCTACCGCGTCGGTCTTGCTGTCGTCGACCAGTTGCTCGACCACGGTTTTCAGCAGGTACACCTGCATCGCCTGCAGGTAACCGCAGACTGCGGCGTTCTCCGCGTACTTCTCGGACAGCGGCGACAACAGCGGCTGCAAGGCCAGGGTGATGGTTTCTTCGTTGAGCTGACGCAGTTGATTGTTCGACTCACGCTTCCACTGCGGCAGGCTGGCGAGTTCTTCGTTCAGCCGCTCTTCGAGACCGGAAATGTCCTCGTGGAAACGCTCGCGCTCGGCTTCCGGCAATTGCGAAAACTCGGCTTCATCCAGCGCCTTGCCTTCGAGCATCGGGGTGAAGGCGATGTTGCTGCTGTCGCGGTACAGGGCGACGTCTTTTTCCAGGGCCAGACGTTCGATGACGTCCAGCGCCTTGTCGTAGCGCTGATTGAAGGCGCGATCGATGGCACTTTTTTTCTGCTGGTAGGACGGGTGCTCGAACACCGCCGGGAACGTCGCCAGCAGGTTATCGATCAAACCGTTGATGTCACCGATGAACGCGCCGGCCGTGCCCGAAGGCAGCTCCAGCGCACGAGGTTCACGCGGTTCATCGAAGTTGTTGACGTAGACCCAGTCCGCCGGGGTCTGCAGGCGTTTGCCTTCGGCTTTCAGATAGCGTTTGACGAACGAGAAGCGGCCAGTGCCGGGTTCGCCCATGACAAAGACGTTGTAACCGGGGCGTGGCATGGCCACACCGAACTGCAAGGCTTCGACCGCACGTTCCTGGCCAAGCACACCGCGAAAGGGCTCCAGATCATTGGTGGTAGTGAAGCTGAACTGTTCAGCGGAAAACGGACGGGTCAGCGCTTCAGGCGCAAGACGCAAGCTGGCAGCAACAGGATCAGGCATCGGGCTTCCTTAACAATCAGGCGGGGCAGATAGCGGCATTCTGGCGCTGCCCGTGCCCCACTGGCAAGGCGCGCCATGTGACAAAGCATAGACAAGCGTCCTGCTGCGCGGCCAGCCCCGTGAAACCGGGGATTTCAACGAATAATCAGCAAAAAATCACGGAACCACGGGAACGTGCCTAAACTCCAAACTGCGCGGCTGGAACTAATAACCGGCCCACTGGCTTCAAAAGGGTCTGTCTAGGCAGCACTTGGGGGGCCAGAACCCTGTCCATTGGTATGCACACAAAGAGAACAAAGCTATGAAACGGATTCTTCTCGGTACTCTCTTCACCGCTGTATCCATCAATGCCATGGCGCAAGCCCCGGGTGGCCCGGATTGCGGTTGGGGCAACATGCTGTTCGAAGGACAGCGTGGCACCCCGGCACACTTCCTGGCATCCACCACCAACGGCACTTCCGGTAACGCCACGTTCGGTATGACTTCCGGCACCAACGGTTGCTCGACCAACGCGTCGCTGACTTACGGCGGTAAATCCTGGTTCGCCATGAATGGCATGATGAACGAGCTGTCCGAAGACATGGCAAAAGGCAACGGCGAAGCGCTGACGACTTATGCCGTGGTACTGGGCGTGGCGCCGGAAGACCGTGCGCACTTCGCCGCTGTCACTCACGAGCACTTCCAGCAGATCTTCAGCAAGGCTGACGTGACCGCCGAAGACGTGCATACCAACACCCTGGCCGTACTGAAAGCAGATCCTCGTCTGGCCAAGTACGCGACTCAGGCTTAAGCTCGACCCGCCCGCTTCTTTCGGGAAGCGGGTTTTATTTTTTCGGCCCGCCCTTTTGGAGCGAAGCCAGATCAGTTGAAGCATTACGCTGAACCCTGTGGCGAGGGAGCTTGCTCCCGCTGGGGTGCGAAGCGGCCCCGCTCTTAAAAACGGGAGCGCTGCGCACTCCAGCGGGAGCAAGCTCCCTCGCCACAGGTTCCGTACAGAATCGACTGACTGGTATTACCTGCTCGGGGCCTTTGTTTTTCTTTCGACTTAAGTTGCCACCTATGCTCAAACGCCTTGCCTGGCTGGCGCTCTGTGTCTGCGCCCCGCTGTCCGCCGCGCCCCACGTCGACCCTCAACGTTTGCAGCAACTGGCCAATGATCGCTTCTGGATTTCCCTCGGCCACTACGAAACCGCCAAGCTCGGTGGCTGGCGCAGCTATGTCAGCGACAAGAAGTTTTTCCTCGCCGCCGACGGCAATGAACACCCTGACCATGAACTGGCCGCCACCGTGCAAGCGCTGTACGCACCGGCCAGTCTTGGCGAGCAGCACGCGCAGTGCGTCTACCCGGCGCGCACGCGCTGGCTGAAAGCGCAACTCAACCTCACCGACCTGCCCGCCCCCGATTGCGCCGAATTCAAAAAGTGGTTCAAGGACGTCTCGCCGCACAGCGCGGTGATGATCTTCCCGGCGGCGTACCTCAACAGCCCGTCATCGATGTTCGGCCACACCCTGCTGCGCATCGACCAGGCCGACGTGCAGGCCGACAAGACCGCGCTGCTCAGCTACGCGATCAACTTCGGCGCCTACATCGAAGGCTCCGACAACAGCATCCTCTATGCCTGGAAAGGCTTGATGGGCGGCTACCCGGGGCTGTTCGCGCTGGTGCCGTATCAGGAAAAACTCTCCGAGTACCGCAGCCTGGAAAACCGCGACCTGTGGGAATACCGGCTGAACCTGACGCAAGCAGAAACCGCGCGCATGGTCGAGCATGTGTGGGAGCTGAAGCAGATCCAGTTCGACTATTTCTTCTTCGACGAAAACTGCTCATATCGCCTGCTCGAACTGCTGCAAGTGGCGCGCCCGAGCCTGCGCCTGACCGAACAATTCCCGCTGACCGCGATCCCCACCGACACGGTCAAAGCGGTGAAGGAAGCCGGGCTGGTGGAAAGCATCGAATACCGCCCGTCCCGCGAGCGTGAACTGCTCAGTCGCGCCGAGCCGTTGAACAGTGACGAACAGCAATGGGTGCTGAAAGTCAGCGCCGATCAACAGGTGTTGCAGACCCCGACCTTCAAGGCCCTGCCCCGGGATCGTCAGGCATTGATCATCGATGCCGCGTACCGTCTGGAGCGCTACCGCGCCAACGGTCAGGAACGTGATGCGCAACGGGCGCAGCGCAGCTTCGAACTGCTGCGAGCGATCAACAAGAACCCGGCACCGGACCTGCAAATTCCACAACCGGGCCTGCCGGAAGACGGCCACGAATCACGCACCTGGCAGGCCGGTGTCGGCACCCGGGGTGATCGTGCCTTCGGCGAGTACGGCTTGCGTATGGCCTATCACGACCTCAACGACAACGCCGAAAGCTTCCCCCTCGGCGCGCAGATTGAAATCCTGCAGATGAAGCTGCGTCAGTACGAAGGCAACCAGTGGCAGTTCCAGCAACTGGACCTGGCGACCATTCGCTCGCTGACCCCGCGCAATGAGTTGCTGCAACCGCTGTCGTGGCAAGTCACTGGCGGCCTTGAGCGCGTGCCCGGCAAACACGATGACGAAACCCTGGTCAGCCACGTCAATGGTGGTGGCGGCGGCACCTGGCAACTGGGTGAAGACATGCTCGGTTTTGCCCTCGGCACCGTGCGCATCGAGCACAACAATGACTTCGCCGGGTTCGTCGTTCCGGCCGGCGGCTTCAACACCGGCGTGCTGTGGAAAAACCCGCTGGGCAATCTCAGCGTCGAGGCCAAGGGTGATTACTTCACCAACGGCGAAGTACGCCGCAGCCTGAGTCTGAATCAGCAGTGGGAGCTGTCGCGAAACCTGGGTTTGCGCCTGAGTGCGCAGCGTGAGTTCAGCCACCTGGCCACACCTGAAACCGAAGTGATGCTCGAAGTGAAGTGGTATCACTACTGATCCCGAGCTTATCCCCCTGTAGGAGTGAGCCTGCTCGCGATAGCAGTTTGTCATTCACCGCTAAAGTGACTGATGAGTTGCTATCGCGAGCAGGCTCACTCCTACAAGGGATCGGTGACGTTCAACGAATTACTTACATGCCTTTCACCAACGTCCGACGAATCCGCTTCTAGACTTTCCCTATCAGCCGAGAATCGGCGCGGGAGAGTGCGATGTGGCGGTGTGCGGGGCTGTTGAGTGTTTTGCTGTTGCTCGGGGGTTGCCAGACCACCCATGAAGACTTGATCGCCAAAGGTTATCCACTGGCCTTCGCCGACGGATTCGATGACGGTTGCGTCAGTGGCCGACAAGCCGCCGGTTCGATCAGTGGCGAGTTTCGCAAGAACGTGCCGCGCTATCTCAAGGACAAGCAATACGCCGAAGGCTGGACCGATGGCTTTCGCCAGTGTCAGGCGATGCTGGAGAACAAGGATCGCGAAGAGTATCGCAACGAGCACTGGGACGAACGCGAGCGCGCCTGGCAGCAGCAGAAAGACCAGGACGCCGGACGGGCTTATCGCTCGCAATAGGTCGCTTCCAGACATCCGGTGAAACCAAACGTCGGCGACCATGGACCAATTCCTATAACAGGAGGGACACCATGAGCCGCGCTTTCGTCAACGAAGACAACGCCGCTGCGCAAGCCGATCAGCCCGTTGAACGGCAGGTCAGCGCGCAGCCCAATTACGTCACACCGCAGGGGCTGGCGCAGTTGCAGGCCAAAGTCGCCGAACTGCAACGCCTGCACGCCGAGCAATCGGCCAACGGCGAGCAGGCCGATAAACAGCGCCTGGCGGATCTGGAACGGGATCTGCGCTATTTCAATCAGCGCCTGGGCAGCGCGCAGGTCGCTGCCGCCGCGACCTCTACCGACAAAGTGCAGATCGGCAGCTGGGTGACCTACGCCGACGAACACAACACCGAGCGCCGGGTGCAATTGGTCGGCGAAGATCAGGCTGATGCCAGCCAAGGCCTGATCAACTGGGGCTCGCCACTGGGCCGGGCGCTGCTCGGCGCGCGGCTCAATGACGAAGTGCTGTGGCAGCGCCCCGCTGGCGATCAGGTGATTGAAGTGATTCGCATCGAACCGGCTTAAACCACACCCTGAGCGAGCATCGCATCCGCCACTTTGACGAAGCCGGCGATGTTCGCGCCTTTGACGTAGTTGATCTGCCCGCTCTCTTCGCCGTAATGCACGCAGGCGTGGTGAATCGACTGCATGATCGCGTGCAGCTTGCTGTCCACCTCACCCGCCGTCCACAGCAGCCGCATGGCGTTCTGCGACATCTCCAGACCGCTCACCGCCACCCCGCCCGCGTTGGACGCCTTGCCCGGGGCGAACAGAATGCCAGCCTCGATGAAGATATCCACAGCCGCAAGCGTGGTCGGCATGTTCGCGCCTTCGGCCACGCACACGCAGCCATTGCGCAACAGGGTACGCGCGGCGTCAGCGTCGAGTTCGTTCTGGGTGGCGCACGGCAGCGCGATGTCGCACGGCAGCGACCACGGCAACTGCCCGGCGCGAAATTCCAGGCCAAAGGCTGCCGCCAGCTCGCTGATGCGTCCGCGTTTGACGTTCTTCAGTTCCAGCAGCGCCAGCCATTGCTCTTCACTCAGGCCCGACTCGCAGTACAGCGTGCCTTCGGAGTCGGACAGCGAAATCACTTTACCGCCCAGGTCCATGACCTTGCGCGCCGCGTACTGGGCGACGTTGCCGGAACCGGAGATCGCCACGCGTTTGCCTTCGATGGTTTGCTCGCGACGTTTGAGCATCTCTTCAGCGAAATACACGCAACCGAAACCGGTGGCTTCCGGGCGAATCAGGCTGCCGCCATAGGTCATGCCCTTGCCGGTCAGGACGCTGGTGAACTGGTTGCTCAGGCGTTTGTACTGGCCGAACAGGAAACCGATCTCCCGCGCACCGACACCGATATCACCGGCCGGCACATCGACGTCGGCGCCAATATGGCGGTACAGCTCGCTCATGAACGCCTGGCAGAAACGCATCACTTCAGCGTCGCTCTTGCCCTTCGGATCGAAGTCCGAACCGCCCTTGCCGCCGCCCATGGGCAACGAGGTCAGGGAGTTCTTGAAGGTCTGTTCGAAGGCCAGAAACTTGAGCACGCCCAGGTTCACCGAAGGATGGAAGCGCAAGCCGCCCTTGTACGGGCCAATGGCGCTGTTCATCTGGATGCGGAAACCGCGATTGACCTGAACCTTGCCCTGATCGTCGACCCACGACACACGGAACACCACCGCCCGCTCCGGCTCGCAGATGCGCTCCAGAATGCCCGAGGTCAGGTAATGCGGATTGGCTTCGAGAAACGGCCACAGGCTGCGCAGGACTTCTTCGACGGCCTGGTGGAATTCGGGTTGATCCGGGTCGCGTTTTTTCAGCCGGGCGAGGAAGGATTCGACGGATTCGATCATGGGCAAAGTCTCGGCAAATTTATTGTCGTTGGAAGAGATTGAGCCGGACTGTAACAAACGAATTGCGCACAGCAACAGCGCAAAATGTCGCAGTTATGAAATTAAATGGTGCACATGATATAAGTTTGATGGCTTTTTCGGGCTTTTTTGCACCTGAATGGGGAGCGCAAACCTGGCTGATGCACCAGCAGTTACATCGCTATCGCGAGCAGGCTCACTCCTACAGGGGGACGCATTACAACTGTAGGAGTGAGCCTGCTCGCGAAGGGTGCGACTCGATGGTCCTGAAAACCCGGGCAAAAAAAACGGAGCCCGAAGGCTCCGCGTTTTTATGCCACCAACCCGAATCAGGCCAGTTTCTTGTGGCGTACCCGGTGTGGCTGGGCAGCCGCTTCGCCGAGGCGCTTTTTGCGGTCGGCTTCGTACTCGGTGTAGTTGCCTTCGAAGAACACCGCTTGCGAGTCGTCTTCGTACGCCAGGATGTGGGTCGCGACGCGGTCCAGGAACCAGCGATCGTGGGAGATCACAATGGCGGCGCCCGGGAAGTCCAGCAGGGCTTCTTCCAGGGAACGCAGGGTTTCAACGTCGAGGTCGTTGGACGGTTCGTCGAGCAGCAGGACGTTACCGCCCTCCTTCAGGGTCAGCGCCAGGTGCAAACGACCGCGCTCACCACCGGACAGGTCCTTGACGAACTTCTGCTGGTCGCCGCCCTTGAAGTTGAAGCGACCGACGTAAGTGCGCGACGGGATCTCGTAGTTGCCGATGCGGATCTGGTCCGAACCGTCGGAGATCTGCTGGAACACTGTCTTGCTGCCATCGAGGTCTTCGCGGCTCTGGTCAACGCAGGCCAGTTGCACGGTTTCACCGACTTCGATGCTGCCCGAATCCGGAGTTTCCTTGCCCATCAGCATGCGGAACAGGGTCGATTTACCGGCACCGTTACCACCGATCACGCCGACAATGGCGCCCTTCGGCATGGAGAACGACAGGTTGTCGATCAGTACGCGATCGCCGTAGCCCTTGGTGACGTTCTTGAATTCGATGACCTTGTCGCCCAGGCGCGGACCGGCCGGGATGTAGATCTCGTTGGTTTCGCTGCGCTTCTGGAATTCCTGCGACTGCATTTCTTCGAAGCGTTGCAGACGTGCCTTGGATTTGGACTGGCGGGCCTTGGCGCCTTTGCGCACCCACTCCAGTTCTTCCTTCATGGCTTTTTCGTGAGCCGACTGCTGTTTGGATTCGGCCGCCAGACGGTCGGACTTGGCTTCCAGCCAACCCGAGTAGTTGCCTTCGTAAGGAATGCCCGCGCCGCGGTCGAGTTCCAGAATCCAGCCAGCGACGTTATCCAGGAAGTAACGGTCGTGCGTGATCGCGACCACAGTGCCCGGGAAGTCGTGCAGGAAGTGCTCCAGCCACGCCACGGAGTCGGCATCCAGGTGGTTGGTCGGTTCGTCGAGCAGCAGCATGTCCGGGGCAGACAGCAGCAGACGGCACAGGGCGACACGGCGCTTTTCACCACCGGACAGGTGTTCGACTTTGGCGTCCCAGGCCGGCAGACGCAGGGCGTCGGCAGCGACTTCGAGTTGACGCTCCAGGTTGTGACCGTCGCTGGCCTGCAGGATCGCTTCGAGCTTGGCCTGTTCGGCAGCCAGTTTGTCGAAGTCGGCATCCGGGTCGGCGTAGGCGGCGTAGACTTCGTCCAGACGCGCTTGCGCATCCTTGATCACGCTGACAGCTTCCTCGACCACTTCACGCACGGTCTTGGTCGGATCAAGTTGTGGCTCTTGCGGCAGATAACCGATGTTCAGGTCCGGCATCGGACGGGCTTCGCCCTCGAACTCGGTGTCGACGCCGGCCATGATTTTCAGCAGCGTGGATTTACCCGAACCGTTGAGGCCGAGTACGCCGATCTTGGCGCCGGGGAAGAACGACAGCGAAATGTTTTTCAGGATTTCCCGCTTCGGCGGAACAACTTTGCCCAGCCGATGCATGGTGAATACGTATTGAGCCATGGAGAACCTTGGGTCAGTGACAGATGAATGATTGGAGCGCAGGCGATGCCCGGCCAGACCGATGCGCGTCGTTCACTAGACCACTTGATGGCCATCAATGCGTGCGCGCTGAAAAAAGTCTGATTCTAGGAGCTGGAACGCTCCCGCGTAACCGGCAAAGCTACCTGAATGACCGATGGCAGTCCAGCCGAGCGGGGCTGGCACTTCGCCACAACTCAAGGCATGCTAGCCGCCCTTCGGGCGTCCGGCTTATAGTGCACGTCGCGCCAGTCCAGCCAAACCGCAGGATTTCAGCTTGTCCAATGTCACTCCGCCAGCCTCTGTGAGCAGCACCCAACCGGCGCCCGGCTCGCCCCTGCGCGGAACATTGAAGGGCGCCCTGGCGACACTCGTGCTGTTGTTGCTGGCACTGCTGTTCTGGCAACTGCTCGACCAACTGCGCGAGACCCAGAAAAACCAGCGCCAGTACACCATCGACTACACCGCCGAGCTCGCCTCGCAGGTCAGTCTGAACATGTCGCTGAATGCGCAAATCGCCCTCAACCTGCTACCGATCGTCGAACAGCCGCAGTCATCCGACGAACAGCAGGCGCTGCTGCGCAAGCTTCAGCAATCGTTGCCGGACCTGCGCAGCCTGGCCCTGCTCAGCCCTTCCGGCAAAATCATCAGCGACAGTGCCGGCGACAGCCAAGACGCCGACTACCTCAGTGAACTGGTGCGCCGCAGCCGCGCTCAGGCGCATTACTTCAGCAACGCCGACGACGGTTCCATGGTGCATCTGTTATTGCATCAGGCCAGCGGCAACACGCGCGGCTATTGGGTGTTGCGCCTGACCCCGACGTTCTTCGATTCGCTGACCAAACCGGGCGAAACCGGCATCCGTCCATTGTGGCTGGTGGAAAACCGGCTCAACCATCAGATCATCCGCCGCGACGAAGCGCTGCCTTCGGCCAGGTCCGGCGTACTGAGCCCGGACGACATGGCCAACACCGTGCTGACCGTGCCACTGAGCAGCAGCGACTGGCAGTTGCGCGGGCTGTTCGACCGCCAGCGCGTGCTCGAAGAACTGCTGCCGGCGTTCATCGGCAAATGCCTGTTGGGTCTGGCGTTCTCGATGTTGCCGGTGATCGCGCTGCTCAACATGCGCCGGCGCCAGCGTCAGTTGCATGAAGGTCGCCGGCGGTATCAGGACATCTTCGAAGGCACTGGCGTCGCCCTGTGCGTGCTCGACCTGTCGGGCCTCAAGCAACTGTTCGACAAGGCACAGATCCAGACCAGCGACCAGCTCAAGGCCTGGCTCGACCAACCGGCCCAGCGCCAGCAATTGCTGCAGGAGCTGCGCGTTACCGAGGTCAATCAGGTGGCGCTGCAACTGCTCAACGTCAATTCCTGCGAGCACGCCTGGCAACTGCTGATCGACGGCCACCCGCACAACCAGTGCGCCATCGGCAACCAGGTACTCGACGCGGTCCTGCAACAGCAAAAGCAGCTGGAACTGGAAATCAAACTGCCGGACATCAACGGCCGCGACCAGCATCTGTGGATGGTGCTGCGGCTGCCGCAGGAACAGCACGACTATAAAGCGGTGATCCTCAGCATCAACGACATCACCAGCCGCAAGCTGATCGAACTGTCGCTGCTGGAGCGCGAAGGCTTCTGGTCGGACGTAGTGCGTACCGTACCGGATCACCTGTACGTGCAGGACGTGATCAGCCAGCGGATGATTTTCAGCAACCACCACCTCGGCCAGACCCTCGGTTACAACCGCACCGAGCTGCACCAGATGGGCGAGTACTTCTGGGAAATCCTCCTGCACCCGGAAGACGCCGACTATTACCACCGTTCGCGGCAGATGCAGCGGCACGCCGGTTACAGCCAGTTGCTGCAATGCCAGTTGCGCTTCCGCCATCGCGACGGCAAATGGCGGCGCTTCGATATCCGTGAACAGGCGCTGGCCCGGGACAAGCACGATCAGGTCACGCGGATCATCGGCGTGGCGAAGGACATCACCGAGCAGATCGAGGCCAGCGAATCGCTGCGTGACAGCGAGCAGCGTTACCGGATGCTCGCCGAAAGCATCAGCGACGTGATTTTCTCCACCGACAGCAAACTGTCGCTGAACTACGTCAGCCCGTCGGTGCAAGCGGTGCTGGGTTACGACGCCGAGTGGATTTTCCAGAACGGCTGGCAATCGACGATCGCCAATCCGCAGCAACTCAGCGGCATTTATACCCTGATGGATCGGGTCAGCAAGGCGCTGGACAAACCCGAGCAACTGGCCCTGTTGCGTAGCCAGGTGCAGACGCAACTATTTCTGTTCGACTGCCTGCGCGCCGATGGCCGCAAGATCCCGATCGAGCTGCGTCTGGTGCTGGTGTGGGACGAACACGGTGCGTTCGAAGGCGTGCTCGGTGTCGGTCGCGACATCAGTCAGCAGCGCCGCGCCGAGAAAGACCTGCGCATGGCCGCCACGGTATTCGAGCACTCGACATCGGCGATCCTGATCACCGACCCGGCCGGTTACATCGTCCAGGCCAACGAGGCCTTCAGCCGGGTCAGCGGTTATGCCGTGGCCGAAGTCCTCGACCAGTTGCCGAACATGCTCACCGTCGACGAACAACAGGACGCGCACCTGCGCTATGTGCTCAAACAGTTGCATCAGCACAGCACCTGGGAAGGCGAAGTCTGGCTCAAGCGGCGCAATGGCGAACATTACCCGGCGTGGGTCGGCATCACCGCGGTGCTCGACGATGAAGGCGATCTGGCCAGTTACGTGTGCTTCTTCAGCGACATCAGCGAGCGCAAGGCCAGTGAGCAACGCATCCATCGCCTCGCCTACTACGACGCCCTGACCCACCTGCCGAACCGCACGCTGTTCCAGGATCGCCTGCACACCGCGCTGCAATCGGCCGAGCGGCAGAAGTCGTGGGTGGTGCTGATGTTCCTCGACCTCGACCGTTTCAAACCGATCAACGACTCCCTCGGCCATGCCGCCGGCGACCGTATGTTGAAAGACATGGCCACGCGCCTGCTGGCCTGCGTCGACGAAGACGACACCGTGGCGCGCATGGGCGGCGACGAATTCACCCTGCTCCTGCAACACCGCTCCAGCCGCGAGATGGCGCTGAACCGGGCGATTCACGTGGCCGAACAAATCCTCGCCAGCCTGGTGAAACCGTTCGTGCTCGAAGGCCGCGAGTTCTTCGTCACCGCCAGTATCGGCATCGCCCTGAGCCCGCAGGATGGCAACGAACTCAGCCAGTTGATGAAGAACGCCGACACCGCGATGTACCACGCCAAGGAGCGTGGCAAGAACAACTTCCAGTTCTATCAGGCCGACATGAACGCCAGTGCGCTGGAGCGTCTGGAGCTGGAAAGCGACCTGCGCCACGCGCTGGAGCAGAACGAGTTCGTCCTGTATTACCAACCGCAATTCAGTGGCGACGGCAAACGCCTGACCGGCGCCGAAGCGCTGCTGCGCTGGCGTCATCCGCGTCGCGGGCTGGTGCCGCCGGGGGATTTCATTCCGGTGCTGGAAGAACTGGGTCTGGTGGTGGACGTGGGCGACTGGGTGATCAGCGAAGCCTGCCGTCAGCTCAAGACCTGGCACCAGAACCGCGTGCGCGTACCGAAGGTGTCGGTGAATATCTCGGCGCGCCAGTTCTCCGACGGTCAGCTCGGCACGCGTATCGCCACCATCCTCAGGGAAACCGGCCTGCCGCCGGCGTGCCTGGAGCTGGAACTGACCGAAAGTATCCTGATGCGTGAAGTCTGCGAAGCGATGCAGATTCTCGCCGGGCTGAAAAACCTCGGTTTGAGCATTGCGGTCGACGACTTCGGCACCGGCTACTCGTCACTGAACTACCTCAAGCAGTTCCCGATCGATGTGCTGAAGATCGACCGCACCTTCGTCGACGGCCTGCCGTCCGGTGAACAGGACGCGCAGATCGCCCGCGCGATCATCGCCATGGCCCACAGCCTCAATCTGGCGGTGATCGCCGAGGGCGTGGAAACCCATGAGCAACTGGACTTTCTGCGCGAGCACGGTTGCGACGAGGTGCAGGGCTACCTGTTCGGACGGCCGATGCCAGCGAGCCGGTTCGAGGCGCAGTTCAGCAATGATGCGCTGTTCATGTTCGACTGAATTTTTGCGGTGCTGCCGAAAAGATCGCAGCCTTCGGCAGCGCCTGCAGGGATTGATGTCGGTCACAGTATTGGGGATCAGCTCCGATTACTGTAGGCGCTGCCGAAGGCTGCGATCTTTTGAGGCCAGCAAAAGCACCGCACATCTGTCATGAACGCCACTTGTCTGCGACATGATGTCGTTTCATATGCCATCCAAAACCCATTGGGTTAGAATGCCCCCCTTTTCTGCCCCCGATCCTTGAGGACCGCCATGTTCAGCCGTGATTTGACTATTGCCAAGTACGACGCCGACCTTTTTGCCGCCATGGAGCAAGAAGCTCAGCGCCAGGAAGAACACATTGAGCTGATCGCTTCGGAAAACTACACCAGCCCTGCGGTGATGGAAGCTCAAGGCTCGGTCCTGACCAACAAATACGCCGAAGGTTACCCGGGCAAGCGCTACTACGGTGGTTGCGAGTACGTCGACGTTGTTGAGCAACTGGCCATCGACCGCGCCAAGGAACTGTTCGGCGCCGATTACGCCAACGTTCAGCCGCACGCCGGTTCGCAAGCCAACGCCGCTGTCTACCTGGCCCTGCTGCAAGGTGGCGACACCATTCTGGGCATGAGCCTGGCCCATGGTGGTCACCTGACCCACGGCGCCAGCGTTTCGTCCTCCGGCAAGCTGTACAACGCCGTGCAGTACGGCATCGACGCCAACGGCCTGATCGACTACGACGAAGTCGAGCGTCTGGCGGTTGAGCACAAGCCGAAAATGATCGTGGCCGGTTTCTCTGCCTACTCGCAGATCCTGGACTTCCCGCGCTTCCGCGCCATCGCTGACAAAGTCGGTGCTTACCTGTTCGTCGACATGGCGCACGTGGCCGGTCTGGTCGCTGCTGGCGTCTACCCGAACCCGGTGCCTTTCGCTGACGTGGTCACCACCACTACCCACAAGACCCTGCGCGGTCCACGTGGCGGCCTGATCCTGGCGCGCGCCAACGCCGAGATCGAGAAGAAGCTGAACTCCGCAGTATTCCCGGGCGCCCAGGGTGGCCCGCTGGAGCACGTGATCGCCGCTAAAGCGATCTGCTTCAAGGAAGCGCTGCAGCCTGAATTCAAGGCTTACCAGGAACAAGTGGTGAAGAACGCCCAGGCCATGGCCGAAGTGTTCATCGCGCGCGGTTTCGACGTGGTGTCCGGTGGTACCAAGAACCACCTGTTCCTGCTGTCGCTGATCAAGCAGGACATTTCCGGTAAAGACGCCGACGCTGCGCTGGGCAAAGCGTTCATCACCGTGAACAAGAACTCGGTACCCAACGATCCACGCTCGCCATTCGTCACCTCCGGCCTGCGCTTCGGCACCCCGGCTGTGACCACTCGTGGCTTCAAGGAAGCAGAGTGCAAAGAGCTGGCCGGCTGGATCTGCGACATCCTGGCTGACCTGAACAACGAAGCGGTGATCGACGCCGTTCGTGAGAAAGTCAAAGCCATCTGCAAGAAGCTGCCGGTTTACGGCGCCTAATTGCGGCATTAAATCCGCAGCATGAAAAACCGGCCAGTGATGGCCGGTTTTTTTTTCGTCTGCACGAATGTCATGGCTGTGTCCTGACCACAACTGGAGCCATTCCAACGCCATCATTTTTAAAAGCCTGAAACAATAAGCACCGGCAAGCCAAGATATTAAAGACCGCTTAACTGATACTGTTAGCCACGTTCCACCCGCCACTAAAAATCGTCACCGTTTACACCTTGATCAATACCCATATTCGACCACCCCACATTCAAACCAACCCTATGAAATTCAAGGATGAATTCATGAGTACCCATAGACAAAAGTCTTTCATCGCAACACTGGGACTTGATTATCAACACGTCGACCTTCTCGGCGAGTTACATGGCACTCCGGCTTTACGCCACGACACATTATTTTCAGGTGGTTTTTATACCGGGGCGTCAACCCTGCGAGACGACTCCCACCTGCTGGGATTTCGTTCTTTTCGGGAAGTCCGAAAACACCCGCCGTTGACGATTTACTTTCGTTGCACAGATGATTACTACCACCTCTATATCCGCTCACACGCCACTTACACTGGATACTGCATCAGCAAGGGCGCCGATGGGCTGCTGGGCGCCTTTCTGCCAGCGGGCAGCGACACCACCTCCTTCAATCTGCTAAGCCTGGACAATCGCATCATCACCTTGCAGGACATGGCCCGTGATACCCAGCGGGTGCGGCTCAAGGCACGCAACGCCAGGCAGATATACGCGATGCGCCGAGGAGGTGCGCCGTACAGCTACCTGGCCGAGACGGATAACGAAGGTCTGCCTTTCACACTGCGCATCACCGAACGCAATGCACCGTTCCTCAGTGATCCCGACGAAGTCTGACACCCCCTTTTAACCATTCAATATTTACGCCATTGAACAGGCCGGCTGTTTACTTATCAGCCTTAAAAAATCGAGTAACACCTATGAGCACCGACCAGGAAAAATCCTTTACTGCAACACTGAAGACTCGTTTCGGCTATCCGCACTTCCCTGGGTTGACGTATGGCAGAACGGTCACAACGCCACGTCCCGATTATGAAATCTTTACCTTTTCCCATCATCTGGACGTTTCAAACTATCTCTTCCTCAAGCCCGATGTAACACCGGACGCACTGACCTTTTACTTCCGGTGCCTCGACGACTATTACACCCTGTATATTTTCACCCCTGGCGAGTATTACTACAGAACTATCAGTCGTGAAGAAAAAGACTTCCTGAATTCTTATTCAACCCAAGATGGAGACCAGACCACGTTCAATTTGCTTAATGGCAAGGGCAACATCATCACCCTCGATCAGATCGACACGGATACGCCCACCATCAGAATACAGACCCGAAGCGGCGCGCTGTTGTGCGCGGGGCGGAGTCGCAACAAACGCGATCCCAAAGTGGGCACTTTCGTGCGCACCCACTCGAATCGCAGCGCCGGTGCTCTCGACTTCAAACTGAACATCCTTCAGCGCAACGTGCCTTATTGAGCTGGCGCGTACCCAGTCAATTCAGCCCCCTCTCGCCCGGCCGGCCGATCAAGGCCGGGCATCTCTCATCTCCCATTCACCTGCAAATCCTGATCAAACACCACTGGTCAGACCGGTCATGCCAATTTTGTGTTTCCCTCTTGTATTCCAGAAAAACCCGAGCGTAGACTGCGCCTGCACTGGACATACCGGTAAGACCACAATAATTAAGTCCTGAATCTGATGTGCCCCGCACACGGCAGCCAGGACACCGACCAGGATTCCTCCCATGCTCAGATGGTGCTCGCGTTCAATTTTCCTCCAAGTGGTTCTCGGACTGGTGCTCGGCATCGTCTGCGGGCTGACCCTTCCCGAATATTCGGCACAGCTCAAACCGCTGGGCGACGGCTTCATCAAACTGATCAAGATGCTCATCGGCCTGATCGTGTTCTGCGTCGTGGTCAGCGGCATCAGCGGCGCCGGCGACCTGAAGAAGGTCGGGCGCATCGGCCTCAAGTCGGTGATCTACTTTGAAGTGCTGACCACCATCGCACTGGTGATCGGTCTGGTATTCGCCTTCAGCACCGGGATCGGCAGCGGCGCGAATATCCATCTGGAGCAGCTGTCCGCCGCCGACATGGGCGACATCGCCGAGCGCGGTCAGCACATGCACACCACCACGCAATTCCTGATGGACCTGATCCCGACCTCAGTGATCGGCGCCTTCGCCGACAACAACATCCTGCAAGTGCTGCTGTTCTCGGTGCTGTTCGGCAGCGCGTTGAATCTGGTGGGTGAAGCGGCCTCCGGGATCTCGCGGCTGATCAACGAACTGAGCCATGTGATCTTCCGGATCATGGGCATGATCGTGCGCCTGGCTCCGATCGGCGTGTTCGGCGCCATCGCCTTCACCACCAGCAAGTACGGCCTCGATTCGCTGCAGCACCTGGGCAGTCTGGTCGGCTTGTTCTACCTGACCTGCATGGCCTTCGTCAGTGTGATCCTGGGGTTGGTGATGCGCGCATCCGGCCTGCGTCTGTGGCCACTGCTCAAGTACCTGCGTGAAGAATTGCTGATCGTCATGGGCACCGCCTCCTCCGACGCCGTGCTGCCACAGATCATGCGCAAACTCGAGCACCTGGGCATCGGCAGCTCGACGGTCGGCCTGGTGATTCCCACCGGCTACTCGTTCAACCTCGACGGCTTTTCGATCTACCTGACCCTGGCCATCGTGTTCATCGCCAATGCCACCGGCACACCACTGGCAATGACCGATCTGCTGACGATTCTGCTGGTGTCGCTGATCACCTCCAAGGGTGCCCACGGCATTCCCGGCTCGGCGCTGGTGATACTGGCGGCGACGCTGACGGCGATCCCGGCGATTCCGGTGGTGGGGCTGGTGTTGGTGCTGGCGGTGGACTGGTTCATGGGCATCGGCCGGGCGCTGACCAACCTGATCGGCAACTGTGTCGCTACCGTGGCCATCGCCCGTTGGGAAAAGGACATCGATGTACAACGGGCGAACAAGGTGCTCAACGGCGAGCAGGGCTATACCTTTCAGCCGAGAAAACCGGTCGCCCAGGCGGCGGCCAAAGAATTCTGAATGACCGCCGTGCCTGCCATCCCGCAGGCACGGTGCATGGAGCCAATACGTGATTACTACATCAACCGTCGTCAACTCAGTGGTAGAGAAACTGCGCGCCGCGCTGGCCCGTGGTCAGTGGCGCTCCGGCGACATGCTGCCGGGCCAGCGCGAACTGGCCGAACAATTGGGCATCAGCCGCCCGAGCCTGCGCGAAGCGGTGATCGTTCTGGAAACCCTCGGCCTCGTCCGTTCGATGCCAGGCAAAGGCGTAGTGGTGCTCGACGCCCAGCTCAGTGACAGCCAGAGCCACGACAGCGCGGTGGCCGGCGCCAGTCTCGAAGACGTGCTGCAACTGCGCTACACCCTTGAGCCATTCATCGTCGGTCTGGTTGCGCAGTCGATCAGCAGCAAGGAAGTCGGGCAACTGCGCCTGACCCTGATGGACATGCGCGAAGCCCTCGACGCGGGCGACAGCGAAGCCGGGGTCAGCGCCTACATCGCCTTCCACGAAGAACTGTTCACCCTGACTTCGAACCCGATCTTCCAGAGCGTGGTGCAGCAAACCAGCAACGCCCTCAAGCAAAGCGCCGAAGTGCTGCGCAATTCGCCTGAGCACCTGGCCGAACGCCTGGAAGAAAACGAAGCGGTGGTGCGCGCCATCCGCAGCAAGAACAGCGCCCAGGCCAGCGCCGAAATGCGTCGGCACATTCTGCGCGAAGGCCAGCGGATGGGCATCGAGTTGAATATTCCGGATGACAACCTCAGCCGTTGAACCTCTTCGAACTGGAGACAGGCCATGAACAGCTTCGCTTCACTGCAATATGATCGCAAGATCCCTGCCACCCTGCCCTTTCCCCGTGGGCCTCGCCACAAGCCACTGGCGGACGACCCCTACCCGCAGGTATTCGAAGCAATCCTGGATCAGCGCCTCACCGCGACCAGTCGTTTTACAGAAGAGAGCCTGGTGCAGATGTTCGGCGCGAGCCGCAGCCAGATACGTCGGACGCTGACACAGCTGTCCCATGAGCACGTCGTCATCTTGCGCACTCATCAGCGCCCGAAAATTGCTACAGCTACTCCCGAACAAACCCGCCAGATACTCCATGCGCGGCGCCTGACCGAAATCATGCTGCTTGAGCTAACCTGCCAGCAGCTGCAACCTGCCGCACTTGAAGGACTGCGCGAACTGATTGAAGAACAGCGTCGATTCCGCACCCTTGGTCAGTTCGGAGCCGCCATTCGGCTATCCGGAGAATTCCACCTGCAACTGGCCAAACTGGCAGGCAATGCCCCCCTGGCGCACTTTCTCGGCAGCCTGGTGCCCATGACGTCTCTGGCGCTGGCCCAATGTCGACAACAGACCAACCAGGACACGACGGTGCAGACACACACCTCCCTTGTCGATGCAATGGAGCGCAATGACGTCAATGCCGCAGCTCATCTGATGAACCGACACCTGAGCGATCTTGAACAGCAACTGCTGGGTTCGGCGCCATGAAGAAGGTCAATGCCAGGGGATCGGGTAACGTCGAATCAATCGCGCTTAACAGTGCCTGACCGACACCCGCGACGCCCAACATCATCCCAAGCACAGGCACGCTGTCTTGCGAGATCAAATCTTCATTGAAAAAGTTGTCAGCGGCCTCGGAAAGTGCCTGCAAGGTTCTCGCGATACCCTGACGATTTTCTGTACAGCGGTACAGTGACAACAGACACATTAGATTGCCGAAATCACCATGGCACTGGCTGTAACCGGAACCAAGGCCATGGCGCCAGAGATTGCTTTCACACCTGCGGATATCGCTCTCGACCGTCGCCAGGTCGTCGGCGCCCATCACGTCTTTGAGCGCATGCCTGAGTTGCAGCCTGGCGATCAGAATTCCTGCATCACCGTGGCACCATTTGGTCATGTGAGCGGGTTTCGACGGCTCACGTAAATCCAGCCAGAATCCATGGTTCTTTTGGCGATTTTCGTCCTCCAGCAGATCCTTCATCAGCGTAATCAACGTCGCGTCTGCGGTCACCTCATAGACCTTGGAAAGCGCATGGAGAATGCCGGAAATCCCATGGGAGAATCCGGTCAGCAGTGGAGTCGAACAGGCCTTGCGCACAAATCGCCCACCTTCATTGAGCAGTTCCGCCCGGATGGCAGCCGTGAGCCTTTCGATCAAAGGAATCAAGCGTTTCCGCGGCCCAAGCAGATAGAGATTCGCCAGTAGCGTGACGGTCCCGCACCAACCGTTAAGGAAATCGAAGTCATCCCCCTGCTGTGGATAATCATCAAGTCTGAGCAGTAACCCGTTAATCGTCGCCCAGTGAATATCCCGCCCCGTCACTTGCTCATGATTGACCAGCACGTAGAGGTACGACGCCAGACCAAAATAGGCACTGACGGCCATGTCACTGTCAAAATGTTCATGGGATCTGGCCATCGAATCGACAATTTGATCAGCCCGGGCCAAGTGTTCTGCCCGACCGCTGACCCGGTACAAGCTCATATAAAAAACCGCGAGTCCGCCCATGCCGCTGTAAAGGCTGTTGGTCATGGGTGAGAGGTACTTGCGGCGGGTTGTCGGGTGAGCGTTCAGGAACGTCCACGCCACGTCCCCTCCTGAACTACCAATACGAAATCGTTCTATGACCGCCGCGACCTTGAGAGCCCCTTCCAAATACTGAGCTGGCTGCAGGTTCGGCACGCCTTTGGCGATATGCCGCCGGTGCATGGGCATCGCCTCATTGCCCGGAGGGAACAGGCACTCCTTCAGTATAAAGGTCTGGAACGCTCTGTCCCCGGAGCAGAAAGAGCTCAGTTTTCGTTGGCAACTTTCCAGGGGGCTAGCGATGTCGAGCGCAGCCACAAATGTGCCGTGGGAATCGTATATCCGATTCGATGCGATGGGCATGGTGAAACTTGGAATGTTGGCACTTTGCAGATCCGCCAACTCGTAGGCGGCCACATTTTTTGCAATGAGCGATGCATTCGACTCGGACCACAGGGTCGCGAGCAACAGCTGCCGCTGGAGCATGCATTGCGTGAAGCGTGGGTGCAGTGTCAGTTCGATAAAGTCGATATAACGCTGGGTATTTTTGAGCAACACCCGTGTTTTCAACTGGGAGGCATGGTGCCGGATACAGTCAAGCACCGCTGCCTGATGCGTCATCACCTCATCGTAGGCAAATACGAACCCCTCCAGAAAAGCCTCTTGATAAAGCTCTACCGAACACGGCACGCCGTTGAAAACCGGCAGATGTTTGATAATCGGGGTTTTGCTGACGTGTATGCGCCTCAGATGGTACAAGCCTTGCTCGCGCACCAAATGCCTGGTCGTCGTGCTGAATTGCTTTTGAGACGTCAGGCCACTGAAATCGTTGTCCGAATCCGGCGAATAGGGAACAAAACCACTGCTAAAGACTGAAAGGCTGTTGAGCTTGAGGGTTTTGAACAAAGCTCCATTGCTGGGAAGATCGTCTTGCAAATCGATCATGGAGGCAGTGAACAGACATTCAAGATCGATCATGACGGGGCTACTCCCGCACGCAATGATGTTTTCGTAATGAAAGTCGATGCCGTTCAAAGCGTGGACAAGGGCTATCTGCGCGCCTGCGCGCCGGTAGAACAGAGCCAGATCGGCCTGTGTCTCGCAGGCGCGATTATCGATGTTTTCAATCCAGCAATGATCTTCCATGCATGCCAGCAAAGGGGTATGAGCGGAAAAGCATTCATCAGCGCTTTTTTCGTACAGCAGCGCCAGCAGCGAGCTATAGAGCTGCGCTTCTCCGTTTCTTCGTGGTTTGTAAACCAGCGATTCGTTCCCGACCCGTACTGCGCAAACTGTTTCACCATTGGCGTGGGGATCCCCCATTCCAAGTTTGATCGAGTCTATTCGCCGGCCAGACAAATCGAACACCTGAGCAAGTACACGCAAATCGTCAGCAAAGTGGGAAATGATCTTGTAGAGATAACCTGCGATGCCTTCCAATTGTTTGATCAACAAGTCGGCAAGCACCGGATAGTCCAAGAGGAACTGGCCTGATCCGCGCGCGTTCAAATATTGTTCGAAAGATCCCAGATCTGACTCAATACCCTCAGATATGCGCGTATTAAGGAAATGCACCAGGGATTTTTCAGAGAGCCGTTTAACACAGCCCGACACATAATACCTGACACCGGAAATCAATGATTCGAGGTTACAACAATCATGGGCTTGCTTGTATCTGCTGTCGCACTGAAACGTATATCTAAAGTAATCAAACATGCAATCGTAAAAGCCTGAAAATGGTTCATCCTCCGCATTGCAGATGCGGTCTTTTTCAGACACGGACATAATCAGTCGAATTTTCTTCTCAAGCATCTCCAGAGACGGAAACTGCTTTTCCAGTACAGGCTGTCTGGTGCTATTTTCAAACCATTCAACCAAGTCGCTTTTGCCCATACCAAAATAAAGCAGCAGGGCATGATCGTCTTTATGCAACATGTCCAGGGTGCTACGCAGGGTGTCGACATCGACGACACCTCCAGAACCCGATGATTTGCGTTCTTGAAACGTCAGAATGTCAGCTAGCATTTTTCCACCTTGAGCAGTATGGCGGATAAGCTATCCGCCATATGTTACAGAAGGCCTTAGCAGCCGAACGTGCAACCCAGGCTCTCGCAGGTGATGGCAGTGGTTGCCATCACTTCAACACCGGCCATCTTGTTGACACCTGCTTTTACATAAGCTTCAAACTCGCTGGCGAAATCACCCGACATTTCCAGAACTTTATCTTTCATATGTTTCTCCTGTTATAAATTGATAGGTGCCATTGAGCGGCACATTTCAAAGTTAACACAGGAGCGAAAAATACTTACTTCAAAAAACCCAACCAAATGTGACCAACACAAACGAAAACCATGCACACAGTTGTACTACCAACATCCTGCCTCATAAATCCTTTCACCTATCAGAACAATATCCATCACTACCACCCCGACACTCCCGAAAAAACTCGACATCCAACAGTTTCAAAACTTCTCTATCAAACACTCGACACTCGTTACAAAAAAACCAACGAGTGCCGTTCGTCATGAAATTTAAAACTTTCAATCGATAACCACTCGGGCAAAACCTTCCCGAATCTTCTCTTCCGGCAAATCATCGGCAATAAACACAATCACACTTTCCCGCGCCTCACCCTCGGCCCATTCGGTGTCCCAGTCGAAACCGTAGAGCTTCAGCACGCCCTGAAACACCAGGCGCCGATCCTCGCCAGCGATGTTCAGTACACCCTTGTAGCGCAGCAATTGCTTGCCGTGCTCTTCCAGCAACTCATTCATGAACTCGCTGAGCTGATCGATATCCAGCGGCTGCTCAGTGCGCAGTACCAGGCTGGAAATGCGGTCGATCGAGGGCGCCTTGCTCACCGGACGCAGACTCACCCCGCCGCCAAGGTCGGCGTTGAGATTGAAGCCACGCACGTCGAGCAGTTCCGCCAGATCGATGTTGCCATGCTCGACCACGCGGATCGGCGCACGACGGTTGATCCGCGTCAGGCGTTCGCTCAGCGCGGTGAACGTCGCCTCGTCCACCAGATCAGTCTTGCTCACCAGCAAGCGGTCGGCGAAACCGATCTGCGCCTGGGCGATGGTCTGGGTCAGGTGCAGGTCGGCGTGAGCGGCATCCACAAGGGTGATGATGCCGTCGAGCAGATAGCGTTCGCGCAGCTCTTCATCGATGAAAAAGGTTTGCGCCACTGGCGCCGGGTCGGCCAGCCCGGTGCATTCGATCACCAGACGGTCGAAGGCGATTTCGCCGCTGTCCAGGCGTTCCAGCAGCAGGTACAGCGCCTTGGTCAGGTCGGTGTGAATGGTGCAGCACACGCAACCGTTGGCCAGGGTCATGACTTGCACCGGTTCGTCACCCAGCAATTGGGTGTCGATGCCGGCGTCGCTGAATTCGTTCTCGATCACGGCGATTTTCAGGCCGTGCTCGGCTTTGAGCAGGTGACGCAGCAAAGTGGTCTTGCCGGCGCCGAGGAAACCGCTGAGTACCGTTACGGGTATGGGAGAAGACAAATCGATCCCCTTCACAAAATGAATGAACAACACAAAAACAACTGTGGGAGCGAGCTTGCTCGCGAAGGGGGCGTGTCAGTCGACATCATTGCTCGATGACACACCGCTTTCGCGAGCAAGCTCGCTCCCACAGGGGATTACCTCAACCGAGGGCTGTCAGCTCAACAGCACTTGGGCCCACCCTTGCCACCGTAACGCGCTTCCTGACGTTCACGAAAGAACATCTCGTAGCTCATCACCGGTTTGTCCGGGTGTTTGGTTTGCATATGCTCGACGTAGGTGTCGTAGTCGGGCATGCCGACCATCAGGCGCGCGGCCTGACCGAGGTATTTACCGAGGCGACTCAGGTCATTGAACATGGTGCAATCCTCTGGTTACGCGTCCGGCAGGGCCTGGAATGGCGATTCTTTATCCGTACGCTCTTTTTTGCCCCAGGCGGCGATGCCGACCTTGAGCGCATAGAACAGGATGCTGAAGACCACGAACAGGAACAGCGCGGTGAGCGTTGCGTTGGTGTAAGCGTTGAAGATCACGTGCTGCATCTGGTCGATGCTCTTGGCCGGTGCGAGGATCTGACCATTGGCCAGCGCATCGCTGTACTTCTTGGCCAGCGACAGGAAGCCGATCGCCGGGTTGGCGTCGAACAGCTTGATGAAGCCTGCGGTGGTGGTGCAGATCAGCAGCCAGGCCGCTGGCAGCAGGGTCACCCAGATGTAGCGTTGACGCTTCATCTTGATCAGCACAACGGTGCCGAGCATCAGCGCGATACCGGCCAGCATCTGGTTGGAGATACCGAACAGCGGCCACAGGGTGTTGATGCCGCCCAGTGGATCGATCACGCCCTGGTACAGCAACCAGCCCCACATCGCCACACAACCGGCGGTGGCGATCAGGTTGGCGGTCCACGACTCGGTGCGTTTCAGCGCCGGAACGAAGGAACCGAGCAGGTCCTGCAGCATGAAGCGCCCGGCACGGGTGCCGGCGTCCACAGCCGTCAGGATGAACAGCGCTTCGAACAGGATCGCGAAGTGGTACCAGAACGCCATGGTGTTTTCACCCGGCAGGACACTGTGCAGGATCTGCGCAATACCGACCGCCAGGGTCGGCGCACCGCCGGCACGGGCCAGGATGGTGGTTTCACCGATGTCGTGAGCCACCGCTTGCAGCGCCTCAGGCGTGATCGCGAAGCCCCAGCTGCTGACCATTTGCGCGACCGATGCCACGTCACCGCCGACCACGGCGGCCGGGCTGTTCATGGCGAAGTACACGCCTGGCTCGATCACCGAAGCGGCGACCATGGCCATGATCGCCACGAACGATTCCATCAGCATGCCGCCGTAACCGATGTAACGGGCGTTGGTTTCGTTATCCAGCAGCTTCGGCGTGGTGCCCGAAGAGATCAGCGCGTGGAAACCCGATACCGCACCGCAAGCGATGGTGATGAACAGGAACGGGAACAGACCGCCCTTCCATACCGGACCGGTGCCATCGACGAACTGGGTCAGCGCCGGCATTTTCAGCTCGGGCATGGTCACCAGAATGCCGATCGCCAGGGCGATGATGGTGCCGATCTTGAGGAACGTAGAGAGGTAGTCACGTGGCGCCAGAATCAGCCACACCGGCAGCACTGCCGCGACAAAACCGTAACCGATCAGCATCCAGGTGATCTGGATACCGGTGAAGCTGAAGGCCTTGGACCAGACCGGATCGGCGGCAATCTGCCCGCCCAGCCAGATCGAACCGAGCAGCAGCAACACGCCGATGACCGAGATCTCGCCGATGCGGCCCGGACGGATGTAGCGCATGTAAATGCCCATGAACATCGCGATCGGGATGGTCGCCATCACGGTGAAGATGCCCCACGGGCTCTCGGCCAGGGCTTTGACCACGATCAGCGCCAGCACCGCGAGGATGATGATCATGATCAGGAAGCAGCCGAACAATGCGATGGTGCCGGGGATGCGGCCCATTTCTTCACGCACCATGTCGCCCAGGGAACGGCCGTTGCGACGGGTGGACATGAACAGGACCATGAAGTCCTGCACTGCGCCCGCCAGCACCACCCCGGCAATCAGCCACAGCGTGCCGGGCAGATAACCCATCTGCGCTGCCAGCACCGGGCCGACCAGCGGGCCTGCGCCGGCAATCGCGGCGAAGTGGTGACCGAAAAGAATGTGTTTGTTGGTTGGAACGTAGTCCAGACCGTCGTTGTTGAGCACGGCGGGGGTGGCCCGACGAGCATCGAGTTGCATCACATTGTTTGCGATGAACAGGCTGTAGTAACGGTACGCAACCAGATAGATGGCCACTGCTGCGACCACGATCCACAAGGCGTTGATCGCCTCTCCTCGGCGCAATGCCACTACGCCCAGGGCGCACGCTCCTACGATTGCCAGCACTAGCCAGGGTAAGTGGCGTAGCAGGCTATTATTATTTTTCATTTTATTATTCCAGCCAGGGTGGACAAGAAAGACAGCCACCCCGAGTTTAGCGCTACTGGCGGCAAAGACCATACCCCGACATTGGTCTAGACGCCTTGTTGGTTGGCAGGCCCCTGCTGGAGCGGTCTATAGTCAGCGAACCCTATTGAGGATTGCGCCATGAGTGAACCCCCAGCCAATCGTCGTCGCTTCAAACGTATTGCGTTCGATGCCAGAACCGAGCTGAGTCAGGGCCAATACATCTGGCCGGTGAAACTGATCGATCTGTCGCTCAAGGGCCTGCTTATCGAACGGCCGGAACCGTGGCTTGGGGATGCGGAGCAGGATTTTTTCGTCGACATTCATCTGAGCGATGACGTGGATATTCAGATGGATGTGCATCTGGCCCACGAAGACCATGGGCAACTGGGGTTTGTCTGCCGGCATATCAGCCTGGAATCGATCCAGCGCTTGCGGCGGTTGATCGAGCTCAATCTGGCGGATGAGGCGGAACTTGAGCGCGAATTGGGCGCCCTGATTGAAATCTGATCCATGTAGGAGCTGCCGCAGGCTGCGATCTTTTGATCTTGAAAACACAATCAAAAGATCGCAGCCTGCGGCAGCTCCCACACAGGATTCTGGGTTACTCGAAGAGTGCGTCCAAGGCTTGTTCCAGCCGGGTCACGGCGATGATCTGCAACCCCGCCGGCGCCTCTTTCGGTGCATTGCCCTTGGGCACGATCGCCCGCTTGAAGCCATGCTTGGCTGCTTCCTTCAAACGCTCCTGCCCGCTTGGCACCGGACGGACTTCACCGGACAACCCCACTTCACCAAATACCAGCAGATCATGCGGTAACGGCCGGTTGCGCAGGCTCGACATCACCGCTGCCATCAACGCCAGGTCAGACGCGGTTTCCAGCACTTTCACCCCACCGACCACGTTGAGGAACACGTCCTGATCGTGAGTCGGAATACCACCGTGGCGGTGCAAGACCGCGAGCAGCATCGCCAGGCGGTTCTGATCCAGACCCAGGGTTACCCGCCGAGGATTGGCCAGATGGCTGTCATCCACCAGCGCCTGCACTTCCACCAGCATCGGCCGGGTACCTTCCCAAGTCGCCATGACCACACTGCCCGGGACTTCTTCCTGAGCACGGGTGAGAAAAATCGCCGAAGGGTTGGAGACTTCTTTCAAACCCTTGTCAGTCATGCCGAACACGCCGAGTTCGTTGACCGCACCGAAACGGTTTTTCACCGCCCGCAACAAACGCAGCCGACCATCGGACTCGCCTTCGAAATACAGCACGGTATCGACCATGTGCTCCAGGACCCGTGGACCGGCGAGCGCGCCTTCCTTCGTGACGTGACCGACGAGGAAAATCGCCGTACCGCTCTGTTTGGCATAACGCACCAGCAGCGCCGCGCTCTCGCGCACTTGCGACACGCCACCGGGGGCCGACTGCAATTGTTCGGTGAAGATGGTCTGGATCGAGTCGATCACCATCACCTTGGGTTTTTCCTGGCGGGCGGTGGCGATGATGGTTTCGATGCAGGTTTCGGTCATCACCCGCAGCTGATCCTGCGGCAGCCCCAAACGGCGGGCGCGCATGGCCACTTGCTGCTGGGATTCTTCGCCGGTGACGTACAGCGCCGGCATGCTCTTGGCGAGGTTGCACAGGGTCTGCAGCAGAATCGTCGACTTGCCGATGCCCGGGTCACCACCGATCAACACCACCGAACCGTCGACCAGACCGCCGCCGAGCACCCGGTCCAGTTCACCGGACGCGGTAGAGAAGCGCGGAATCTCTTCGATGCTGACTTCGGCCAGCGTCTTGATCTGCGCCTGCTGCCCGGCCCAGCCAGTACGCCCGGTGGGCGCCGTGGCACCGCCGCTCTCGATCATGGTTTCGGTCAGGGTGTTCCAGGCGCCGCACTCGCCGCACTGGCCCGCCCACTTGGGAAAGGTTGCGCCGCACTCGGTGCAGCCGTACATGCGCTTGGCCTTGGCCATCTGGATCCCCTAGCAAAAACCGCGATGATAACGCAGCCATCGTTCAACGCGGCGCGGCGGTGCGGATTTCACCGTTGGCCAGACGCGCGGCGCTGTTGCCCAGCGGGTCTTCGGCATTGAGGTCGGCGCCCTTGGCCTTGAGCGCATCGAGCAGTTCGACGCGCTTGAACAACCCGGCATACATGGCGGCGGTCTGACCTGCGCCGTTACGCTGATCGGGGCTGCAATCGGTGGCCATCAGCCGTCGGGCGATCTGCATCTCGCCCTTGAAAATCGCGCCCATCAGCGCCGTGTTGCCACGCTGATCCTGCGCGCAGGCATCGGCGCCCGCCGCCAGCAAGCGGTCCACCGCATCGCCCTGGCCGTGATACGCCGCCAGAATCAGCGCGGTGTAGCCTTTGCTGTCGCGGGTATCGAGGGAATAACCGGATTCGATAAAGGTGTCGAGCATCGGCACGTCACCGCGCCGGGCGGCATCAAAGTAATAATCCTGCAACTGGGCCTTGATCGCCTCAGGGCTTTGCCCGGCCTGCGCCGTAAAGGACAGGCATCCGAGCAACAGTAAAAGATAAGGACGCATAAACGCTCTCCTTGGGCAGAGCGGGGCCTGACTCAGGCCCCGCGTTGCATGGCGTCGAGATCAGTCGACGAGTTTTGCTGCCAGCGCCTTGACCCGGCTCAGGTCGCCCTTGGCCACTTTGGTCACACCGGTCCCGTATTCCGGGTCGGCCTTATAGAGGAAGGACAGGATGATGTGCTTGCTCTCATCATCGGTGGTCGCCAGCGAGCCGCCGAAGCTGTCGATCAGGTCCTGACGTTCCTGCTGGCTGAACGAGCGATACAAATCACCGGCCTGCTTGAAGTTCTGCTCACGCTGAATCTTCGCCTGCTGCGTGCTGCCCGCCAGCGCCAACTCGCTGTAGCGCGCACCTTGCGGCTCTTCACGCGGCTGCAGACGGCTCGGCTGGTAGTTGACGCCAGACTGGGTGGCACCGAAGTTCATCGCGCCATCCTGATTGCCATTGTTGACGGCAACTTTCGGCGCATTGATCGGCAACTGCAGGGCATTGGCGCCCAGGCGATACATTTGCGTATCGGCATAAGAGAACACTCGGCCCTGTAACAGACGGTCCTCGGAAGGCTCAATGCCCGGAACAACATTGGCCGGTGCCATGGCAACTTGTTCGGTTTCCTGGAACACATTGGCCGGATTACGGTTCAACACCATTTGTCCAACTTTTCGTTCTGGAACATTCGGCCAGATCTTGGTGGCGTCCAATGGATCGAAATCAAACTTGGACAAATCTTGCGGTTTCAGCACTTGAATGTACAAGTCCCACTTTGGGAAGTTGCCTTTATTGATATTACTCACCAAGTCATTGGTCATATGACTGTAGTCTTGACCCTGAACAGTCACGACTTGTTTTGGCGAAAGATTTTTGATGCCTTGCAAACTCTTCCAGTGAAACTTGACGTAGTGCACTTCCCCTTTGGCGTTGACCAACTTGTAGGCGTGTACACCATTGCCGTCCATTTCCCGATAACTGGCCGGCGTGCCCGAGTTCGAGTAGAGCTCGGTCAGCGTTCGGGTGGATTCCGGTACGTGGGAGAAGAAGTCGAAGCGACGTGAGTCATCGTCAAGGTTGGTACGTGGATCGGGTTTGAACGCATGGACCATGTCCGGAAACTTGATCGCATCGCGAATGAAGAACGTCGGGAAGTTGTTGCCGACCAGATCCCAGTTGCCGTCGGCGGTGTAGAACTTGGTAGCAAAACCCCGCGGATCGCGCAGGGTTTCCGGGGAGTGGTTGCCATGCACCACCGCGGAGAAACGTACGAACACCGGGGTGACCTGGCCTGCGGCGAACACCTTGGCCTTGCTCAGGTCGCTGAGGTCGTTGGTCACGGTGAAGGTGCCGTGGGCACCCGTGCCGCGTGCATGCACCACGCGCTCGGGAATACGCTCACGGTCAAAACGCTGCAGTTTCTGGATCAGTTGCACATCCTGCAGCAGCACCGGGCCGTTGGCGCCGGCCGTTTGCGAGTTCTGATTGTCGCCGACCGCTGCGCCGTTATCCCGGGTCAGGGGCGCGGCTTGCACGGAGAAGGTCAACAGGCTGGCGGTCAGTACGCCGAGCGTACGGCGATGGGGAAAAGTCCCCAGTCCAAGAGTGGAGTTCATATCAGGTTCCTCTGGTTCTTTTGGGCGCATCCAGGTGCGCCAAACAGAGGCTAGAGCGCTATGTCCGCGAACATAAATAGAAAGTTCGTAACCCGATGATTGAAAAAATTGGCTTCCCGGTCAGCGAGTTACGGCGTATTTCGCGCGCGATTAGTGGCACTTTGCAAACTAATCGTCGATTCATGTGTCGATAAAAACGGGCATTGTAAGAAGGTGTTTCGCGCAGGACGCGTTTTGCTGATTTACACTGCGTACACCAACCTCATCTGTAACAAGGAAATAACCTATGGGCGTGATAAGTGAGTTCAAGGCCTTCGCGGTCAAAGGCAATGTGGTCGACATGGCCGTCGGTATCATCATCGGTGCCGCCTTCGGCAAAATCGTCTCGTCGTTTGTCGGTGACGTGATCATGCCGCCAATCGGCCTGCTGATCGGTGGGGTGGACTTCAGTGATCTGGCCATCACGCTGAAAGCCGCCGAGGGCAACGCCCCGGCAGTGGTCATGGCTTACGGAAAATTCATCCAGAGCATTCTGGACTTCGTGATCGTCGCCTTCGCGATTTTCATGGGTGTCAAAGCCATCAACCGCCTGAAACGCGAAGAAGCCGTGGCCCCTTCCCTGCCACCGGTTCCGACCAAGGAAGAAGAGTTGCTCGGCGAGATCCGCGATCTGCTCAAAGCCCAGAACGACCGGCCTTGACGGCTTCATGAATGAAAACGGCGCCTGATGGCGCCGTTTTTTTACCAGTAGTTTTCTACGGCCACCTGCCCCGGCCGCCGCGTGAGGCTCAAGTTCATGTGGCGTTGTTTCAGCAATGCCCGGGTGTCATCGATCATCTGCGGATTGCCGCACAACATCACCCGCGAATGCTCGGCAGTCAGTTCAACACCTGCAACACGCTCCAGCTCGCCACTTTCGATCAGGCTGGTGATGCGGCCGTGCAAGGCGCCAGGAAAATGTTCGCGGGTAACCGTGGGGATGAATTGCAGTTTATGCGCGTGCTCCGCCAGGTAATCACGCTGGGCCAGCCCCGCGATCAGCGACTGATAGGCCAGTTCCCGTGCTTCACGCACGCTGTACACCAGGATGATTCGCTCAAACCGTTCCCACACTTCAAAGTCCTGCAGGATCGACAGAAACGGCGCGACCCCGGTCCCTGTGGATAACAGCCACAGGTCCCGACCGTCGACGAAACGATCCAGCGTCAGGTAACCAAAGGCCTGGCGCTCTACCAGCAAGGTATCGCCAGCCTGCAATCGGCTCAGCTCACTGGTGAATTCGCCCCGCGGCACCACGATGGAAAAAAACTCGAGAAATTCATCGAAGGGCGAGGAGACCATTGAGTAGGCACGCCACACCGTACTGCCATCAGCTCTGGTCACCCCCAGGCGGGCGAATTGTCCGGCGCGGAACCTGAAACCCGCATCACGTGTGGTGCGCAGGGAGAACAGACTGGGGGTCAAGGGCTGCACGTCGAGCAAGGTCTGGGCGGTAAATTTCTCTGCGCTGGCAGTCATGGTCTACTCCACTGAAAGTACTCTGCCAGTTTCACGCAAACTCACACCATAGAAAACCACTGATTTTGTGATGTCTTTTCATGAAAACGCGGTAATGAGAAAAAGCCCAAAACACCACTGAATACTGTCCGAATGCTCAGTAAATAAAAGATAAAACTACAAGGACATATCTTCCCTTAATAACTTCAAACAACAGAATCCACATCCCAAAGAGCAAAAAATTCAATGCAACTTGTAGGACCTGTCCTACACTCGACTGCGTGCCGGATCCATTGGATCCAAAAAGCACCCCAAGAAATGACACACGGAGAGTTTGTGATGGAAATGTGGAAGGAGTCGCAATTAAAGCAACTGTCTTTCGCAAGAGAAATAGAGACCGCTTATCCGATCCTGCTGCGATTCACTCAAAACATTGGTTTCAATTTTTGTGCTGTCTCATTGACATCAATTAATCGGAACGCCGACTTTAAAACCTTGCGAATCAATAATTACCCTCAAGATTGGAATCAACTCTATGAAAAGGAACGCTACAGAACAGTTGACCCGATAGTCACGCATTGCAATCGCTCCATGCTACCCGTTGTCTGGAGTGAAGAATTCTTTTCCCACACCCCCCAGTTGTGGGAGGCCCAACAGCAACATGGATTGCGATACGGCTGGTCCCAGTCGTTCCACCATGAGGCTACCGGGCTGTGCAGCACGCTCAGTCTTGCCAGAAAACACGATCCGCTGAGCCCGCTCGAGTTATACGAGCATTCTGGCTACATGCTTTACGCGATCAGCCATCTGAGCGACCTGTTCGTCAGAACCCTGCCCAAACCTCAAAAAAATCCGGAGCATCCGCATCTTTCACCGCGGGAACTGGAAGTGCTGAAGCTCTCGGCGCTCGGCAAGACGGCCTACGAGATTGCCCGAATCCTCTGTCTGAGCGAGCGCACCGTGAATTACCATGTGCAAAACGTGATCATCAAACTGAAAGTCTGCAACAAGATTTCTGCCGTCATCGCCGCCAGCCGTTGCGGTCTTCTCGACGCCCCCAACCCCTAAAAGCTGCGAGTATTTCAACGGAAAAAAACGTACCATTTGCGACCTTCCTGAGTGATGACGCTAAACGTCGTATTCCACTCGGACGGTTCCGCTGCGCAACACCCTGGGCTGCGGGCCACCCGTTGATTAACCAGAGTTCCCGCCCCATGCCCTTGCTCGACACCCCCTTCGCCCAACTCGATTTGATCCGCCAGCCCGAACAGCAGAATGAACCGCTGCAAGCATTCGATGCGGCTGACGAATACCTGCTCAATTACCTGGCCGCACAGCAACCGTCGGCAGACACCCGGGTGTTGGTGCTCAACGACAGCTTCGGGGCGCTGGCGGCGAGTCTGGCGGGCAAGGTTCAGGTCAGCAGCAGTGGCGACTCGTTTCTGGCGTTCCAGGGGCTGGAAAAGAATCTGGTGCGCAACGGTCAGGCATTCGATGCGGTGCGCGGCATTGCGGCCAGTGAACCATTGGTCGGGCCGTTTGATCGGGTGCTGATCCGGGTCCCCAAGACCCTCGCGTTGCTCGAAGAACAGCTGATTCGCCTGCAAGGGCAACTGGCACCCGGCGCCGAAGTGGTGGCGGCCGCCATGGTCAAGCACCTGCCGCGCGCAGCCGGGGATCTGCTGGAGCGTTACATTGGCCCGGTACAGGCTTCATTGGCCGTGAAAAAGGCTCGCTTGCTGATCGCTGCACCCGAGGCAAAAGCCCCGGCGACCTCCCCCTACCCTTCGCGCTACCGACTCGACGAACCGGCCATCGAATTGCTCAACCACGCCAACGTGTTCTGCCGCGAAGGCCTGGACATCGGCACCCGGGCCTTTCTCCCGCACCTGCCCAAAAACCTCGGCAGCGCTCGCGTCGCCGACCTTGGCTGCGGCAACGGCGTGTTGGCCATCGCCAGCGCCCTGCAGAACCCTGACGCGCATTACACGCTGGTCGACGAATCGTTCATGGCCGTGCAATCGGCCGCTGAAAACTGGCGCGCCGCCCTGGGTGAGCGCGAAGTGATTGTGCGGGCCGGCGATGGTCTGGCCGGGCAAGAGCCGCAATCGCTGGACGTGGTGCTGTGCAATCCGCCGTTCCATCAACAACAGGTGGTCGGCGACTTCCTCGCCTGGCGTATGTTCCAGCAGGCGCGAGAAGCGCTGGTGGTGGGCGGAGCGCTGTACATCGTCGGCAACCGCCACCTGGGTTATCACAGCAAGCTGGCGCGGCTGTTCCGTGGCGTCGAGCAAGTGGCGGCAACCCCGAAATTCGTGATTCTCAAAGCACGCAAGTAAACGCCAGGCAAAAAAAACCCTCCGCGGTACAGAGGGTCATAAATCCGTGCCCAAGGGCAACGGGACGGGATGTTTCAGTGCGTGGTCAGACCGGCTGCGTTCATGAACAGGCGCATCAGGCTGGCGACAATGAACAGCGCGCCGACGCTACCGATCCAGATCAGGGCCAACCAGCCGAGCCGCTGCCACAGCGGCTTTTTTTCGGCCTCTTCAATCTCATGCAAGGAATGTTTGCCGCTCATTGCATCGATCCTCTGTCAGGCGATGGCGGCGCTGACGATGCCATCGTCGGAACGCCGCTCGGAACCGACCCGCTCCCACAAGGTGAGCGGAGCGGCAGATTAGTGGTAACCGTCTTCATGGGTGACCTTGCCGCGGAACACGTAGTAGCTCCAGAAGGTGTAGCCCAGGATGAACGGGATGATGAACAGCGTACCGACCAGCATGAAGCCTTGGCTCTGCGGTGGTGCGGCAGCATCCCAGATCGATATCGACGGCGGCACGATGTTCGGCCACAGGCTGATGCCCAGACCGCTGTAGCCGAGGAAAATCAGTACCAGGGTCAGCAGGAACGGCATGTAGTTGGCGTTGCGAGCCACCGCGCGAATCAAGCCGTACATCGTGACGAGCACCAGAATCGGTACCGGCATGAACCAGAACAGGTTCGGCGTGCTGAACCAGCGTGTGGCGATTTCCGGATGGGCCAGCGGCGTCCACAGGCTGACGATACCGATCACCGCCAGCAGCACGAATGCCAGCGGCCGCGCCAGGTTGTGCATTTGCTCCTGCAGCTTGCCTTCGGTTTTCATGATCAGCCAAGTGCAGCCGAGCAACGCATAGGCCACCACCAGCGCAGCGCCGCAGAACAGGGTGAACGGTGTCAGCCAGTCCAGTGAGCCGCCGGCGTATTGCCGATTGACCACCGGCAAGCCGTCGATGAACGCCCCCAGTGCCACGCCCTGGAAGAACGTCGCCGCCACCGAGCCGCCGATGAACGCCTTATCCCACAGATGACGCTTGTCGTCTTTGGCCTTGAAGCGGAACTCGAACGCCACGCCGCGGAAAATCAGACCGATCAGCATGAAGATCAGCGGCAGGTACAGCGCCGAGAGCACCACCGAATAGGCCAGCGGGAACGCACCGAACAACGCTGCGCCACCCAGTACCAGCCAGGTTTCATTGCCGTCCCATACGGGTGCGACGGTGTTCATCATCACGTCACGGTCGGTCTTGCCCGGGATGAACGGGAAGAGAATGCCGATCCCCAGGTCGAAGCCATCCATGACCACGTACATCATGATGCCGAAGATGATGATCACGGCCCAGATCAGCGGAAGATCAATACCCATGATTCAAATCTCCTTGGTCAGGCTGGAGCGGTGGTCAGCGTCGGCGCCTTCGTCATCAGCCGCAGACAACGGACGGGCCGGTGTGCGTTTCTGGCCAGGACCACCGCTGTTGGTTTCCTTGCCCTCGTCGGTTTTCGGCCCTTTGCGCACCAGCCGCATCATGTAACCCAGGCCGGCGCCGAACAGTGCGAAATACACCACGACGAACATGATCAGGGTGATGCTCATCTGCATGAAGCTGTGGTTGGAGGACGCATCCGCCGTGCGCATCAGCCCGTAGACCACCCACGGCTGACGACCGATTTCTGTGGTGAACCAGCCGGCGAGAATCGCGATCAGGCCGGACGGCCCCATCCACAACGCCAGATACAGGAACGGCCGCGAGGTGTAGAGCGAATCGCGCTTGCGCAGCCACAGGCTGCACAGACCGGTGAAGATCATCAGGAAACCGAGGCCGACCATGACCCTGAACGACCAGAACACAATGGTCGAGTTCGGCCGGTCTTCAGGCGGGAATTCCTTGAGGGCCGGCACCTGCTTGTCCAGCGAGTGGGTCAGGATCAGGCTGCCGAGGTACGGGATCTCCACGGCGAATTTGGTTTTCTCTTCTTTCATGTCCGGCCAGCCGAACAGGATCAACGGTGTGGCTTCGTTGCCTTTATTTTCCCAATGGCCTTCGATTGCGGCGATTTTTGCCGGTTGATGCTCGAGGGTGTTGAGCCCGTGGAAGTCACCGATAACCGCCTGGATCGGCGCGACGATCAGCGCCATCCACATTGCCATCGACAGCATGGTGCGGATCGCCGGGTTGTCCTTGCCGCGCAGCAGGTGCCAGGCCGCCGACGAACCGACGAAGAAGGCCGTGGCGACGAACGCTGCCGTCGCCATGTGCATCAGGCGGTACGGGAACGACGGGTTGAAGATGATTGCCAGCCAGTCGGTAGGAATCACCTGACCGTTGACGATCTCGAAGCCCTGCGGGGTCTGCATCCAGCTGTTGGAGGCGAGAATCCAGAACGTCGAGATCAGCGTGCCGATGGCCACCATCACCGTAGAGAAGAAGTGCAGGCCGCGCCCGACCTTGTTCCAGCCGAACAGCATCACCCCGAGGAAACCCGCCTCGAGGAAGAATGCCGTGAGCACCTCGTAAGTCAGCAGCGGCCCGGTGACAGAGCCGGCGAAGTCCGAGAAGCGGCTCCAGTTGGTGCCGAACTGGTAGGCCATGACCAACCCCGACACCACCCCCATGCCGAAGTTGACGGCAAAGATCTTCGACCAGAAGTGGTAGAGATCCCGGTAGGTGTCATTGTGGGTCTTCAACCACAGGCCTTCGAGCACCGCCAGGTAGCTCGCCAGACCAATGGTGATGGCCGGGAACAGGATGTGGAACGAGATGGTAAACGCGAACTGAATTCGGGCGAGATCGAGTGCCTCTAAACCGAACATATGGCTTCCTCTGTCAGGTAATACCGGCGTTGGGGCTTGTGGCCCCTGCCTACTGCCCCCACGGATATGGAGTGCGGCGAATTCTGATTCGTTCTTTTTTAACAACCATCGCAGCGCAGGGAGTCTGGCCAACGGGCCACCAGAGCATGGCCCGGGAGGGTCTTGATCTGGATCAAGCAACGTTGAAAGAGTAGTCCCATTTCCGACGAAGAACCGCGTGGTCGTTTGCCGCGTGACAAGTTGCCTCAGGATTGGGTCGGCGATCTGAAATACATTCCCTGTGGGGTATCGGGATAATCGATGTCTGGCTAACTAATTTTTTCTCCTAGCCACTTCCTATTACAGACTGGTGATAATCTCGCGTTTCTCCTCAAGCCAGACCTGCCTTCAGATGCCCAGCCAAGAGCCCCTGCTGTTACGTCACCATCGTCCGTTTCTCGCGTTCTGGTTTGCCCGGATTTTCACTGCCAGTGGCTTTCAGATGCTCACCGTGGCGATCGGCTGGAACCTGTACCAGTTGACCGGCAACGTGCTCGACCTGGGTCTGGTCGGTCTGGTGGAATTCGCGCCACGGGTGCTGTTCATGCTGCACACCGGGCATGTCGCCGACCGTTATGATCGACGCAAGGTCGCCGCGATTTGCCAGTCGTTGCAGGCGTTGATCGCGCTTGCACTGGCCATCGGCAGTGCGACCGACCACGTCACCCGCGAAATGATCTTCATCCTCGCCTTCCTGCTCGGTGCGGCGCGCTCCTTCGAGATGCCGACCACCCAGGCTTTGCTGCCGAGCATCGTGCCCAGCGCCCTGTTTCCACGGGCGGTCGCTGCAGCGCAATCGGCTCAACAGTCAGCAACCATCGTCGCACCGGCCCTCGGTGGCTTGCTTTACGCGTTCGGAAGCGTCTGGGTGTATGGCCCGACGGTATTGCTCTATGTCATTGCCTGCACCTTGATGCTCAACCTGCCCGCGCGGCAAACGCCGCTGAACAAAGGCAAAGCCACGCTGGACTCTTTGCTGGCGGGGATTCGCTTCATTCGCAGCCGCCCGGACATTCTCGGGGCAATTTCGCTGGATTTGTTTGCGGTACTGCTCGGCGGGGCCACGGCGTTGCTGCCGGTCTTCGCCAAGGACATTCTGCTGACCGGGCCGTGGGGCCTCGGTCTGTTGCGTTCGGCACCGGCGGTCGGCGCACTGGGGATGTCGCTGTTCCTCGCCCGATTCGCCGTCGAGCGCAACGTTGGTCGGGTGATGTTCACCGCCGTCGGCGTGTTCGGTGTGGCGACCATTGCCTTCGGCCTGTCGACTTCGTTCTGGTTCTCGCTGGCGGTGCTGGTGGTGCTCGGCGCGGCGGACATGATCAGCATGGTGATCCGCGCCTCCTTCGTGCAACTGGAAACCCCGGACGAAATGCGCGGCCGGGTCAGCGCAGTGAACGGCCTGTTCATCGGCGCCTCGAACCAGTTGGGCGAATTCGAATCCGGCCTCACCGCGCACTGGTTCGGCACTGTGCCGGCGGTGGTGATGGGCGGGATCGGCACGCTGGTGGTGACCGGGACGTGGATCAAACTGTTCCCGAGCTTGGCCAACCGCGACCGGATGCATGTGCCGATGGAAGAGGTGAAGGTCTGAGCTTCGTCAAACCAACATCTCCCCCGCGACCTTGGCCCGCAACGCCTTGCCGCCAAGCTGCTCAACCAGCGTCAGGGCGAACGCCAGTGCGCCGCCGGAGCCTTGGGCGGTGATGCAATTGCCGTCGACCACCACCGGTTGATCAACAAACGTACAGCCTGACAGTTGATGGCTGGCACTCGGCAGGCAGGTCATGCGCCGTTGACGTAATACGCCTGAGGCTTGCAGGGCGATGGCCGGGGACTCGGCGATGGCGGCGAACAGGCGTCCGGCGCTGGCCTGGTCCTTGAGCAGTTGTTGCAGTGGCTGATGCGCGGCGAGGTGCTGGGCGCCGATGGCGCCGCCGGGCAGAACGATCAGGTCGAAGGTCTGCGCCAACACGTCGACCAGCATGCCGTCCGCCGTCAGGCGCGTGCCGCGCGCGCAGGTCAGCATGCGCCGGCCTTCGATGCTGGCCGCCACGACTTCGACGCCGGCGCGGCGCAGCACGTCGATCAAGGTCACGCTTTGCAGGTCATCGATGCCCTCGGCGAGGGTAATCAGGGCTCTAAAGGTCATAAGTGCAATCCGCTGGGTGACCTTTAAAGCGTAGCCAGCTTTACCCTGCTCTGTTCACCGCAACGGTTACTTGATGTACAGCTGGGTCGACATCGTATTGCGCGGCGCGTTGATCGAAGTGTTGCTGAAGCTGAAAGTGCCTTCCTGTTTACCCGCCAGATCGAAGGTATACAGCGAGCCGACGGTGTTACGGCCGGGGGTGCACTCGGTCAGATTGCCGTTATCGAAGGCACACACCGGGGCCCGGGTGCCGTTCACTTCAAAACCGTCCAGCGTGGCGTGCGGCTGATTCTGGCCATAGCCGACTTCCAGCACATACACCTTGATGCTCGGCCCGGCGTGATTGCATTGGGTCTGGGTCTGTCCATCACCGATGTCTTCCAGGCCACAGGCCGGCGATTGGACCTTGATCACTTTCACTTGCGTCAATGGCTGCGCCGAGGCGGCCAGGACCACAGGCGCCCCGGCCATCAGCGCAGCAATCAAACCCCAAGCCTTCATCCCACGCGTGCTCATGCGTTTCCCATCCCGAAAAAATCAGCGCGCAGTATGGCGCAGTTGGCTCTGTGGCAAAACTTCGACGACGTTCGGCGCCAACAACCGCCATATTCCTCACGCTGCTGGTATGATGCGCGGCTTTTTCCGGCCCACCACAAATTCCCAGGCGCTTGCGACGGTCTGTGCTTTGCTGTTGAGGTCGATACATTCACGGCGCCACGCGCGCCACGGGGAGCAGACATGCTGGAAAGGCTGTTTCAACTCAAGGCACACAACACCAACGTGCGTACCGAGATTCTGGCGGGCGTCACGACCTTCCTGGCCATGGCCTACATTCTGTTCGTCAACCCGAGCATCCTCGGCGAGACCGGCATGGACAAGGGCGCGGTGTTCGTCGCCACCTGCCTGGCCGCCGCCATCGGCTCGACCATTATGGGCCTGATTGCCAACTACCCGATCGCCCTCGCACCGGGCATGGGCCTGAACGCCTTCTTCACTTACACCGTGGTTCTGCACATGGGCCACACCTGGCAAGTGGCGCTGGGCGCGGTGTTCATTTCGGCAGTGTGCTTCTTCCTGCTGTCGATCTTCCGCATTCGCGAATGGATCATCAACAGCATCCCGTTGCCGCTGCGCTCGGCGATTGCCGCCGGTATCGGCCTGTTCCTGGCGCTGATCGCCCTGCACAACGCCGGCATCGTGGTCAGCAACCCGGCGACCATGGTCGGTCTCGGTGAGCTGAAAGCCCCGGCACCGATCCTCGCCACCCTCGGCTTTGCCCTGATCGTCGCCCTCGAAGCCCTGAGAGTGCGCGGTGCAGTACTGATCGGCATTCTGGCAGTGACCATCGTTTCCATCGCCATGGGTTTCACCCCGTTCAACGGCGTGACCTCGATGCCACCTTCGCTGGCGCCGACCTTCATGCAACTGGACATCAAGGGCGCGCTGGACATCGGTCTGGTCAGCGTGATTTTCGCCTTCCTGTTCGTCGACCTGTTCGACAACTCCGGCACCCTGATCGGCGTCGCCAAGCGCGCCGGTCTGATGGGCAAGGACGGCCACATGCCGAAAATGGGTCGCGCACTGATCGCTGACAGCACCGCGGCCATGGCCGGTTCGCTGCTGGGTACCTCAACCACCACCAGCTATATCGAATCCGCTGCCGGCGTGAGTGCTGGCGGTCGTACCGGTCTGACGGCCGTCGTCGTGGCGTTGCTGTTCCTGCTGGCGCTGTTCTTCTCGCCACTGGCGGCCAGCGTTCCGGCGTTTGCCACCGCACCGGCATTGCTGTTCGTCGCCGTGCTGATGACTTCGGGTCTCGCGGAAATAGACTGGGAAGACATCACCGTCGCCGCACCGGTGGTAATCACCGCGCTGGCGATGCCGTTCACCTACTCGATCGCCAACGGCATCGCGTTCGGTTTCATTTCCTGGACCGTGATCAAGCTGCTGTCGGGCCGCGTTCGCGAGCTGAACCCGGCGCTGGTGATTCTGTCGATTCTGTTTGTGATCAAGTTGGGTTGGTTCAACGCATGACTTTCGATTCCCAGGCCTACGCCACTCAGCTCGAAAACAAGGTCACGCGTTTGCGTGACCTGCTGGCCCCGTTCGATGCACCAGAGCCGACCGTGTTCGACTCACCGCTGCAAAACTTCCGCCTGCGCGCCGAATTCCGCCTGTGGCGCGAGGCCGGTGAGCGGCATTACGCGATGTTCTCCCAGGACGACAAACGCACGCCGATCCTGATCGAAGAATTCCCGATCGCCAGCCTGCGCATCAACCAGTTGATGCCGCAGCTCAAGGCCGCGTGGCAAGCCAGCTCGGCGCTGAGCCACAAGCTGTTCCAGGTCGAGTTTCTGACCACCCTGGCCGGCGATGCGATGATCACCCTGTGCTACCACCGTCCGCTGGACGAGCACTGGCATGCCGCTGCCACCCAACTGGCCGCTGATCTCAACGTCAGCGTCATCGGTCGTTCCAAGGGCAAACGCGAAGTCATCGGCCACGATTACGTGGTGGAAAAACTCGACGTCGGCGGCCGCACCTTCAGCTACCGCCAGCCGGAAGGCGCGTTCACCCAACCCAACGGCACGGTGAACCAGAAGATGCTCAACTGGGCATACGAAGCGTTGGGCGATCGCAGCGACGATCTGCTGGAGCTGTACTGCGGCAACGGTAACTTCACCTTGCCGCTCGCCACTCGCGTGCGCAACGTGCTGGCCACCGAGATCAGCAAGACCTCGGTCAACGCCGCACTGAGCAACCTCAGCGAAAATGCTGTGGATAACGTCACGCTGGTGCGTCTGTCCGCCGAAGAGCTGACCGAAGCGCTGAACGAAGTCCGACCGTTCCGTCGCCTGCAAGGCATCGACCTCAAAAGCTACGAGTTCGGCAGCGTGTTCGTCGACCCACCGCGCGCCGGCATGGACCCGGACACCTGCGAGCTGACCCGGCGTTTCGACAACATTCTGTACATCTCCTGCAACCCGGAAACCCTGGCCGCCAACATCGCCCAACTGCACGACACGCACCGCATCACCCGCTGCGCGCTGTTCGACCAGTTCCCGTGGACGCATCACATGGAGTCCGGAGTGTTGCTGACCCGGCGTTGATTGCCGGCTCCCGGATGCAAAAAAGCCGTCGTGATCGACGGCTTTTTTGTGGGGGCTTACGGTGCGATATCGGTTTTACGGGGTCGCCCGCCCTTTTTGCCATTCGCTCGTGCAGCTTCAGACTTTGCAGCACTGCTTTGACGACCGTTGCGCGAAGCAACCACCGAGGCCGCCATCCTCATAAGTGACGGGTTCGCCGAAATCATTCCGGCAATGGAAACGTCAAGGTTTTTGCCTTCATGGCAAAGCGCAGTGCCTGCGAAACCGACTGTCAGGCCCTCATAATCGCCGGCCTCAAACCCGTCGAACTCTGGATACTGATTCACCGGTAACAACACACCGCTGCCGTCTTCAAAATGGATGACCAGAGATGGTTTTTCAAAGCTCACAGAAACGGCGTGCAAACTGCTGGCTTGTCGTGCTTCGCCACGCTGTATGGCTGCATCGAGCATGTCTTCCGTCAGTGGACGATGTACCGACGGCCTGGCCTTGATGACTTTCATAAATGGATTTCAACTCCTTCCAGTTTGCCGACCAATGTCAGAAGTACTGTGTCTGCTTCTGGATCATAGCGCGCGGCACCGATCCTGTAGGTCGTGTCGGTGACCGGCTTCATCACGGGGACTTCGTTTGATTCGCAGTCCCACACCTGATTGTCGAGACAGACGGTTTGCACGCCCGACCACCAGATCCCTCGTGCGCGACGCAGATGAGCAGGTTGCCCCAGTGATCGACACAAGCCCTCCAGCACGGACATCGGCGGTCGACGAGAAAGCGGTACGACATCCCACAGATCAATGTCGTTGTGCCAGAAGCTGAACTGGAATCGGGCGTTCCAGGCACCCGCGTTCACATGAGCGTGCGGTGGGCAATGTTCATCTCGCAACATAATGCGCATCGACAATCCCTTGTAGCTGCATACCTTCATGCTAACCCATCCGTTAGGTTAATAAGTTTCAGGATTCGATAATCCTTTCAAATCCGACGATCGGCGCTGCACAGCACGCGCTGGTTCTCACCACTCTCAGGCTAGCGTCGGCGGGGGTCAGAAGTGGGTAAATCTTCGAGGGAAAACGTAAGCAAAGCTGTCGTTACAATTCGAACAATCTTCACCACGCAAATGGCTTGTGTGCGATCACCGAACAAAAAGCACCAAGGCGAACGCGCTTCAATTGACCATGGTAACCATCTGGTACATTTTACCTCCACAGGCTGAAACCCTCGGCCCAAGCCAAAAACAACAAGTGGAGTTTGCCCCCCATGCCCCCTATCGTTCTGGTGCTCAACGGCCCGAACCTGAACCTGCTCGGCACCCGTGAACCGGCGACCTACGGTCACGAAACCCTGGCCGATATCTCTGCCCTGTGCGGCCGCGCCGCCGAAGAGTTCGGCCTGGCTGTGGAGTTTCGCCAGACCAATCACGAAGGCGAATTGCTCGACTGGATTCATGCCGCACGCGGACGCTGCGCCGGGATCGTGATCAACCCGGCCGCCTGGACGCACACCTCGGTGGCGATCCGTGACGCCTTGGTCGCCAGTGAGTTGCCGGTGATCGAAGTGCACCTGTCCAACGTCCATGCGCGCGAGCCGTTCCGCCATCATTCGTTCGTCTCGGCCATCGCAACGGCGGTGATGTGCGGCTTCGGCAGCCATGGCTACCGCCTGGCTCTGGAACATTTCAGCCAACGACTGAAGGGGCGTGCAGCATGAGCCGTAAACCGGCAATACTGGCCGGACTGATCGGCGCCGGCATCCAGGCTTCGCGCACGCCGTCGCTGCATGAACACGAGGGCGACGCCCAGGGCCTGCGCTATCTGTATCGCCTGATCGACCTCGATCAGTTGCAACTCGACAGCAACGCCCTGCCCGACTTGCTGCAGGCCGCCGAGCGCATGCACTACACCGGCCTGAACATCACCTTCCCGTGCAAACAGGCGATCATCCCGCTGCTCGACGAGCTGTCGGCGGAAGCCCGGGGCATCGGCGCGGTCAATACCGTGGTGCTCAAGGACGGCAAACGCATCGGCCACAACACCGATTGCCTGGGCTTTGCCGAAGGGTTTCGTCGCGGCTTGCACGACGTCGTCCGTGAGCGAGTGGTGCAGATGGGGGCTGGCGGCGCCGGGGCGGCAGTGGCTCACGCGCTGCTGAGTGAAGGTGTCCGACAACTGAGCATTTTCGACGTCGACCGTGAGCGCGCCGAGAGTCTGGCGAACAACCTCAACCAGCATTTCGGCGCCGGTCGCGCCATCGCCGGGCGCGATCTGCCGGGCACATTGAATCAGGCTGATGGCCTGGTGAACACCACGCCGATGGGCATGGCCAAACTCCCGGGTACGCCAGTGCCGGTCGAGCTGCTGCGCAAGGCATTGTGGGTCGCGGAGATCGTGTATTTCCCGCTGGAAACCGAACTGCTGCGCAACGCCCGCGCCCTCGGTTGCCGCACACTGGATGGCGGCAACATGGCGGTGTTTCAGGCGGTGAAGGCGTTTGAACTGTTCAGCGGTGTGGAGCCGGATGCGCAGCGAATGCTCGCGCATTTCCAAAGCATGAACGTTTAAAGATCACAAGATCGCAGCCTTCGGCAGCTCCTACACAAAGCCCTGTAGGAGCTGCCGAAGGCTGCGATCTTTTGCTTGTCACGGCTGCAAGTAGCGCAATACCGACTCGCAGATCATCTCGCGATGGCGCTGCTTGATGGCTTCGTCCGGCAGGTCGATCTGAAAAATCTCACCGAACGTGTGGCGGTTCGAGACGCGATAGAAGCAGAACGAGCTGATCAGCAAGTGCACGTCCAGCGCATCGAGCCCGGCGCGGAACACGCCTTCCTCGGCGCCACGGCGCAAAATCTCGCCCAGCGAATCGAGGATGGTGTTGTTCATCGCCTTGATCGCATCGGAACGCTTCACGAACTCGGCGTTGTGGATGTTTTCGATGCAGACGATGCGCACGAAATCGACGTTGCGGTCATGGTGATCGAAGGTGAACTCCACCAACCGACGGATCGCCAACACCGGCGGCAACTCGGCCAGGTGCAGGCGGTTTTCGGTGCTGCGGATGTCGCCGTAAAGCTTCTCCAGCACCTCGACGTACAACTGCTCCTTACTGCCGAAGTAGTAATAGATCATGCGTTTGGAGGTGTGGATGCGCTCGGCGATCGCGTCGACGCGGGCGCCGGACAAGCCCTGCTGGACGAACTCGACGATCGCCTCCTGCAGGATGTTCTCGCGGGTCTTTTCCGGGTTGTTCTTGCGACTCTTGCGCGGCTCGATGCCTGATACGACGGGAGCGGCGGGGAGTTCTGATGTCATTGTCATTGCGGGCTCACGGCCATCACTGCACAGGTTGGCGATTATGGGCCGCGCTGCACAGTGAAGGAAGCCGCGCGGCCCGTGTTTAATCTCGCGCTTACGAATTTCCTACAACTTCGCCTGGCGCACCGCGCCGCTGCGCGATTTGGCCATCGCCGCCAGACGCACCGCGACGTTCGCCGCACCGTAACCGGCGTATCCGTTTTTACGCTGGATGATCTCGAAGAAGAAGCGTCCCTCGAACGGTTCGGTGTACACATGAAACAGCTCGCCGCCCTGGGCATCACGGTCGTAAAGCACGTTGTAATAGGCCAGCTCGCTGAGAAATTCGTCATCGAAATCGAAGCGCGCAGCAAGGTCGTCGTAATAGTTGAGCGGGATATCCAGCAGCGGCACCCCCGCCTCTTTGGCGCGGCTGACTTCGGCGAAGATGTCGTCACAATCGAAGGCGATGTGATGCACACCGGAACCGCGATAGCTCGACAGCGCATGGGAGATCGCAGTGTTGCGGTTTTCGGAGATGTTCAGCGGCAAGCGGATCGAACTGTCGCGGCTGCGCAGCGCCCTGCTCTTCACCAGACCGTAAGGGTCAGGCAGCACCACTTCATCGTCGGCCTCGAAATCCAGCAGGCTCTTGTAGAACAGCACCCAACTGTCGAGGCTGTCGGCCGGCAACGCCATGGCCATGTGGTCGATGCGCTTGAGGCCGCCACGGGCCTGAGCGTTCGGCAGCAGGTTGAAGTCGGTGCCATAGACATCCGCCGCTTCATCCACCAGATAAATCAGGCTGCCGTCCGGCGCGCGCACGGCGGCCAGTTCCAGTTCATTGGGGCCGACCAGTCCGCGATAAGGCTGGCCCTTGTAGGCGACGGCGCGGGCCAGGGCACTGGCGCTGTCCTTGACTCGCACGGCGGTGGCGCACAGCGACGGGCCATGGGCCTCGAAAAAGCTGTGGCCGAACGAATAGGGTTCGGCGTTGAGGATCAGGTTGATATCGCCCTGACGCAACAGGCTCACGCTCTTGGAGCGGTGCTGCCCGGCCTTGACGAAGCCCAGGCGCTCCAGCCAGTTTGTCAGTTTGGCGCCGAGTGCTTCGTCCACCGCGAACTCAAGAAACTCGATGCCGTTGTACTCGCTGGCCTTCGGTGTTTCGAACAGGATTTCGCGGTTAGCCACCGGGGTGGCTTGTTGTTCCAGACGCTGACGGGTCTTCTCTTCCAGATACAGCAGCGAGCGCAAACCATCAGCAGCGTTGGCCCGAGGTGGCGCGGCGCGGAAGCCATCGTTGAAGATTTCCAGCGACAACGGCCCGGTGTAACCGCTCTGGATGATCGGCGCGAGGAACCCCGGCAGATCGAATTCGCCTTGTCCCGGGAAGCAGCGGAAATGCCGGCTCCACTCCAGCACATCCATGGCGAGGATCGGCGCGTCGGCCATTTGCACGAAGAAGATCTTGTCGCCGGGAATGTCGGCGATAGCGGCCGGATCGCCCTTGAGCGACAAGGTGTGAAAACTGTCGAGCAGCACGCCGAGCGCCGGGTGATCGGTCTGGCGCACGATGTCCCAGACCTGCTGATACGTATTGACGTACCGACCCCAGGCCAGCGCTTCATAGCCGATGCGCAGCCCGCGAGCGCCCGCGTGCTCAGCCAGCAGGCGCAGGTCATCGACCAGAATCTGCCGGTCGCCGACGCTGTCCGCCGAGGCGTTGCTGCACACCAGCACCAGGTCGGTGCCCAGTTCCTGCATCAGGTCGAACTTGCGCTCGGCCCGCTCCAGATTGCGCGCCAGACGATCACGCCGGCAGCCTTCGAAGTCGCGAAACGGCTGGAACAAAGTGATCGCGATGCCCAGATCAGCGCACATCTGCCGGATTTCCCGCGGGCTGCCGTCGTAATACAGGAGATCGTTTTCAAAGATCTCGACACCGTCGAACCCGGCGGCGGCGATGGCTTCGAGCTTTTCCGGCAGGGTGCCGCTCAGGGAAACGGTGGCAATGGAACGCTGCATGCTTCTACTCCCGGACTGCGCCGCTTTAATGTAGGAGCTGCCGAAGGCTGCGATCTTTTGATGTTGCTTTTCAAATCAAGATCAAAAGATCGCAGCCTTCGGCAGCTCCTACAGAGGATGGTTTTTATAGTGAGGGAAATTATTGGCTGCATGACTGCGCACAGCAATTTAAAGTGTACTACCCGGTTAGTTTTGCGTGCGATTATCGAACACAATGGCGATTCGACGAATTGACGATTTTTCGTCCACTGCCCACCATCGACGCCACATTGAGTCCGCAAGTGAACCTTCGGTCGCAGTGCCTTGCAAACAACACCACATAACAAATTCAAAAACGGGTGGAACAATGATTCCTTCACAGACTTCCCGCATGGCTCCGGCCATGAGCACTGCCACGGGTGGCATCGGCGACAAGATCCGCGGCGCCATGGCCGTCGGCAAGACCCGTTGGGGCATGCTGGCGCTGGTGTTTTTCGCCACGACCCTGAACTACATCGACCGCGCCGCCCTCGGCGTCATGCAGCCCATCCTCGCCAAGGAAATGAGCTGGACGGCGATGGATTACGCCAACATCAACTTCTGGTTTCAAGTCGGCTACGCCATCGGCTTCGTCCTGCAGGGACGCCTGATCGACCGGGTCGGCGTGAAGCGCGTGTTCTTCTGCGCGGTGCTGCTCTGGAGCCTGGCCACCGGCGCCCATGGCCTGGCAACGTCGGCCGTCGGCTTCATGGTCTGCCGCTTCATCCTCGGCCTGACCGAAGCGGCCAACTACCCGGCCTGCGTGAAAACCACACGCCTGTGGTTCCCGGCCGGTGAACGTGCAGTGGCTACCGGCATCTTCAACGCCGGGACCAACGTCGGCGCAATGTTCACGCCGATGCTGCTGCCGCTGATCCTCCACGTGTGGGGCTGGCAGGCCGCGTTCCTGTGCATGTCGGCGCTGGGCGGGATCTGGCTGCTGTTCTGGGGCTTGAAGTACTTCAACCCGGAAGACCACCCGAGCGTTAAACAGTCCGAGCTTGAGTACATTCAACAGGAAGTCGAACCGGAACAGGCCCGTGTCCCGTTCTCGCGCATCCTGCGCATGCGTGGCACCTGGGCCTTCGCCCTCGCCTATTCGCTGACGGCGCCGGTGTTCTGGTTCTACCTGTACTGGCTGCCGCCGTTTCTCAATCAGCAATACAACCTGGGCATCAACGTGACCCAGATGGGCATCCCGCTGATCATCATCTACGTGACGGCCGACTTCGGCAGTGTCGGCGGCGGCATTCTGTCTTCATTCCTCATCGGTCGCGGGATGAACTCGATCAAGGCGCGGCTGCTGTCGATGTTCCTGTTCGCCTGCTGCATCATCGGCGTGATCATGGCGGCCGGCTCGGCCAATCTGTGGGTCGCGGTGGCTGCCATCTCCCTGGCGATTGGCGCGCATCAGGCCTGGACCGCGAACATCTGGAGCCTGGTGATGGACTACACCCCCAAGCACATGATGAGCACGGTGTTCGGTTTCGGCGGCATGTGCGCAGCGATCGGCGGGATGTTCATGACCCAGATCGTCGGCCACATCCTGACCGTCACCAACAACAACTACACGGTGCTGTTCACGCTGATTCCGGCGATGTACTTCATTGCGCTGACCTGGATGTACTTCATGGCTCCGCGCAAGATTCCTGACCTCACCGAGTAACCTGCCTATACCACTCCCTTGTAGGAGCTGCGGCACGCTGCGATCTTTTGATCTTGATTTTGAAGATCAAAAGATCGCAGCCTCGTTTCACTCGTCAGCTCCTACACGGGTTGATGTTTTCTGCTCTGTTGCCACGCTGCCGCCAGTCCACTGCAACAGATCACCGCGATACCGATCACCGTCAAAAGGCTCGGCGTGTGATTGAACACCACCCACCCCAACAATCCCGCAAACACGATCTGGCAGTAACCAAACGGCGCCAGCAAGGCCGGTGCCGCATGGCGGAACGCCTGGGTCAGAAACAGGTGCGCAGTCATCCCGCAACTGCCCAGCGCCAGCATCAATGCAGCATGCGTCAATGTCGGCACTTGCCAGAAGAACGGCACCAGCGCACTCATCACCAGCGTGTTGCACAGACCGGCGAAGAAGTTGCTGGTGGTCGGGCTATCGACCTCGCTGAGCTTGCGCGTGAGCAGTTGATAGAAGCAGAAGAACAACGCCGAGCAGAACGGCAGCAGCACCGCCGGGGTGAACAATTCACCTCCCGGGTGGACGATGATCAGCACGCCGATGAATCCGCAGATCACCGCAATCCATTGCCCGCGCGTCACCCTTTCCTTGAGCAACGGCACCGACAACGCCGTCACCAGCACCGGCGCAAGAAAGTTGACCGCCGTGGCCTCGGCCAGCGGGATGTACAGCAGCGCGGTGGTGAAAAACAGACTGGTGCCGAGCAGGCACAGTGCTCGCGCCAACTGCCATAACGGCCGTTTGGTGCGCAGCACGCGCAGCCCCGATTGCGGCAGGAAAATCCCCGCCATCAGCAAGGTGTGCACCAGATAACGGGCCCACACCACCATGATGATCGGGTAGAAGCCCGAGAGGTATTTCGACAGGGCGTCGTGGCTGGAGAACAGGAAGGTCGCCACGACAATCAGCAAGATCCCCTTGAAGGGTTGGTTGACACCGGAGAGCGGGGTGCTGACGGTCATGGGCTATCTCTGATGGGTGAATCAACGGCGGCTACGGATAATTTAGAACTGCGTTCCAGATTCCTACAACCCTGAAGCGGAAAAGTGGGCGAACACCGCCCGGTTTCCCTGAATCTTCCACACGCAATCGACAGGGATGGCGATTCAGGCAAACAACTCCGAAGCCAGACTCGCCGCCGACAGCTCTTCGGTGAACGTCAGCAATAACGGCGCCAACTCATGCAACCGCGCCCCCGGCATCCGCGCAGTCGGCCCGGCGATGCTCAACACGCCAATCACCCGGCCGTCAGCGGGATGCCGCACCACCGCGGCAATCGCCGACGTGCCCAGCGCCGAACTTTCTTCGACGCAGGCATACCCCTGCTCGCGCGCGAGCCGCAAGCGCTCAAGCAATTCACTATTGGAGCGCGGCGCATTCGGCCCGATATCCGCCGGCACCACGGCGCCCTGGCGCTCGACTCGCGACAACGCTTCGGCATCGGTCATGCTGGCGAGCCAGGCGTGGCCCGACGCGGTGTAAAACAGCGGCGCATCGCGGCCCATGTCAGGGTCGTAGCGCAGACCGGTGCGCGCCCCCTGAGCCTTGGCGATCCAGGTCTGGCGCTCACCGTCGATAACCCCCAGCCGCACCAGCTCGCCGGTTTCCCGGGCCAGTCGATCAAGCACCGGTTGCACGATGTCGGCACCACTGCTCGACAGATAACGAAAGCTCATCGCGACCAATTTGGTCGACAAGTGATAGCGCAGGGTTTCCGGGTTCTGCCGCACGTAGCCCAGCCGAACCAGCTCCGCGAGCAAGCGGTGAGTGGCACTTTTCGGGATGTCGATCTGCTCGGCCAGCGCCTGCAACGGCACCCCGCGCGGATCACTGGTGAGGCTTTCCAGCACACTGAAAACCCGTTCGATTTGACTGCCGGCCATGTTGAAATCCCAGAAAAAAGTGGCGAATTCTAAAATACAGGCAAAGCACACCAAATCTGGAACTGCAATCCGATAACCGCCCACTTTCTTGCCCCCTGCACAGAGCGGCAAGAGAAATCCGCCAATCGATTGAATTAGTCGCGCACATGCTCGTCAATAACAGGCCCGCCCTCGTGACCCGAGGCCGGGCCTGCTTGCGTGTACGCCAATGGACGGACGACCGGACTGGCGCCACACTCACACACCAGCAACACTCATCACCACGTACAGATAGAGGATTCCCACATGCTATGGAAAAAAGGCCGACGCAGTGACAACGTTGTCGACGCCCGGGGTGATGAGGGCGACAGCGGTGGCGGCGGCATGCGTTTCGGTGGCGGCAAGGGCCTGAGCCTTGGGGCGATCCTGCTGATCGTGGGTATCGGCTGGATCACCGGACAGGATCCATTGCAGATCCTCGGCCAGCTCACCGGGCAGATGACCGAGCAATCAGCCCCGGCCACTACGCAAACCCGTCAGGCGCCTCCGGCCAATGACCAACAAGCCGAATTCGTCCGTTCGATCCTGGGCGATACCGAAGACACCTGGGGCGCGATCTTCCAGCAGGCCGGGCGCCAATATAAGGACCCGACCTTGGTGCTGTTCAGCAACCGGGTGAATTCCGCCTGCGGTCTCGCCACCTCGGCCACCGGCCCGTTCTATTGCCCGGCGGATCAGAAAGTCTATCTGGACATGGCGTTCTTCCAGGAAATGGCCCAGCGCTTCAAGGCTGCCGGCGACTTCGCCCAGGCCTATGTGATTGCGCACGAAGTCGGCCACCATGTGCAGACGCTGCTCGGCGTCTCGGCAAAAATTCAGGCCGCGCGTCAGCAGGGTCGGCAGATGCAGGGCGACGGCGGTTTGCTGGTGCGTCAGGAATTGCAGGCCGACTGCCTGGCCGGTGTCTGGGCCTACCATGCGCAAAAGCGCCTGAACTGGCTGGAACCCGGTGACATCGAAGAGGCCTTGAACGCGGCCAACGCCATCGGTGATGATCGCCTGCAACAACAGGGTCAGGGCCGTGTGGTGCCGGACTCGTTCACCCATGGTACGTCGGCGCAACGAGTGCGCTGGTTCAAAACCGGATTCGCCCAGGGCCAGGTCGGCCAGTGCGATACCTTTGCCGCGAAAAACCTGTAAATGCGCAAATGGCTTTTGGCTTTACTGATCATCGGCGGCAGTGCCCAGGCCGCCGGTGTCGATGCGATCAGTCCCGGGCGCCTGCAATTGAAGGCCGGGGAGATGGCCGTCGGCATCGGCCCGGCGCCGGAGAAAATCGAACGGGTGCTGATCGTCATTCACGGTCGTCTGCGCAACGCCGAGACCTACCGCAAAAGCGCCGAAAGCGCCGCAGCACTGGCCGGGCAAACCGCGCACACGCTGGTGATCGCCCCGCAGTTTCTCAACGAAAGTGACGTCGCCCTGTATTCCCTGCCGAACACATTGCTGCGCTGGAAAGGCAACGAGTGGATGGGTGGCGGGTTATCCACAGGCCCGAACCCGCTGAGTTCCTACGCCGCACTGGACGAAATCGTCGCCCGGATCAGCGATCGCAAGCAGTTTCCGGACGTAAAGCAGATCGTGATTTTCGGCCATTCCGGTGGCGGTCAGGTGGTGCAGCGCTATGCCCTGCTCGCCAAGGATCAGCCGGCGCTGAAGGCCAACGGCATTCGCCTGCGGTATGTGGTGGCCAACCCGTCGTCGTACGCATATTTCAATGAACAGCGGCCGGTGGCGTTCGATCACGCACACTGCCCGGGCTTCAACCGCTGGAAGTACGGTCTGACCGACATGCCGGTGTACGCCGGTGGGCAAACGCCGTTGCAGCTTGAAAGCAGTTACATCAAGCGTGAGGTGATTTATCTGCTCGGCCAACAGGACATCGACCCGCAGCATCCGGCGCTGGACAAGAGCTGCGCCGCCGAAGCCCAGGGCGCTTATCGCCTGGAACGCGGCAAACTGTTTTTCGGCTACCTGCTGCGCCGCCATCCGGAAGGGGTGAATCAGCGGCTGGTTGAAGTGCCCGGGGTGGGGCATAACGGCGATGGAATGCTGACGTCGCCCGAAGGGCAAAAAGCGTTGTTTGAGCAGTAAGCTGTTTGGTGGAGTTGATGCCCTCTTCGCGAGCAAGCTCGCTCCCACAGGGGAATTGTATTCCCAATGTGGGAGCGAGCTTGCTCGCGAAGAGGCCCGGTCAGACAAAGTAGATTCTCAGGCCGAAAGCATCTGCCGCAACACCACACAATCCTGCGCATGCCAATCCGTCAGCTCCGGCCACGGGTTATCCGGCAAATTCACCAGCACCGTCCGCGCCCCGGCCGCCCGCCCGCAATCCAGGTCGAAGCGGTAATCACCGACCATCACCATCTCGCTGGCCGGCACCTTCCAGGCCTCGGCCAGTTTCAGCAAACCTCCGGGATGCGGCTTGGGCGGGGCTTCGTCGCGGCCCAACACATCTTCCACGGCGAAGCAGTCAGCCAGGCCAATCGCTTCGAGCGTCACATGCGCCAGTTCCCGCGCGTTGCGCGTCAGGATGCCAAGGCGATAACCACGCCCGTGCAGGTCGCGCACCAGCTCCACCGCTCCGGCAGCCGGTTTTGAACCCAGCGCCAGATCACGCTCATGCTCCAGCAGCCACGCATGTTTAGCCGCCGCCTCATCGGCGGGCAACGCCGCGAGATGGGTGAGAATGTCGTCCTCGGGCGGAATCGCCAGCGCCACGCGGATTGCGGCAAAATCGTGCACCGCGACCGTCAGGGTGCCGTCCATGTCGAACACCCAGTGCTTCACATCGCTCAGGCTCATGCCCAGTCCTTGCGGTGACGAATCAAGCCTTCCTGGGTCACCGACGCCACCAACTGCCCGGCGCGGTTGTACACGCTGCCACGGGAGAAACCACGGGAATTGCCGGCCCACGGGCTGTCCATCGCGTAGAGCAGCCAGTCATCGGCGCGCAGATCGTTGTGGAACCACAGCGCGTGATCGAGGCTGGCGACCTGCATGTCTTTCTGCCAGACCGACTTGCCGTGGGGCAGCATCGAGGTGGTCAGCAGCCCGAAGTCCGAGGCGTAGGCCAGCAGGTATTTGTGCAATGCCGGAATGTCGGCCAGCGCACCGTCGGCGCGGAACCACACGTATTTCACCGGATCGGCTGGCTGCGGGTTGTACGGGTCTTTTTCGGTGACCGGGCGCACTTCGATCGGTTTCGGGCACAGCAGTTTTTCGCGCATGAGCTCGGGGATCAGGTGCGCGCGTTGCTGGGTCAGTTCCAGCTCCGACGGCAGGTTTTCCGGACCGACCACCACCGGCATCTGGCTCTGGTGCTCGAAGCCTTCTTCGTCGTACTGAAACGACGCACTGCAGGTAAAGATCGGGTGCCCCTTCTGGATCGCCGTCACCCGCCGGGTGCTGAAACTGCCGCCATCACGCACACGATCAACCGAGTACACCACCGGCAACTTGGCATCGCCCGGGCGCAGAAAGTAGCCGTGCATCGAATGCACATGGCGCGCCTCTTCAACCGTCTGACTGGCCGCCGACAGCGACTGGCCGAGCACTTGACCACCGAACAACTGACGGAAACCCAAGTCCTGACTGCGGCCACGGAACAGGTTTTCCTCGATCGGTTCCAGGGTCAGCAGGTCGACCAGATCTTCCAACACTTGGCTCATTCAGACTCTCCTCACACAACGCTATGCCGCGCAGTCTTGGCTGCGGCGGCCCATTCAGGTTCTGCGCGAGCCACTGTCGCGCCATTGTAAACGTCCGTGTCGGCTTAGCCATGCAAGGTCTGTAGCCATTGCTCCCGGGTGATGCGGTACAACAGATGCCGACGCAACGGGTGATCGACGGCAAGTTTGGGGTGATCGAAATCATCGGCCGGATCGTGATGCATGCCAATCGCCTGCATGACTTTCTCCGACGGCAGATTGCTTTGTGCGGTGAAGGACACGATCTCCTTCAGTGCCAGCCGATCGAAGCCCGCACGCAATGCGGTCCAGGCCGCCTCACTGGCGTAGCCCAGGCCCCAATGCTCGCGGGCCAGACGCCAGCCGATTTCCACCGCCGGAGTGAATGGCGCATCGAAACCGACCACACCGAGGCCGGTAAAACCGATGAACTCGCCGCTGTCCTTGCGCTCCAGCGCCCATAGACCGAAACCGTGCTCGGCAAAATGCCCGCGCACCCGGCCGATCATCGACGCACTTTCCAGACGACTCATCGGCGTCGGAAAATAGCGCATCACCTGCGGATCGGCGCACATCGCTGCAAATGCCGGCAAATCCTCGTCGCGCCACTGGCGCATCAACAGGCGTGCGCTTTCGAGTTCGTTTATCGGCTCCATCGTGCCCCTCCGTTTCCATGCCGCAAGTCTACATCGCTGGTAGGATCCTTCACGCTTTCCTGCGTTCCTGATCCCACGTTCTGATAAGAAATCACCATGCCACTGCCGCTGATCTACCACGAAGACTACAGCCCCGAGTTTCCGGCGGATCACCGCTTTCCGATGGACAAGTTCCGCTTGCTTCGCGATCACCTGATCGACAGCGGCCTGACCCGCGACGCCGACCTGCTGCGTCCGCAGATCTGTCCCAACGACATCCTCGCCCTGGCCCATGACCGTCGCTATATCGAACGCTACATGAGCGGCGAGTTGTCCCGCGAAGACCAGCGGCGTCTCGGTCTGCCGTGGAACGAAGCGCTGGCCCGACGCACCGTGCGGGCCGTGGGCGGTTCGATTCTGGCGGCAGAAAAAGCCTTGGAACACGGCCTCGCCTGTCACCTGGCCGGCGGCACGCATCATGCCCACTACGATTACCCGGCCGGGTTCTGCATTTTCAATGACCTGGCGATCATCAGCCATTACCTGCTGCAAAGCGGTCGGGTGAACCGGGTGCTGATCTTCGATTGCGACGTGCATCAGGGCGATGGCACCGCGCGAATTCTCCACGACACCCCGGAGGCAATCACCGTTTCCCTGCACTGCGAAAAGAATTTTCCTGCACGCAAGGCCGAAAGCGACTGGGACATCCCACTGCCCAAAGGCATGGGCGACGCCGACTATTTGAAGGTGGTCGATGACACGCTCAACTACCTGCTGCCGCTGTATCAACCGGACCTGGTGCTGTACGACGCCGGGGTCGATGTGCACAAGGACGACGCCCTCGGTTATCTGCAGCTGACAGACGCCGGCGTCGCCGCCCGCGATGAAAGCGTGATGCGCCATTGCCTGGGTCGCGATATCCCGGTGGTCGGCGTCATCGGTGGCGGCTACAGCAAGGATCGCCACGCCCTCGCCCGCCGCCACGGCATCCTGCATCACAGCGCGCAACGGGTCTGGACGTCACACGGTTGTCATTAAGCTGTGCTGCGTTACCCACAATGGCTGTGGAACGGCCTGTGGATAACCTGAGCGAAAGGGACTACAGGCCACACTGGATATGGCCTGCAATGCACTGATCAATTTTCAACCAGTTCCTGGAATTCACCTTCGATACCCTTGTAGGAGCTGCCGCAGGCTGCGATCTCTTGATCTTGTTTTGTAAGGTTCAAGATCAAAAGATCGCAGCCTGCGGCAGCTCCTACACGGATCCCGGCTGTTAGAATGCGCGCCTTATCCCGCCATACCGCAGCGCACGCCATGACCCAGACTTCCGCCCCCCTCCCCGCTCACGTCGCCATCATCGGCGGTGGCCCCGCCGGCCTGATGGCCGCCGAAGTGCTGAGCCAGGCCGGCGTGCGCGTCGATCTGTACGACGGCATGCCTTCGGTGGGGCGCAAGTTCCTGCTGGCCGGGGTCGGCGGCATGAACATCACCCATTCCGAAGCCTATCCGGCGTTCCTCGCGCGCTACGCCGAACGCGCGCCGCAGATCGCGCCGTTGCTGCGCGCCTTCGACGCCGATGCGTTGTGCCGCTGGATTCATGAACTGGGCATCGAAACCTTCATCGGCAGTTCCGGCCGGGTGTTCCCCACCGACATGAAGGCCGCGCCGTTGCTACGCGCCTGGCTCAAGCGCCTGCGCGACAGCGGCGTGGTTATCCACACCCGGCATCGCTGGCTCGGTTGGGATGAACACGGCGCACTGCGCATCGCCAGCCCGGAGGGCGAAATAACCGTCAAACCCGATGCCACCCTGCTCGCCCTTGGCGGCGGCAGTTGGTCGCGCCTGGGTTCGGACGGCGCGTGGATGCTGCCACTGGAGCAAAAAGGCGTAGGACTGGCGCCGTTGCAGCCGAGCAATTGCGGCTTCGAGGTGCAGGCCTGGAGCGAGTTCCTTGTCAGCAAATTCGCCGGCGCACCGCTGAAAAACGTCGCCATCGGTTTGAACGACGATATCCCGCGCTTGGGCGAATGCGTGATCACCGCAACAGGTGTCGAAGGCAGCCTGATCTACGCGCTGTCGGCGCCGATTCGCGAAGCGATCAACGCGCATGGCTCAGCCACGGTGCACATCGATCTGCTGCCCGGCCGGCCTGTGGATAAATTACAGGCAGCGTTGAGCAAGCCGCGAGGTTCACGCTCGATGGCCAAGCATCTGCACAGTCAGGTCGGGATCGACGGGGTGAAAGCGGCGTTGTTGCGCGAACTGAGCGACGCCGCAACCTTTGCCGATCCCGCGCTGTTGGCCCGGGCGATCAAGGCTTTGCCGTTGACCCTGGTGAAAACCCGACCGCTGGACGAAGCGATCAGCAGCGCCGGTGGTGTGACGTTCAAGGCGATGGATGAGCGTCTGATGCTCAAGGCGTTGCCGGGGGTGTTCTGCGCGGGGGAGATGCTCGATTGGGAAGCGCCGACGGGCGGGTATTTGCTGACCGGATGCTTTGCCAGCGGGCGGGCTGCGGGGTTGGGGATGCTGGAGTGGTTGCAGCGCAAAACCCTGTAGGAGCTGACGAGTGAAACGAGGCTGCGATCTTTTGATCGGTAAAAACAAGATCAAGAGATCGCAGCGTGCCGCAGCTCCTACAGGGGGGAACGCGTTCCCAATGTGCGAGCGAAGGTGTCCTTAGCGACGCCGCATCAAATCAAGGCTTACGCTTACGCGGCCCAGTATTGAACACCGGCACCTTACGCACAGGCTTGATCGAAGGCTCCGGCGCCTGGGTATCGCCACTGTCGACCCACTTGCCGAGATTGCGCTTGCCGCCACCGCCGCCGGAGGTCTTTGGCTTTTTCGGTTTCTTCGGCTTCTTGATCACCTGACCGCTGGCATCGGTATCCGGCACGCGGTGTTCAGGTTCGAAGTCCGGTTCGTTCTGGCGCTTCAAGGTCTGACGCGTGAGCATCTCGATCGCCGACAGCAGATTCACTTCGTCGGCACACACCAGCGAAATCGCCTCGCCGGTCGAGCCCGCACGGCCGGTACGACCGATGCGGTGGATGTAGTCCTCGGCGACGATCGGCAGGTCGAAGTTGACCACCAGCGGCAGGTCTTCGATATCCAGACCACGAGCCGCCACGTCGGTGGCCACCAGAATCTGCACTTCACTGAGTTTGAAACGATCCAGTGCACGCTGACGGGTCGCCTGCGGTTTGTCGCCATGGATGCCGTCGGCGTTGACACCGAGGCCCTGGAGTTTTTCCACCAGCGCGTCGACGCCGTTACGGGTCTTGGCGAACACCAGCACCTGCTTCCACTTGTTCTTGCGCATCAGGTGCACGAACAGTTCCGGCTTGCGCTTCTTGTCCACCGTCACCACCCACTGCTTGACGGTGTTGGCCGCCACGTTGCGCGGGCTGACTTCAATGCTCAGCGGATCGTTGAGCATCTGCCCGGCCAGCAGACGGATGTCATCGGAGAAGGTCGCGGAGAACAGCAACGTCTGGCGCTTCTTCGGCAGCATGCGGTAAATGTTCGCCAGTTCTTCGGAGAAACCCAGGTCGAGCATGCGGTCGGCTTCGTCCAACACCAGGGTTTGCAGCTGATTGAATTTCAGCGCGTTCTGGCGAAACAGATCGAGCAGGCGGCCCGGGGTCGCCACCAGCAGATCGACGCCGCTGCGCAGCTTCATCATCTGCGGGTTGATGCTGACGCCGCCGTATACCGCGTAGGTGCGCAGCGGCAGGTTTTCAGCGTACTGGCGCACGGATTCGTGAACCTGCTCGGCCAGTTCGCGGGTCGGCACCAGAATCAGTGCGCGCACCGAGTTGGCGGTGACTTTCGGCCCTTCCATGGCCAGCAACTGCAGCAGCGGCAAGGCGAAACCGGCGGTCTTGCCGGTGCCGGTCTGGGCCGCAGCCATCAGGTCGCGACCGGCCAGAACGGCCGGAATGGCTTGCGCCTGGACCGGCGTTGGAGTCTGGTAGCCGAGCGTCTCGAGGGAGCGCAGCAAGGGTTCGATCAGGCCAAGGGTGGCGAAAGTCATGGGAATACCGTAGGAAAATTCAGCGCAGTTGTGCGACACGAGTGTGCAATGGCGCGCAGTTTACCCTAATTCACACGCTGTTCTGCTGGAACGGCAGTCTTCGGCGCCTCCACGACGAGCGGCTGCGCCGGCCGCCGCCACTGCGGCAGACCGATCAGCACCACCGCGCTGATGATCACCAGCATCGCCAGCGCTTCCTCCATGCCGATGGTCTCGCCGACAAACACGATCCCCAGCAACACCGCCACCGCCGGGTTGACGTAGGCATAGCTGGTGGCCGCCGCCGGGCGCACATGCTTAAGCAGGTACATGTAGGAGTTAAAGGCGATGATCGAGCCGAAGAAGATCAGATAGCCCAGGGCTAGCCAGCCTTCCACCGGCGGCAAGGCTTGCAGGTGTTCGCCGCTCACCGCGCTGCCGATCAGCAGGACCACGCCGCCCACCAGCATCTCCACGGCACTGGCCATCGCCCCTTACGGCAGCGGCAGGTGTTTGCTCCACACCGAGCCGAACGCCCAGGTCGCCGCCGCGAAAATCAGCAGCGCCGCGCCCAAGGGGCTCGACTGCAGGTTGGAGCCCATGTTGAGCATGGCGATACCGACAATCCCCAACGCCACCCCGGCCCATTCCAGACGAGTGTTACGCGCGCCCCAGAAATAGCCGAAGAGCAAGGTAAACAACGGCACCGTCGCCACTGCCAGTGCCGCCACGCCGGACGCCACGCCCGTGTGCTCGGCCACGCTCACCGCGCCGTTACCGAAACTGAGCAGCAGGATCCCGATGATCCCCGCCGCTTTCCACTGCGCCCAGGTCGGCGCCGGTGCCCCGCGCCAGCGCAGGAAGGCGTACATCAGGCTGCCCGCAATCACGAAGCGCACCCCGCCGAGCATCAGCGGCGGCCAGTATTCGACGCCGAGGCGGATCACCAGATAGGTCGACCCCCAAATCACGTACAGCGCGAAAAACGCGGCGATCAACGGCAAGGAAAAACGGCGCAAGGCAGGCATGGGCAGCTCGAAGGTCAGAGGTAGCGGATGGATTATTCTAGAAAGGCCGGCGAGCAAAAATAAGCTACAAAACCTGTTTATCGCGCCGGTACACTTTTGAAAGAACGGAGATCGGCGGGATAAACCGTGATTTCGAAAGTCTGGCAATTTCAGGAGTCTGGCCTTGGATAAATACGACCGCATGCTGCTCAGCGCCCTGTTGGAAAACGGCAGGGCGTCCTACGCCGACCTGGCGCGCAAAGTGAATCTCTCCGCCCCGGCGGTGGCCGAGCGCGTCGCCAAGCTTGAGGCATCCGGGGTGATCACCGGGTATCAGGCGAATATCGATCTGTCGAAAATCGGCCTGCCGATCCAGTGCATGATCGAGTTGCGCTTGCACCAGAACGGCAGTCAGAAGGTCTACGACGAACTGGTGAAAATCCCGCAACTCACCGAATGCTTTCGGGTGACGGGCGATCCGTGCGTGATGATGAAGGGCGCGGTGGGCTCGATGCCGGAGCTGGAGGAGTTGATCAATCGCGTGGCGAAGTTTGGCTTCAGCAAGACCTCGATCGTGTTGTCGAGCGCGATCGAGAAACGCGTGCCGCTCGGCCATATCGAAGGCAACAGCAAATAGTCAGCCCCACCGAAACGCCTCTGTAGGAGCTGCCGAAGGCTGCGATCTTTTGACTTTGACTTTTAGAAGCAAGATCAAAAGATCGCGGCCTTCGGCAGCTCCTACAGAGATCCGGGAAGGTTCGGAATCAGCGGTAGCGCTGCAGATGTTCGCTGACTTTGGCGGCGGGGACTTTCTGTAGTTTGCACAGCAGGTCGTGCGATAGCTCGCGCACGCCATGCTTGCTGCGCAATTCATCCGCCAGATGCGCCATCAGGTTGGCCGCCATCTCGGCGTCCGCCATCGCCCTGTGCGCCTGGCCGGTGTGCGGCAGGCGTGCAAACGTGGTCAGGGTGCCGAGCTTGTGATTCGGCGCCGCCGGCATCAGGCGCCGCGCCAGCAACAGCGAGCAGGCAAAATTCTGCAATCGCGTGCGCTTGATCCGCCCCAGTTCGAAGTCCCAGAATTTCTGGTCGAACGATGCGTTGTGTGCGACCAGCGGCGTGCAGCCGACGAATTCGTTGACCTCTTCCATCACCCGCTCCGCCGATGGCGCGGTGCGCAGCATGGCGTTGCTGATGCCGGTCAGTTGTTCGATAAAGGCCGGGACGCGGACGCCGGCGTTCATCAGGCTCTGGTAACGCTCGACGATGCGCCCGTTTTCCAGCATGACCACGGCGATTTCCGTGGCGCGACAGCTGCTGTTCGGCGACAGGCCGGTGGTTTCAAAGTCGATGACTGCAATGCGTTCCAAACCGGGTTCAACTCCGTACAAATCAATTCTTCAGTAACAGTTCAATTCTTCAACAACAGTGCGCCTTCGATCGGCACATAACGGCTGGCGGCGCGGATCAGCGAGTTGGCGGTCAGGCCGGGTACGCCGTAGGCCACTGCCTGTACGCCGTGCTTGCTGATGATGCGTTCGAGCAGCATGTCGAAGTCGCCGTCACCGGAGGCCAGGACGATTTCGTCGACGTGGTCGGCGGCGTCCATGATGTCGAGGGTGATGCCCACGTCCCAGTCGCCTTTGGCCGAGCCGTCGCTGCGCTGGATGTAGGGCTTGAGCTTCACGGTGAAGCCGAGGTTGCGCAGGATCTGCTGGAACTGCTGCTGTTTGCTGTCACCACGGTCGATCGCATAGGCGTAGGCCTCGACGATCTGCCCGTCCTTGCTGATGTCTGCCCACAATGCGGCGTAGTTGAAGTGACAACCATAGGCCTGACGCACGGTGTAGTAGAGGTTCTGCACGTCGGCGAACACTGCGATTTTTTTCACCGGGATTCCTGTGAGCGCATAGCGCACGAAGCGGGATCAGGCGCCGGGCCCGAAAAAGGCGCTCAGTATGCCAGTAAAAGGCACTGTGGCGAGGGAGCTTGTCGGAACGCCACCCGCCCGGTTGGACTGCGCAGCAGGCCCTTCTTTTAAGGATGGGGTCACTGCGCACCCAGCGGGGGCAAGCCCCCTCACCACAGGTTTTTGCTATTGGCGGGTGTCTGACCGTTAGTCAGACGAAGGAATCGTCGTCATCGAAGAACGACGAGTTGTCGTCGCTGTAGTCAGTATCGGTGAACCCGCTCTGATCATTGCCGAAGCTGTCATTGCCAGCCATGCGCTGATCGTTGCCCCAGTCGTTGTTGCTCTGGTCAGCCACTTGCGCCGGCTCTTCCTTGATCACTTCAACGATTTCTTCAGGCTGCTGGTTGTGATGGAACAGGCTGCTGATGCCTTGTGCCAGCATCACACCACCGGCCACGCCGGCGGCGGTTTTCAGGGCGCCGCCGAGGAAGCTGCTGCCCGCTGCCGGGGCAGCTTGTTGTGCGTAGTTGGGCGGTGGCGCGGCATAGTTCTGTTGTGGCGGCGGTGCAGCGTAGTTCTGCTGCGGTGCCGGTTCACGCCAGCCGCCGGTGGAGGCCGGAGCGCTTTGTGTCGGCGCCGGACGCGAACTGCCGCCAAAGATGCTGGACAGGAACCCGCCGCCACCGCTTGGCGCCGGGGCCGCGCTCTGAGCCTTGGCCGCTTGCAGTTCGGCCTGCAACTGCTGGACTTGCTGGGTCAGTTGCTTGTTCTGCTCGTCGAGGCGCTTGATGGCCGCCTCTTGCACCAGAATCGCCTGGGTCATGAAATAACCTGCCGCCGGCTGGCGGGTCAGGTGTTCCTTGATCCGCGCCTCAGCCTGGGCGTCGCGCGGGGCTGCCTCCGTTTCGGCCTGTTGCAGCCGGGAAAACAGTCCATCGATCAGGGTTTGCTCTTCGCTGTTCATGGCGACCTCGTAGATTGCCGGGGATAACGTTGCCCGTGTCCACTGCGGACAGGGTGCACCTCCGTAATGGAGGCAGTGACAGGATGTTTCAACGACCTTTACCGAATGTTTACGTTTGTGTCGGCCCGCGCATCATCGGTTAAAGTGAGCCACTGTTTTCGACCTGCGATACCGACTGATGAATGCCTTCGATGTACTGCGCGACTCTCTGTATTTTTTCAAACGCCACCTGGCCAGCATCGTGCAGTTGTGCCTGCCACTGGTGATCTTCGAAGCGGCGCTGCAGCAAGTGGTGGATCATGTCACCGAACCGGACAGCTTCTCCGCCGCCAGCGTGGTGGTCGGCCTGCTGGTGTACCCGCTGTACACCGCCGCGCTGATCCTGTTCCTCGACGCCCGCACCCGTGGCGAAGCCCCGCGCAACCTCGATCTGCTGGCGATGTCTGCCCGGCTGTGGCCGCGCTTCGCCCTGCTCACGGCGCTCAATACCCTGTTGATTCTGCTCGGGCTGTCGCTGTATTTCCTGCCCGGCCTGATGTTGATGGTGATGCTGGCGTTCGCGGAATACCTGCTGGTGCTGCGCGGCATGGGGCCGTTGCAGGCGATGAAGGAAAGCCTGCGCCTGACCCGTGGGCATTTCTGGCGCATCCTGCTGTGCATTCTGTGCGTGATGGGGCCGCTGTGGCTGCTCAAGGGCGCGACCCTGGCGGTGTACCCCGACCCGCAGAATCCGCTGATCGCGGTACTGATCGACAGTGCACACAGCTTCCTGCAGCTGTTCACCAGCGTGGTGCTGTTCCGCCTGTTCATGCTGATCAGCGAATTGCCTGACAAACGTAACGGAGCGGTCTGACTTCAAGGCCCTTGGGCCAAGCGTCTACGGTCGGGTATGCTCGGGGTCACTTTTGTAATGCGATAAGCCGAGCCATGCCCCGTCTGCTGCGCTACACCCTGTTGCTGATCGTGCTCGCCATCGCCCTGATCGGCGGGCTGATCTACAGCCTGACCTGGCGCCCCGCCGCCCGCGAAACCCTGCCGGTCACCTGCACCGGTACGCCGCCGACCCTGGTGCCCGGGCAAGCCCTGAAAGTCATGACCTGGAACGTGCAGTACCTGGCGGGCAAGCGTTACGTGTTCTGGAACGACCAGGCCCAGGGCCCTGACGAGGCGCCAACCCCGGAAGACATGGCCTTCAGCCTCGACGAAGTGGCGCGGGTGATTCGCGACGAGCAGCCCGACGTCGTGCTGCTGCAGGAACTGGATGACGGCGCCAAGGCCAGTGATTACCAGAATCAGCTCAAGCTGCTGCAGGAACGGGTCACCGACCTCTACCCGTGCAGCGCTTATGCCTTCGACTGGAAGGCCGATTTCGTCCCTGATCCACACATCTTCGGCAGCGTTGGCCGCCAATTGGCGACCCTCAGCCGCTATCGCATCGAACACGCTGAACGCCTGCAATTGCCGGTGCCCCCGGCGAACATCATCAGCCGCCAGTTCGAACCCAGGGATGCCCTGCTCGCCACTAAGCTACCGCTGAGCGACGGCGGGCAACTGACGGTGTTCAACACGCATCTGGATCGCGCCCGCCAACCCGACGACACCTTGCAGGCGCAAGTGACGGCGGTGGCCAAGGTGCTCGACAAGTATGAGAGCCAGGGCCTGCCGTGGCTGATCGGCGGCGACTTCAACCTGTTGCCGCTGGGCCAGTATCAGCGTCTGCCGGCCGAACAGCGCACGCCCTACTCGATCGACAGCGCGCTGCATCTATTGTGGGACAAGTACCCGATGATCCCGACCAACAACGAAGCCAGCGGCATCGACCGCGCCCACTGGTTGACCCACTACCCCAACGACCCCGGCCTGAATGGCCCGGATCGCACCGTCGACTATCTGTTCTACAGCCCGAAAATCAAACGGGTCCAAGCGATGGTGCGGCAGGACGATACGTTGCGCATTTCCGATCACTTGCCGGTGATTGCGCGCTTCCTGCTGCCCGCCACTCCGTAGCCCACAAATACAATACCCACAGGGTTTTGTGCAGACTTACAGGTCAGTGCACTTCCTCCAGATCATCATGCAGCAACCCGAAGATCTCCCGTTTCATGTCGATGAACGAGCGCTCCATGACCATGTCCAGTGAGCGCGGGCGTTCGATCGGCACGTCGAGAATCTGTTTGATCCGCCCCGGTTTGGCGCCCATCACGTAGACCCGGTCGCCGAGCAGAATCGCTTCGTCGATATCGTGGGTCACGAACAGCACAGTCTTCTTGCTGTTGCCCCAGACCCGCAGCAACAACTGCTGCATCTGCAAACGGGTCTGGCTGTCGAGCGCACCAAACGGTTCGTCCATCAGCAGGATCTGTGGATCGTTGGCCAGCGCCCGGGCAATCGCCACGCGCTGCATCATCCCGCCCGAGAGCTGCTTGGCGTAGCTGTCGGCGAATCCGCCGAGGCCCACTTCGTTGACGTAGTAGTCGACGATTTCCTTGCGCCGCGCCGCCGGCATGCCGCGTCGCTTGAGACCGAACTCGACGTTCTGCCGCACTGTCAGCCACGGAAACAGCGTGTAACTCTGAAACACCATCCCGCGGTCAGCGCCCGGTCCTTGCACTTGCTGACCGCCGACGTAGATCTCGCCGGAGGTCGGTTCGGCGAGGCCAGCGGTCAGGTACAACAGACTCGACTTGCCGCAACCCGAGGGCCCGACGAGCACCGCGAACTGCTGATCCGGCACCTCAAACGACACCTCTTCCAGCGCAGTAAACGTGCCACCGTCGGGTTTCTTGTAACGCAGGCTGACCTTGTCCACCTGCAAGCGCGGCGCCGCTTGCGCCGGGGTCGCAACGGGTTCGATAAAACGATGATTGGCGGCGGTTACTGAGCCCATGCGGCAACCCTCAAGCGGAGAAAACGGAACAGTTGATCGGTGACCAGACCCAGCAGGCCGATGATCGCGATGGCGAGGAAAATCACGTCGACCTGAAAGCCGCGCATGGCTTTGAGGCTCAGGTAACCGAGGCCACTGGAGGCCGCGACCAGCTCGGCCACCACCAGATACGTCCAGGCCCAGCCCATGGTCACGCGCAAGGTGTCGAGCACACCGGGCACAGAGGCCGGAGCGATCACATGCAGCACCGCGTCGCGGCGGTTGGAGCCCAGCGTGTAAGAAGCATTGATCAGATCCTTGGAGACGCCCTTGGACACGTCAGCGATCATCACCAGTTGCTGGAAGAACACGCCGAAGATGATCACTGACACGCGCTGCTCCAGACCGATGCCGATCCACAAAATGAACAGCGGCACGAACGAGGTCACCGGCAGGTAGCGAATGAAGTTGACCAACGGTTCGAGGAACGCCTGGACGATGCGGAAGCTGCCCATCAGCAAACCCAGCGGCACCGCCACCAACGACGAGACAATGAACCCGACCATCACCACTTCGACACTGGCCCAGACGTGGGTGCCGAGGGTGCCGTCGCGGCTCAGGCGCACGGCGGCCTCGAGCACCGCGCCGGGGGTCGGCAAGAACATCCCCGGCACGATGCCGCCATAGGACAACCCGGCCCACAGGCCGACCAACAACACCCAGGCCAGGCCGCTGGCGCTCCACACCACGGGCACCGGCAACCCGGTCTTGGGCGTCAGGCAGCGGCTCAGCCATGATTTGCGCTTGAACATGCAGACCTCCTAGAGCGGGCTGACGAAACGGTTGTCGACCAGATCGTCATGGCTGACGTTGTAGGGCTTGCCTTGCAGTTCGCTGGCGGTTTGGTTGGCGAGTTTGATCAGCGCGGCGCTGTCACCCGGCTTGCCCGGCGAGCCGAGAAGTTTTTCGCTCATCGCCTGATCGTAGAAGCGCACGCCTTTGGCGGCAGCGGCCAGTTCCTTCGGGTCGGAGAGATAGCCGCCGACGCCTTTGGCCATGATCGCGTAGGCCTCGTCCGGGTGCTCCTGGGTGTACTTGACCGCTTTGTACAAACCGGCGACCAGCGCCTTGACGTCTTCCGGCTGTTTCTCGATGACGCTGCAGTTGAGCGCCACCACATCAACGATCACGCCCGGCGTACTGCTGCTGTCGATCAGCACCTTGCCCTGCTGCTTGTCACGCACCATCGACAGGTGCGGTTCCCAGGTCACGGCAGCCGGCACACGCCCGGCGATGAACGCGGTGGCGGCATCATCGGCGGTCATGTTCTGCACGGTGATGTCGCTCATTGTCATGCCGTTCTTTTTCAGCAGGTACGAGAGCCAGAACTGCGACGTCGAGCCTTCGTTGACCGCCACGGCCTGGCCCTTGAGTTCCTGCAGGGATTTGACGTCCTTGCCGACCAGCACCCCGTCGCCGCCATGGCTGTCATCCAGCGCCGCGACCGCCTTGAAGCAGAACTGCGGACGGTACTTGAGCACCTCGTCGATGGTCGACGCCGAGCCGGACAGTTGACCGGAGGCCTGCGCGGCCATGTACATCGAAGCCTCTTCGACCACCGGCAATTCGACGGTCAGGCCGTTTTCCTTGAAGTAGCCCAGGTCCTGAGCCAGATAGAGGGTGCCGTAGCCGACCCAGGTGGTATGGCCGATGGACAGGGTGCCGGCCTGGGTGCTGGTCGCGACCGTCGCCGCCAGGGCGGTGATCGCCAGAGGATGGGTGAGACGAATACACAAGGACTTGATCATGGAGCACTCCCGACGCTGTTGATTTAGTTTTGTCATGGGCAGTACGGCCGGCACCAATGATGTGAATTCACGATGCGGTCTCTGCTGGACTCTGGCGTGAAACACCGGGCTGGCGAGATCGATGGTGGCCCATGTGCGGGCCGAGGAAAATCAGGAAATTGTTGGCAGCAAATGATGAAAAAACTGGGTAGTGCGCACTGCCAAAGGGCGGGGCTGGCGGGGATGCACGGGGTGGGTGCAAAGCGGAAATTTTCGCTGATTGAACGTAAGCCATCGCGAGCAGGCTCACTCCTACAGGGGAACGCGGTCAATTGTAGGAGTGAGCTTGCTCGCGAAGGGGGCGACGCGGTATCAGCGCAACTGAAACCAGGTGGTTTTCAGCTGGGTGTATTTGTCGAACGAGTGCAGCGACAGGTCGCGGCCAAAGCCCGATTGCTTGCCGCCGCCGAACGGCACGGTCACGTCCAGTGCATCGACGGTATTGACCGACACCGTCCCCGCCCGCAGTCGTCGGGCCACGCGGTGCGCACGATGCAGATCATCGGTCCACAGCGACGCCGCCAGTCCGTAGACACTGTCATTGGCCAGACGGATCGCTTCGTCCTCATTGTCGAACGGCACCACCGCCAACACCGGTCCAAACACCTCTTCGCGAAACAACGGCATGTCGGCGCTGACAGCGGTGAAAATCGTCGGTTCGATGAAGTTGTCCGAGCCATTGAAACGCCGCTGCTGACCGCCGCACACGCGGGTCGCACCCGCCTGCTCGGCGCTGCGGATGGCGCGCATGATGCTCGCCGTCTGCCGGTGATCGACGATGGCCCCGGCGCGGCTTTGCGGGTCGAGCGGATCACCCGGCAGCCAGCGCTCGGCCTGGGCTTTCAGGCGTTCGACAAACTCGTCGTGAATCGAACGCTCTACCAGCAACCGCGAGTTGGCCGAACACACTTCGCCCTGATTGAAGAAGATCCCGAACGCAGCTTTTTCCGCCGCCAGATCCAGATCGCGACAGTCAGCGAACACCAGATTGGCACTCTTGCCACCACACTCCAGCCACACCTGTTTGAGGTTGGATTGCGCCGAGTACTGCATGAAATATTTGCCGACCTGCGTCGAGCCGGTGAACACCAGGCAATCGATATCCGGGTGCAGGCCCAAGGCTTTGCCGGTCTGTTCGCCAAGCCCCGGCAACACGTTGAGCACACCTGCCGGAAGGCCGGCCTGCAGCGCCAGCTCGGCCAGGCGCAACGCCGAAAACGGTGATTGCTCGGCCGGTTTGAGAATCACCGAATTACCCGCCGCCAGCGCCGGCGCAAGTTTCCATGCGGCCATGTCCAACGGGAAATTCCACGGCACCACCGCCGCCACCACGCCCAGCGCCTCGCGGGTGATGGTCGCCAGCACATTGGCGGCACCCGGGGCGACCTGGTCGTAGAGTTTGTCGATGCTTTCGGCGTACCAGCGAAACACTCCGGCAGCGCCCGGCACGTCAATGTTGTAAGCGTCCATCACCGGTTTGCCCATGTTCAGCGAGTCGAGTAGCGCCAGCTCCTGGCGATGCTCCATCAGCAGATCGGCCAGACGCAGCAGCACCTGCTTGCGCTCGGCAGGCGGGCGTTGCGCCCAGGTGCCGGCCTCGAACACCTGTCGCGCATTGCGCACCGCCGCGTCGACATCCTCCGCACCACACGCGGCGACATTGGCCAGTAACTGGCCGGTGGCGGGGTTGATCGCGGCGAAGGTCTGCCCCGATTGCGCCGCACAGTGTTGACCGTTGATCACGGCTTGATCGGGAAACTTCAAGGCAACGGCCTGGCGCTGCCACTCTGCAAACTCGAACACGTCGGATGCTCCTTGGACGTTATTGTGCAGCCGATGGTCGCTCAGGCCCGGACGGCCTAAAACCAGTAAAAATGTCTTCGCAGGCAATGAAAAAACTGCTCAATCGATTTCCCTGAAACCTGCACGAATGACTAAGGTTCAAGGATAAAAACAACGTCGCGCAGCGGACGCGGCGGCGCACAAATTGCTTGGAAGTCGAGTCCGCTCGTCCTGAGGTTTGCCGTGGCCGCCTACAATTTGCGTCAGCTCAAATACTTCATCACCACCGTCGAATGCGGCAGCGTTGCCGAAGCCTCACGCAAGCTGTACATCGCGCAACCGGCGATCTCTACGGCGATCAAGGGCCTGGAAGACAGCTTCGCCGTGCAACTGCTGATCCGCCATCACGCCCAGGGCGTGTCCCTGACGCCCAGTGGCGCACGGTTTTTCCGCAAGGCGCAGGAGCTGTTGCGCATGGCCCGGGAGTTCGAGCAGAACGCCTTGGCCGACAACGACATCGTCGCCGGGCAGATCGACATCGGCTGCTTCGAAACCGTCGCCCCGCTGTATTTGCCGCAATTGATCGCCGGGTTTTGCGCGCTGTACCCCGGGGTGAAAATCCGCATCCGCGACGGCGAACAACAGGAACTGGTGCAGGGCCTGACCTCGGGCACGTTCGATCTGGTGATTCTCTATGAACACGAACTCGACGCCACCATCCAGACCGAACCCCTGATGCCGGCGCAACGGCCGTACGCGCTGCTGCCGGCCGACCACCGATTCGCCCAGTACAAGCAGGTGTCGCTGCGCGACCTGTGCCTGGAGCCGATGATTCTGCTGGACGTGCAGCCGAGTCGGACCTACTTCGTCAGCCTGTTCGAAGAGCTGGGGCTGACCCCGCGCATCGAGTTCAGCTCGCCGTCGATCGAGATGGTCCGGGGCATGGTCGGTCAGGGTTTTGGTTTCTCGATTCTGGTAACCCGGCCCCACTCGGAATGCACCTACGACGGCAAGAAAGTGGTGTGCGTGGAGATCGTCGAAGACGTCACCGGCTCCGGCCTGGTAGCGGCCTGGCTCAAGCGCGGGCAACTGACCAAGCCGGCGCAACTGTTTGCCGATTACTGCCGCGAACAGTTGACCGCCAAGACCGCTGTCTGAAGCCCTGCCCCTTCAGGAAACCTGGACGGAGCGGTGCTCGATGTCGATGCCGATAAGCGGGCGTTTGAGCGCAATCGATACCCAGGCTCCCACGGCGGCGATCACGCACGCGGCAAAGCCCAACAGGAACGACATGAAGCTCAGTTCGTTCGCCACCGCCAGCAGGCCGAGCACCGCGGCGGTTGCCTCGGCAGCGCCCCAGACACAGGTCTGCACGGCCATCGCGACGGAACTGCGCCCGCGCCAGATCTTCACGGCCTGCGCCTGGTACAGCGGGCCGCAGATCATCTCGCCGATCACGATGAACACCACCACGACAAACAGAATCGCCTGCGCCTGCGACGAAATGATCAACAGCAGGCAGCCCGCGCCGATCAACAGGTTGGAAACGATGACTCGCCACAGCCGTGACACACGCTGCGCGAACGATGTGACGTAAACCTGACTGAAGATGATGATCCCGCTGGCGACCAGGAACAGCACGCCCACCAGTTCACTGGAGAAGCGCTCGGTGGCATAGGTCGGGAACACGTAATAAAACTGCGCATAGCCGATCATGGTCAGAAAGTTGATGGCCATGAACGCCACCACTTTGGGCGATGCCTCGGATTCGCCCAATGTGGAGGGACGATCGGCGAACTCCCCGCCGGCGCTACGCGCCACTTGCGGAATCAGTCGGGTGGACGCGGTGGCAAGCACGCCCAACAACAGTGGCAGGGCCACAAACCAGTATCCGGTGCCGGCAAGAATCAACGATGCCACGAATGGTGCAACCCCGGCCCCTGCGTTCGCGGCAACATTTTCGTAGGAGAGCACGCGCTCGTGCTCACCCTCGCGAAAGTACTGAACGATGTAGGAAATCTGCGAAATCGTGGCGATCGAATTGGAGACCCCGAACACCACGACCAGCGCCACCCAGATGAACACATTGGTAATGCCCATCGAAGCCGTGACCAGCATCAATAGCGCCGCCACCGCCACACAGAACAACGCCAGGGCGATTTCCCGGCGACGCTCGACCTTGTCCAGAATGCCTTGAAAGGCCAGGGCTCCGATGCGGTTTGAAACAATCGCAAACCCGACAACGACACCGGCCGCACTGGTACTGAGGCCGACAGCCGCATTGAGCCAGATGGCCATGAACGGATAGAAACAGCTCCAGGCGGCGGACGAAAGAAACCGGACGAAGTAAATCATTTGAATACCGGGCTTCTAGGGCCGCGATCCGTCAGGACACGTACCAGACCAATCTCGCGCGCTACGACATCGGCATAGCCGGTGAGCATGCCGATCCAGGCGTAGTCGGAGGTGCCGATGGGCTGGATCACGCTGCCGACGTTGGCGATTGGCGTATGAATGGAGGCCATTGGCGGCAACTCCCAGTCACGCACGATGGCTTCGTGATCCAGGCAATACCAATAGCTCAAGGTCTGGCGGCAGGACTCGACAGGTTTGTATTGAAGCGGAGCGTCCAGCAAGCCCAGTGGCAGCAGCGCCACGTGCTGCAGGACCGTCGCTGGCGCCAGATCATAAGCCAGCGCAATCTGTTCAACGATGCTCGCGCCCCCCAGACGTCCCATGTTGGCGTCGATCAGATAAGCCGTGGCGTCGTTCGCAATGAACTCGCAATGAAAGAAACCGTTATCAAACGCTGAGCGGGCAATCAGGTCGCGAACCGCCGTCTCGATTTTCGAACGCACGGGCAAGGCAATCCGGGCATCAGCCGGGAACTGATTGGCGACTTCCGTGAATCCCACTCGATCGCGCCTGGACAGGCCGAGGAAAACCACCCGCCCGTCCTGAGCAAAACCTTCCAGACTGACGAGGTCGCCCACGCAATGCGCCTGGACAATCCAGGCAATGTCTTGCGGGTCATCGATTGCGCTTTCCAGAATGGTCGACCGGATCACTGCGTCAGGGTCCGCGTCCGGTGCGATCGAGAGCAGGGTGGTTGCCACCGCGCCAGAGCCGACCGAGGGTTTGAGCACCACATCGTTTGGTTGTCCGGGTTTCAGCCAGGGAATGACAAAGTCGCCCTCGGCCAGCGACACACAGGTCTCGGCCGGCACATGCTCCGGAATCAAGCTGCCGACGAACTCCTTGGATGACAGTCGGGCAAACACCTCCGGCGGCGCGTTGAAGCCGAACTCTTCAGCAATCGCGGATACAACCGGGAACAACTCGTCAAAGAATGTCGTGATGCTGTGAATCATGCCAACCAGCGCAGGATTGGACTTCAGGTAAGCGGACAGCGCGACCTTGTCGCTAAAGGCAGGAATGCAGGTGACCCCTTCGAACACCTTTTTCGCCGCGCCGTGAAAACCGGAAGGGTCAACGGACAGTATCGGTTCGAAGTCCGCACTGCGGATCGCCTCGCACACGTACTTGATGGAGACCTTGTTAATACCCACTATCAAAATATGATCCATATCGTTCACATCCATCCTTAAAAATGAAAAATCGACGGTTATCGAGCATCAACAGGTAACGATTGATACATCTTGCCGGGGTTGAAGAGGTTGTCCGGGTCCAGGGCCGATTTGATGGCCCCCATGAACTGCAACGCCGCGCCGTGTTGCGCCGACATCCACTTCAGTTTTCCCTGACCTACCCCGTGCTCGCCGCTGACGGTGCCGCCGAATGACAACGCGCGACTCGACAGTCGACTGAGGAACGCCTGAATTTCCGCACTTTCGTCCTCACCTTCATCGAGCATGATCAGCAGGTGAAAGTTACCGTCGCCGACATGGCCGATAAGCGGTGCGTCGAGGCCGGAGGCGGCAATGTCGGCTGCGGTGGCGCTGATGCAGGCGCTCAGGCAAGACAACGGCACACAGACATCGGTGGCCAACCCCTTGCGCCCCTTGTAAAACGCGTGAAATGCCCACCAGGCGTCATGTCGGGCTTTCCACAAGGTCGTGCGTTCTTCAAGACGTTCGGAAATCCTGACCTGCCCGCCGTATTCCCCCGCACAGTCCTTGAACAGCTCAACACTGCTGGCAACGGTGGATCGGTCGCCATGAAACTCCAGAAAAAGATGCGGCGTTTCTACCAGGCCCAGTGCAGGGGAATAGGCATTGCAGGCGCGCACAGCCGTGACATCCAGCAGCTCGATCCGGGCAATCGAGAGACCTTGGCCCAAGGCGCTGGCCACCGTCTGTACCGCGTTGTCCACCGAGTCGAACGAACAGACCCCGGCGACAATGGCCTCGGGCACCGGATGCAGCCGGACCTGCAGTTCACTGAAGATGCCCAGGGTGCCCTCGGACCCCACCGCAATGGCCAGCAGGTCCAGGCCCATGGCCGATTTGGGCGCCCGGGAGCCGATTTGCGCCACTGAGCCGTCCGCCATGACCCAGCGAGCGGCTTTGACATTGGCGGCCATTGTCCCGTAACGCACCGAGTTGGTCCCCGAGGCACGCGTTGCCGCCATCCCGCCCATGGATGCGTTGGCGCCGGGGTCGACGGAAAAGAACAGCCCGGTCTCACGCAAATGGCTGTTGAGTTGTTCGCGGGTGACGCCCGGTTGAACCGTGGCGGTCATGTCAGTGACGTTCACCTCGACAATCGCGTTCATTTCCGAGCAGTCGACACAAACGCCACCCTGTGGCGCATTGATTTGCCCTTCGAGGGATGAACGCGCACCCGACGGGATCACCGCAACCCCGTACTCACGACAGAGCTTCACGACCTGGACGATGTCGTCTTCGCTGCGCACGGTCACCACGGCATCGGGTGGGCTCAGCTCAATACCGGGAGGTGCCTGGCAAAATTGTTGCCGGATCCCTTGTTCAAGCCTTAAACGCTCGCCAAACAACTGACGGAGTTTCTCTACGACTAGCGCATTCATTCGTCTCATCCCTGTTCTGACTGATTACTGCCGGTTTTCTTTTTATCGATCCGATCACTGCGCCATGTCCGCGCACTCCTGTGAACGGTGGGTAGTCGCAGATCATTGAGGGCGGCGACACCCGCCCTCGGCCGGTTCACTCCTCGGCTTTTTTGCCTGCTCGCGCCGCACGTCCGTCGTACTCTGGACGGCCAGACACGATCAACCCGAAGAAGTAAGGCTGGGCACCTGAATCCTCCAACTGGCGGCCTGATTTGTTATGCACTTCAATGACCGAAAACAGGTCCACAAGACGGTCCTGAATCTGTTCTATTTCTGCGTCTTTGAGTGTCACCATCGAGCTGTATTTGAAAGAACCTGAAACATCGAAGTACTCGCTCTTCTCCGGTTTGAGCAGTGAGCGATCAACTTCATGGCGCAGGAACTGATCCTTCAATTTCAAGGCATCCACCGATCTTGGCATCCTCAGCGTTGGCGCATGCCGCACAAACGGGGCATCAGGTGTGGCCCGCTCTTTGGAGACCAGGTTCAGGAACGCCTCGGTGCTTTGATCGTAGGCAAGGCCGATCTGCTGACACACCAACTGAATCTCCGCCACCGAGGCGCTGTCGACCATGTAGAGATACGTCATCAACGGCAGCAGCTCGAATTGCGCCTCGAACGCCGCTATCACCTCTTCGGTGACGATGAACTCACGCTCGTACCGGCTCAGGCTCAAGGCCCGACGCAGGATTTTGGAATCGTGTTCGCGCAGCTCCAGCCGCGAAGAAAGATCGGTGACCTCAACACCTTTGCCGAACAACATCTCGTGGACGTCAGCCGGCAACAGGTCTCTGAAGTAATGCCAGAAATAATCAAAACTGACTTTGCTGGCCGCGTCGATGCCCAAGTGGTCATGCAGTTCGACGGCGGCATCGATACTCAGGTATTTCCTTCCGGCTTCGACATCACGGTAGTAATTGGCCGAAAAGGGAATATTGACCTCATCGAGAAACGTGGAAATCTTCAGATGCCCCGCGTCGATTCGAAACTGCATGAGGAATGCGCCAAACGCTCGTTTGCTATCCAAGCTCTTCAGCCTCTGCCGACAGAGTGACAACCACTCTGGTCGTATTTTTCTTGATCTTCATACTGGAAGTCACCACACCTATTTCTTGCGTATTACGCACATGAACGCCCCCACAGGGGATTGACCAGTTTTCGCATTGCCACCAACGAAATCCCTGTCCCTGGCTGATATCCGCTTCCGTACGAATGTCATGACTTGCAGAGCAAAACTCATTCAAGGCGTCTGTCGCCCGCCTCAGATCGTCTTCGTCGAACTCACCGACAAACTCGTATTGATTCTCCCCACCCTCGTCGCTCAACGGCGAACGGACCGGATGCGCAATCGCTCGCCCGAGCGTCTGCTCAAGCATGCAATGGATCAAATGCATCGCTGAATGAACACGCATCTGATGATATCGCAATGACCAATCCAGCGTGGCGGTCGCCTGCTGGCCGATCAACCGCGTCTGCAGGTGCGTGAAGGCTTCGTCGTCAATGCTCAGGTAATGCCTGATCTGGTCATCCCTTTTTTTCGTTGCGACGATCTCCAGCGTGCGCAGCGCCCCACCCTCCCCGGCGACCGGGATGTTCAGCACACCCCGATCCCCCAGCTGCCCGCCGCCCTGGGGGTAGAACACAGTCTTGCCAAGGAGTGCGAAAGGCAGGCCGGCGTCGTCGCGCTCAAGCCGATCGACCTGGCAGTCCAGTTGCTTCAAGTACGGTTCAGCGTGAAACAAGGGCAGCGTCTGGCTCATTTTTACCTCAGGTAAGGTCTCACTGATTTTACGTTGCAAGCCCTGTGCAATCGCCGAGGGCCGCCATGCCCGGCTGGCCTCAGGCGAGCTCCATGGTTTGCAGTTTTGGCTTCAGTACATCGCGCAACCGGGTCATCTGGGCCTGGTTTCCGAACGAGATCCGCAGGCACGTATCCAGGCCATAGTCGGTCAACCGCGACGTCAGAAAGCCCTCACTCTCCAGATACTCATACAAGTCCTGGCAGCGTTGTTGGCTGCCGCATTCGACGAAAACAAAGTTGACGTACTGGCTCCTGGCTTCGATGCCATGGGCCTTGAACAGGCTGACGATTGCCTGCCCCCATGCCTGACAATACGCGGCGGTCTTGTCCAGATGATCGGAGTCCTGCAGGACGTATTCGCCGGCCAGGGCGGAAAACGAACTGACGTTGTACGGCGCACGCCGCGCTTGCAGTGCCGGCAGCAGATCGGCGCTCGCATAAGCCCAGCCGAGGCGTAAACCGGCAATGCCGTAGGCCTTGGAAAAGGTACGCAGACATATCGAGTTTTCCCGGGTGTTGACGATCTGAATGCCCGCCGTGTTTTCCCGGTCCGGCGCAAACTCTGCGTAGGCTTCATCGACGATGACGGTCGTACTCGGCGGAATCAGCGCAACCAGCGATAACAACTGCGATGGCAACAGATAGTCACCCAGTGGATTGGACGGATTGACCAGCACCACCACGTCCGGTTTGTTCTCCAGGGCAAGCTTCAGTGCAGCCTCATAGTCGCCGCTGGCGCTCGGGGCGATCTCGCTATAGTCAGCCCCCAGCAATGCCGAGCGGATTTTGTACATCTTGAAGGCGTGCTGCTGCGTCACGATGCAACTGCCCGGCTTCAACAGGCTGCGCAACGCAATATCGATCAGCTCATCGGAGCCAGCCCCCACCACCACACGCTCGGGATCAACGCGCCAACGCTCGCCGATCGCCGAGCGCAGGGACTTGTAAGTGACTTCAGGGTATTCGCTGAGCAGCGTCGGCATCGACGCGCACAGATGCAGGGCCAGGCCGGACGCACCCAACGGATTTTCATTGGCGTGCAGCCGGACACTCTCAGTGACCGCCGTTGCGAACAGATTGCCCTTTGCTGGCGAGTTCATCGGCTGTGTCCCCCCAGTACCTGGGCCACGATCGCTTCCAGATAGCTGGTCAATGCCACATCCCGATCCAGATACGGAATATGTTCACGCACCCGCGCATGCCACTCACGGCCTTTTGGCCCGAGTTTGGCGCTGCCGCGGATATCGGCCGCCTGGGCTGCACAGATCAACTCGAACGCCAGGACGTAACGGGTGTTCTGCAGCACTTCGGTCACACGACGCGCGGCGACAAGGCCGAACGAAACCACGTCCTGGAAGTCGCCCGTGGTGGTCAGGGTCTGGATCGAGACGGGGGTGGCCAGCGAACGGTTTTCTGCCGTCAGGGATGCCGACATGAATTGCCCACCCATGAGGCCGAAACGCAGGCCTCCGTTTTCCGCACACAGGAATGACGGCAGGCCATTGCTGTTGGCTTTGGTCAGGAAGCGATCGATCCGCCGATCGGAAAGATTGCACAGGGTGATGACCGAGATCGTCAGGTAATCCATGGCTGAGGCGATGTACTGCCCGTGAAAGTGCCCATTGTGAAAGACCTGGCCGTTTTCAGGGGTGATCAGCGGGTTGTCGTTTGATGAGTTCAGTTCGTTGCCGACCACACGCTCCACGAACTCGATGGTTTCCAGCACCGGCCCGAGAATCTGCGGCGTGCAGCGAATGGAATAGGCATCTTCGATGGGCATGTCTTCCTGGCGCACCTGGTCGGTGCGCAGGGCGCTCAGTTGCGAAGAAAGTTCAAGATCGTCAATCGCCAGTTCCGAACCTTGAAGATCGGCCCAGATGGCCTCGGCAATTTTTTGCTGGCCCAGGTGCGGTTTCAACTGGTGAACATCAGGGTGGAAAGGACGCACCCGAGCTTGCAACGCTTCAAAGGAGAAGGCGGAAATCGAGGTGTATTGTTCAAGCAGTTCGCGGGCCTCAACCACATTCATCGCCGCGACCGCGACCATGCAGGACGTGCCATTGATCAGCGCCAGCCCTTCCTTGTAACTCAAATGGAGCGGCGCTAGGCCCAGCTGTTCGAGCGCTTGCGCCGCCGGAACCCGGGCACCGTCAAGGTAGGCGAAGCCGTCGCCGGTCAGCATCCGAGCGACAGCGGCCAGCGGCCCCAGGTCGCCACTGGTACCCAGAGACCCCTTGCTCGGAATTTCCGGAATCAGGCCCGAGTTGTAGATGGCAATGTAGCGGTCGAAATTCTCCAGCGAGAGCGCCGAGTTGCCACGGGACAGGGACACGATTCGCGCAAACATCGTTGCCCGGGCCACACTGTCCGGGAATCGCTCGGCAACGTTGGTCGAGACACCCTGAATCAGATTCGATTGAAGCTCGTGGGCTTTCTCGATCGGCACCAGATGATCAACGAATCCGCCCATTCCGGTGTTCACGCCATAAATCACCGCGCCCTGTGCGACGAGATTTTCCAGGGCCTCTCGCGATGCCTGAACCCGTTGCCGGGTGGCTTGCGAGGCGACCACCTGTTTCCCGGGACGGGAATACTTGATCAAGTCCTGGAGACTGACATCAGTGCCGGGGGTCAGTACAAAGGTGCTGTCCGACGTGAAGTTTTTTTCCTGAATTGTCATCTTTTCATCCCTGAGCTACGTGTGCCTGACCATCGGCCCAATTGGCGATGATCACGTTGATTGTCCTGTTGCCCGAAAACGCGCGCCGACCGTGCGCATACTGGAAATTGTCGAGCAGTAAAATATCGCCCGCCCCCAGATCGACATCTTGCTCAACACTTCTGACGGTGTGGAACAGCTCGAGGGTGAGGTCTTCCGGCAAGGGTTCGCCGTCACCAAAACACATCGCTTCCAACAATTGCGGACTGTTGCGCTGCGCCTTGGCCAGTTCACTGGCGTCCTGTTCACGACCGTCGATACGCGCCCATTCGATCATCGCGGCCGCGCCCCAGAAATGCGCTTGATTGCACCAGATGTCTGCCGCTTTGCGCGGGTGCCGGCGCATCGGAGAGATACAGTCCTGCCAGAGGATCAGGTCGTCGCCGCTCCATTCGAAGTCCCAGCCACGCGCCCGGCACAGCACTTCTGCCTCGGCGGTGCTGGAGGTGGAGAATGTCTCCTGCCAGCTTTTCTTCACCCCGGGTTTGAGATGCACCCGTGCTTCGCCGGGCAAGGTCCGGCGCAATTTAAGGCCGCGATCGGTCAGTTGCTCCAAGGTGGAACGATCAACCAACTGCTCCAGTTTGCGCATGTCCCCGACCACGGATTCACCGCCCCGACTCGCAGGCTCGACACAGACAAAGGCGATGATCTGCGGTGGATTTTTTACATAGGCCATTTCCTGATGAAGGATCACCGACCAGTCGGGAGGGGTGCGGGTCGCCTCCATGACCTTGCCCTGGATCGTCGAGCGTGGAGAGCTGCCACCGACGTAATCGCGGGTCTGAAAACCCAGCGCGCCAACCGCCCGTTCGAACACCTCAGGATCCTTGCACGGATTGGCACCGCGAATGAGCACCGCGCCTTCGCTCAGCAGTTGTGCCCGAATGTCGTGCGCCGCCGCTGAAAAATAGCGTGCCGGATCGGCATCGGCGCCGACCACGAAATCAAATGTTCCTTCTGCATTGCAGCCCATCACAGTCATCACTCCTCACGTCCCTGGAATCGTTGGCATGTCCATGTGCGATGCATTAGATACCACCCCCCATTTACAAATTCAACAGATAGAAATATGTTTCTTCCAATAGATTTCTAGCGACAGCACGCGCAAAACCGCCGTCGACCGCGCTGAAAAAACGATCTAACTTTTTGATAAAAATAGAAATAATCTGAAGGATCAGAATCCGTATGACTGTGGAAAAGCCCCTCTCTCCCGCTACTTGCACCGGCGTGTCATGGCAACGGCATGCCCTGCCCCTCGCAAGCACCCCGCGAACACTCATGCAACCTTGCGAGAGTTCTTTCTCATGAGCGGACCCCATGCGCACTCAGGCCAACTGAAACGCAGCCTGAAAAATCGACACATTCAATTGATCGCCCTGGGTGGGGCCGTGGGCACGGGACTGTTCCTGGGGTCGGCGGGAGCACTCAAACTGGCCGGGCCTTCGATGATCCTCGGCTACGCAATCTGCGGTTTGATCGCCTTCATGATCATGCGGCAATTGGGTGAGATGATCGTGGAAGAACCCGTTGCCGGCTCTTTCAGTCACTTCGCCCACAAATACTGGGGCGGATTCGCCGGCTTTCTGTCGGGATGGAACTGCTGGATGCTGTACACCCTGGTCGGCATGTCCGAGCTGACGGCCGTCGGCAAGTACGCGCACTACTGGTGGCCCGAGATACCGATCTGGGTATCGGCCGCCGTGTTCTTTGTGCTGATCAATGCGCTCAACCTGATCAACGTCAAAGTGTTCGGCGAAGCGGAATTCTGGTTCGCCATCATCAAGGTCCTGGCGGTGATCGGCATGATCGCCATGGGCAGTTATCTGCTGGTCAGCGGCAATGGAGGGCCACAGGCGTCGGTGAGCAATCTGTGGCAACACGGCGGTTTTTTCCCCCATGGATGGGGCGGACTGGCAATGTCCATGGCCGTTATCATGCTGTCCTTCGGCGGCCTGGAAATGCTCGGTTTTACTGCAGCCGAAGCCGAACAGCCCCGCAGCGTGATCCCCAAGGCCATCAATCAGGTGATCTACCGCATCCTGATTTTCTACATCGGCGTACTCGTCGTCTTGTTGTCATTGATGCCGTGGGACAGCCTGCTGATTTCGCTCAATGCCACGGGCGATACCTACAGTGGCAGCCCGTTCGTACGCGTGTGGTCAATGCTCGACAGCACGACCGCCGCGCACATTCTCAATTTCGTCGTCCTCACCGCCGCCCTGTCGGTCTATAACAGCGGCACTTATTGCAACAGTCGCATATTGCTCGGACTGGCCGAGCAGGGTGACGCTCCCCAAAGCCTGGTCAAGATCGACAAACGCGGCGTCCCCGTACGCTCGATCCTGGCAACGGCGGCGGTGACCTTGATCGCGGTGGTGATGAACTACGTGATCCCGCAGCATGCGCTGGAATTGCTGTTGTCGCTGGTGGTTGCGACGCTGGTGATCAACTGGACGATGATCAGCCTGGCGCATGGAAAATTTCGCCAGCACATGAACGAGACCCGGCAGACGCCCCTGTTCAAGGCGCTGTGGTATCCCTACGGCAACTATGTCTGCCTGGCCTTCATGGTGTTCATTGTGGCGGTCATGCTGATGGATCCCGTGAACCGGATGGCGGTCTACGCAATTCCGGTCTGGATTGCGTTGGTGTGGATATGCCACAGCATCAAGCATCGACGCAGTGCTGCACAAAACCTGTACGGCGAGGCCTGATCAATGGCAGCCGTTGCCCGGGCGAGACCGGGCAGCAAGGCTCACTTGCGAGGTTTGATCCGTGCAGTGGCTTGCGCCACCAACGGATCATCCGGCCAGTAATTGTCAATATCACCTGACACCTTCGACGTTGACAGCGTTGTAGCCCCTGACTTAGCGAACAACTGACCGCGAAGACCGCTCACATTCCTGGGGGAATATAACCGGGGACATACCTGACATTGGTGCACTTGCCATGAAGAATTCGTCCGTCTTCGATCAGGAACTGCGCAATCTTCTTTTGTTGGTTGATCTTCGCCTGCAATTTGCAATCGGAACTGTGCCCGACTTGTTGATAGTGTTCGGTGTACACCATGCCATTACCGGTATGGGTCATCGATGTCCCGGCCGCTTCGGTGGTGGTCCAGCTCGCGGACTTGTACCAGGTCAGCACGGCCAAGGGTTCGCCGTTCGGGCCGGTTTCCTTTTGCATCGAATCGGGTTTGCCGAACAAGTCCAGCGCTTCCTGCATATCACGCCCTTCCCAGCGGCTTTGCGCAATAGTGGAACAGCCAGTCAAGAGCAAGGCGGCCAACAGAGTGGTCATCAATAAGCGTATGTAAGTCATTGGCTGTCCCGCCTTATTTTTTCAGTTCGAGCAGACTGTCGATGTTGTCCATCATCTGGCTCTTTTCCTGAATCGGTGCGAGTTTGAAGAACATCTGCTGCAGCATCTCGATCATCTGCAGGTATTCCATCTTGCCCACGGCGGCCATGTCGTTTTTAGCTCGACTGCCCGGCGCACAGGCAAACTTCAGCGCTTGCTGTACCCAGAACTCTTTCGGGGTCTGCCATTGATTGGCAACTTTCAGATGGCGCAGGGTGTAAGCCAGACGCTCGACGGATTGACCATTGATAAAGCGCACTTTGCCCGTAGAGCACTGGGCTTCGAGGTTGTAGACATCGATCATCGGTTTGCCGGGCTCTTCATAAACCAGGGTCACCGCGACCATGGTCGCGCCTTTGGTTTTTTCCGAGGGCACCACCGACGTGGCATCGGCGACGTACATGATGTTTTTTTGGGCCACGCCATTGCCGTAGATAATCCACCAGTCGCCTACAGGGTTGGGCTCTTCGGCATTTGCCGAATTGAAGGCGAACAGCAGCGCAGCCGACAAGAAGATCAACTTCTTGAACTTGAAGAAAGATGACATGAGCAGTTCCGTTCCTTGGGTACACGTTGCCAGGCAGCAACTTGTTATTGTTCGGGCCGCCACTTTAGGAGGCAGCCCGAACAGGGGCAATTAGGGCGGATGGGCTAATGGCGCGCTGCCATTGCTGCTCAAGTGCCCCGAGGTTTTGCCCGTGCTGTGGCTTCGGCGACCAAGGGATCGTCCGGCCAGTAATGCTTCGGATAGCGCCCCTTCAGATCCTTCTTCACCTCGGCATAGGTGCTGCGCCAGAAGTTGGCCAGGTCCTGTGTCACCTGCACCGGGCGCCGTGCTGGCGACAGCAGATGCAACTTGACCACCTGCCGCCCGCCGGCAATGCGCGGCGTATCCGCCAGCCCGAACAGCTCCTGCAAACGCACCGCGAGAATCGGCGGAACCTCGCTGTAATCCAGGCGAATCGACGACCCCGACGGCACGCTCAAATGATGCGGCGCCAGCTCATCTAGCTTTTGCGGCAACGGCCACGGCAGCAGATTGCGCACGATGCTCGACAGGTCCAGATTGGCGAAATGGCTGAGCCGCGAGACTTTGCCCAAGTAAGGCATTAACCAATGCTCGAGGGTGTTCAGCAACGTTGCATCGCTGACATCCGGCCATTGGCTTTCGGCCTGATTGTTCAATTCCAACTGGCGCAACAACGCCACCCGCGCCTGCCACTGGCGCAGCTCCGGCGTCCATGGCAGCAACTCCAGACCTTTGCGCCGCACCAGATTGACCAACGCCTGACTGCGCGCATTTTCATCAAGACCGGTCAACGGTTCGCGGCTGAGGATCAGTTCGCCGACCTTGCGCTGACGCTCGGCGCGCAGCACACCTTCGCGTTCGTCCCAGTCCAGTTGATCGACGCCGCTCACCTGCTCGGCCAACACTGAATCGAACAGCGCCGGATCGAAATCCGCCGCCAGATAAATCCGTTCCTCGCGCTGGCCCTGACGGCTGCCGAGATCAGCGATCACAATCCACGGTTCCTTCATCAGGCTGTCGGCTTCGGCGAACAGCGCAGCGCGTCCATTGGCCAGACGATACTCAGCGCCACCGGCGCGACGCTGCTGGGCGACGCGGTCCGGGTAGGCCAGCGCCAGCAATGCACCGAGCCAGCGCGGGTGATCAGGGTCGCTGACCGGCTCGCTCGCCTGGCCGCGCAAGTAACCGCGATACTGCCGCGCCAGTTGCCGGGCCCGCTGCACGCCACCTTGAGCACCGCGCGCCGCGCGCTCCTCTCCGGAGAGCAACACCAATCGGCTGTGCAGATCCGCGCCGGCACCACGCAAAATGTCGCGCTCGCCGAGCAGTGCCGCGACGTCGCACGCCATGTTCGCCAGCCCCAGCGCCTGACCGCGCAGCAACAGATGGGCGATGCGCGGATGCGCCGGCAGCTCGGCCATGGCCTGACCGTGCGCAGTCAGTGCTTCACCTTCGAGTGCGCCGAGGCGCTGCAACAGATCTTGCGCCTGGGCATAAGCTGCCGCCGGTGGCACATCCAGCCAGACCAGTTCGCCCGGGGTCACGCCCCAACGTCCGAGCTGCAGCGCGAGGCTCGCCAGATCCGCCGAAAGAATTTCCGCACTGCCGTAAGCGGCGAGTTGCTCGTGCTGATCCTGCGACCACAAGCGATAACACACACCCGGCTCCAGACGCCCCGCCCGGCCGGCGCGCTGCGTAGCACTGGCCTTGGAAATACGCTGGGTATCGAGTCGGGTCATGCCGCTGCCGGGGTCGAAACGCGGCACCCGCGCCAGCCCGGCATCAATCACCACGCGCACGCCGTCGATGGTCAAACTGGTCTCGGCGATGTTGGTCGCCAGCACCACTTTGCGCTGACCGGCCGGGGCCGGGTCGATGGCGGCACGCTGGGCGTTGAGGTCCAGTTCACCGTGCAATGGGCACAGCAAAACATCGCTGCGCTCGCCAATGGCATCGGCCAATTGTTGATGCACGCGACGGATTTCCGCTTGCCCCGGAAGGAACACCAGCAGGCTGCCGGTTTCATCGTGCAGGGCTTCAAGTACGGTCTGGGTCACGCGTTGATCGATGTATTCGCCGGGCTGGAACGGCCGCCCCCAGCGCATCGTCACCGGGTACATGCGGCCTTCGCTGCGCAGAATCGGCGCATCATCGAGCAACCCGGACAGGCGTTCGCCTTCAAGCGTGGCGGACATCAGCAAAATCTTCAGCGGCTGTTCAGCCCGGAATAACTCGCGACCGTTCAAACTCAGGGCCAAGGCCAGATCGGCATCGAGGCTGCGTTCGTGGAATTCGTCGAAGATCAGCAGGCCCACGCCCTCCAGCGCCGGATCGTCCTGCAGGCGTCGGGTGAGAATGCCTTCGGTGACCACTTCGATGCGCGTGTTGGGGCCGACCTTGCTGTCGAGGCGGATGCGATAACCGACGGTTTCGCCAACCTTCTCGCCCAGTTCGCTGGCCAGTCGCTCAGCCGCCGCGCGCGCGGCGAGACGGCGCGGTTCGAGCATAAGGATGGTCTGCCCGGCCAGCCATGCTTCATCGAGCAAGGCCATGGGCACGCGGGTGGTTTTACCGGCGCCGGGCGGTGCTTCGAGCACGGCTTCGTGGCGTGTCGCCAAGGCTTCACGCAGCGCGGGTAAAACTTCATCGATCGGCAAAGAAATCATGCTGGCTCCCCAGAGCGTGCCCACAGTAAATTGCGAGTCGCGTTAAAGCTGTGAGCGTGGCAGGCAAGGCGCGGGACGCAGGTAAGGGTCGTTTCCTTGCCAAGTTCCGCAACGCAGCATGGCGCGCTCACAGCTTTAGCCCGGAGGGCCGAACCCCGACAGGATTCATCAACCTTCACGCGGTGTCGATCTGGAGAAAACAACTTCAATCCTCAACGTATTTCGGTGGGGTGAGACGAGGCCGCAATTTACTGTGGGCACGCCCTGCCGAGGGCGAGTATAACGGCGAACTGCTTGGCATTCGTCAGGGTCTTAACTTCACACAACGACGCTTCGTTATTTGATGATTCAGGAGACATTTCCCATGCGCTTACCTTCTCGCCTGATCGGCGGTGTACTGGTCGCCACCCTGCTCACTCAACTCACTGCGTGCGGTTCGATTTTCTACCCGGACCGGCGCGGGCAGATCGATGGCAAGATTGACCCGGCGATTGCCGTGCTCGACGCCGTGGGCCTGCTGTTCTACGTGATTCCCGGACTGATCGCGTTCGCGGTCGACTTCACCACTGGCGCGATCTATTTCGAACCGGGCCACACAGCGCAGGTCGATCCGGCCAAACTCAAACAAGCTATTGGCCCGGACGGTCAGGTCGATAACCTCAAGTTGCAGGCTATTCTCGAGACTGAGCTGGGCCGCAACCTGCCACTGGACGACCCACGCCTGATCCAGCACAAGGGCAGCACTCAACAACTGGCGATGTTTGGCCTGCAACCAGCAGCATAAGGAAATGACATGACCACCAGCCCCGAACATGCCCGCCTGCTGCGGCTGGCAACCCGCGCCTCGGTGGCGGTGGCCTGCACGCTGATCGTCGCCAAAGCCATCGCCTGGTGGCTGAGCGGTTCGGTGAGCATGCTCGCCGGCCTCACCGACTCGGCGCTGGACGGCGTCACCTCGCTGCTCAATCTGCTGGCGGTGCATTACGCGCTGCGCCCGGCCGATGATGATCACCGTTACGGCCACGGCAAGGCTGAATCGCTGGCGGGCATGGCGCAGGCGCTGTTCATCGGTGGTAGTGCGGTGTTGATTGCCTTTCAGGCGTATGAGCGCATCAAGCAACCGGAGCCGCTGGGCGCGCCGTGGCTGAGCATCGGCGTGATCGTATTCTCCCTGCTGCTGACCGCCGCGCTGCTGACGCTGCAACATCGGGTGATCAAGCAGACCGGCTCCAACGCCGTGCGCGCAGACTCCCTGCACTACCGTTCGGACATGCTGCTCAACGGCAGTATTTTACTGGCGCTGATCCTCGCCGGCATGGGCTTTCACCAACTGGACGCGTGGTTCGGCCTGGGGATTGCCGGGTACATTTTGTGGAGTGCGATCCAGATCGCCCGGGAAAGTTTTTCGGTGCTGATGGATGAAGAGCTGCCAACGGACGTCAGTCAGCACATGCTCGAACTGGCCTGCGGTGTACCCGGCGTGCTGGGCGCGCATGATCTGCGCACGCGGATCTCGGGCAATCACTGGTTCGTGCAGTTGCATCTGGAGTTGCCGGGTGAACTGACCCTGTCAGTCGCTCACGGCATCAGCGATCAGGCAGCGGATGCGATTCACGCCGCCTACCCGCGAGCCGAGGTGCTGGTGCACGCTGACCCGATAAAAGCAGCTTCAAGCCACGAGCCGCAAGCTTCAAGCTTGTAGCTGGAAACTTGCAGCTCGTAGCTGCTCTTACTGGACCTGATAACCGCGACTGCTCAGGCAATTGCCCTGAGCCTGACGGTAGGCCTGCACCACTTCGGGCGCTGGTTGATACGTCGCGGTACGCGGATCGAAACCGCTTTGCTGCACCGCGTATTGGTAGCACTGGTAACCGTCCTGCTGGACCTGTTCCGGTGACTGACCGTTGGCCGGGTAGGCCTCGACGTCATAGCCCTGGGATTGCGGCTGCGGCGGTTGCTGCACCGGTGGTTCGACCACCACGTAATCCTGGGTGGCTTCCTGATACGCATAGTAGGAACCGGCAGCGAGGAACAGCAGCGCACCGCCGATCCACACTTCACGGGCGTAGTCCGGCAGATACTGAATACGGATGCCCCTTGGCGGCTGCACGACGATGTAGCGCGGCCCTTGCGGGCGATACCAGTAGCCGCCGGAGAAGAAATAATCCTGACCTCGATACGGCACGCGGTATTCGCGATCCGGGAACCGGTCGATCACATGCCCCGGGCGGTATTGCGGGCCTGGGCCCCAACCGTTGCCATGTCCGTCCGGGCGACCCGGCCAGCGATTGTCATTGGGCCGGTTACCGGTTTGCCATTGCTGGTTGTGGTAACCATTCTGCGGACGCTCGTCGCGGTAGTAACCCTGACGCGGCTCCTGGGTCTGACGCACGGTGTCGGGCCGTGGCTGGATCGGCAGGTTGTTCGTCGGTGGCGCCTGATGAACCGGAGCTGGCGGGTTGGGCGTGCGGTTCTGGTTCTGCCATTGACCGTTATTATTGCGTTGCTGGCCGTTGTGTTCGAACTGGCGGCTGTTGTCGCCACGAATGATCTCGTTGTTCTGCGGCCGCGGCTGATTTTGCGGCGGCGGATTGTTCTGCCCGTGGGGCTGACGCTCGCCGCCACGCCCCTGATTACCCTGATGTTCACCACCGTGCCCGTTATTGTCGGGGCCACGATTCTGTGGCTCGTCGGCAAGCGCTTGCGCACTGACGCTCACACACAGCAAACCAACACCGGCCAGACGCCAGATGCGCGACTTCATGCTTTTCCTCACTGCGGGTAGTAAGAGGGCTTGTAACTAAGACCGGGAATACACACACCGGGTTCTGCGACAGGTTATCAGTCACGAAACTTATTTATTGAGGATGGCCGTGCGCCAAGGCACAAAAATCGCAAGCAAGAAAAAAGGGAGACCCGTCGGCCTCCCTTCTAGAGAACTTCGTCCTGGCTCGACGCTTTTGACGTCGGCTCACCTCACGCCGTCTTCTGGACAGTGTGCAGCTCGGGGGCCGGCACATCCCCGGTGGGGGTGGCGGCCGCGGCGGGCCTGATTGGGCGGGCCGCAGTGGACTGTGTTACCGAGCAGTGATTCTGGTGATAAGAATAGGCCGGGAGCTGCGGCAGAGGATTGCGAAGATTGCTCAAATAAACACCACTTGCGCAATTTTTAACCCTGGATAGATAATCCGCCGCAATAGTTACAAACAAGGACAGATTCATGAGCAAACTCGACCGTTACGACCTGAGTATTTTGGCTGAATTGCAGCGCGACGCCCGCATCTCCAACCAGGAACTGGCCGAGCGCATCGGTCTGTCGCCCTCGCCCTGCTCGCGCCGGGTCAAGCAACTGGAGGACGACGGCTACATCTCACGCCAGGTCGCGCTGCTCGATCGCAAGATGCTCGGCCTGAGCCTGACCGCCTACGTGCTAATCGGCATGGACCGGCACACGCCGGAACGTTTCGAAAACTTCGAAGCGGCGATCCGTACCTTGCCACAGGTACTGGAATGCAGCCTGGTGACCGGCGTCGATGCCGACTATCAGTTGAAAGTGGTGGTGCCGGACATGGACCATTATCAGAAGCTGCTGCTGGGGCATTTGACCCGGATTGAAGGGGTGACCAGCGTGCGTTCGAGTTTTGTGCTGAACCAGGTGCTCAACAGCACTGAATTGCCGCTGACGCATCTGCGCAGCTGAAACCGCCTTCGCGAGCAGGCTCGCCCACAGGGGAATGCATTTCAAATGTGTGCGAGCCTGCTCGCGAAGGGGCCGGCACAGGCGACCAATGACTGCGGCACACCGACGCAGATCAATGCCCCGCCTCGCGCCCTTGACGTATACTCGCCGCGCCCTTTTTGCCCCCTGCGCGCCGGAGATGCCCGATGGATCCTGCAGTATTCGAAGAGTGGATGATGACTGGCCTGGTCAGCATCCTGATCATTTTCATGGGTTTCATCGTCTGGGATCTGGCGAAGAAATCCAAGGCTGGGCGCTTCGGCTCGTTCATTCTGTTCTTCGTACTGGGCCTGGGCGTGGCCGCGTTCATCATCAAGAGTGTGGTGATCGGCCTGATCGAATCCGGCGTTCTATAAGCGCGCCGGCACTTCTTTCCATTGACCCTGATCGAGCCCTTCGATCGTCCAGTCGCCAATCCTCACCCGCACCAGCCGCAACGTCGGCAGCCCGACCGCGGCGGTCATCCGCCGTACCTGACGATTGCGCCCTTCGCGGATCACCAGTTCCAACCATGAAGTCGGTATCGTCGCGCGAAAGCGTACCGGTGGATTGCGCGGCCACAACTCGGGTTCATCCAGTTGCCGCGCTTCGGCAGGCAGGGTCATGCCGTCGTTCAACTCAACGCCGTCACGCAAACGCTGCAATTGCTCGGTCGTGGGCACGCCTTCGACCTGCACCCAGTAGGTCTTTGCCAGTTTGTGTTTCGGATCGGCGATGCGCGCCTGCAACTGGCCGTCGTTGGTCAGCAGCAATAGACCTTCACTGTCGCGATCCAAGCGTCCGGCCGGGTAAATCCCGGGAATGTCGATGAAATCCTTGAGCGTCGCCCGCCCGCCTTCGTCGCTGAATTGCGTCAGCACATCGAACGGTTTGTTGAACAGGATCAGCTTCGGCTCGGCCGGCGGCGCCTTGGCGACACGGCGTGGAGCTGAGGAGGATGGCTTCGCACCGGGACGGCGGGAAGGAGGACGCGGGGGACGGGACATGGCGAAAAGAACATCTAACGGTCAGGGCTGCTAATGCTAGTGCCCCGACCGCCAAATGACCACGACTAACCGTTAACGGAACGGCGGCTCGTCGAAGCTGCGCAGTTTGCGCGAGTGTAGCGAGTTGAGTTCAGTGCGCAGCAGATCCACCGCTTCGATGCCGATCTTCAAGTGCTGGCTGACTGCACGCTCGTAGAACGCGTTGGCCGAACCCGGCAGCTTGATTTCACTGTGCAGCGGTTTGTCCGAGACGCACAGCAACGTGCCATACGGCACCCGCAAGCGATAACCCTGGGCGGCGATGGTGCCGCTTTCCATGTCCACGGCCACGGCGCGGGACAGGTTGATCAACGGACGCTCCTGGGCCCAGCGCAGTTCCCAGTTGCGATCGTCGTAGGTCAGCACGGTGCCGGTGCGCAGGCGTTTTTTCAGCTCTTCGCCTTTTTCCCCAGTGATATTGGCGGCCGCTTGTTGCAGCGCCAGCTGCACCTCGGCCAGCGCCGGGATCGGAATGTTCGGCGGCACCACGCGGTCGAGAATCCCGTCGCGACGCATGTAGGCGTGAGCCAGCACGTAATCACCAATGGTCTGCGACTGACGCAGGCCGCCGCAGTGGCCGATCATCAGCCAGCAATGCGGACGCAGCACCGCCAGGTGGTCGGTGATGTTCTTGGCGTTGGACGGGCCGACACCAATGTTGACCAGGGTCACACCATGGCCGTCGCTGGCGATCAGGTGATAGGCCGGCATCTGGTAGCGGTGCCAGACCACGCCCGCGGCAATCGCCGAGGCTTCGCCGTGATCCATGCTCTTCTCGATGATCACGTTGCCCGGCAGGACCATGCGCACGAAACGCGGGTCTTTGCGCAGTTGTTCCAGGCCATGGACGATGAACTGATCGACGTAGCGGTGATAGTTGGTCAGCAGGATCCACGGCTGCACATGGCGCCAGTCGCTGCCGGTGTAATGCACCAGACGGCGCAGGGAAAAGTCGACCCGCGCAGCGTCGAACAGTGCCAGTGGCAGCGGATCGGTGTTTTCCCAGTCGTAGAGACCGTCGGCGATGCCATCGGTGGCGGCGGACAGGTCGGTACTCGGGAACACCCGCGCCAGCACCGCAGCGGTGACGCCGGAGCCGGCCAGTTCATCGCCCTGCTCGACCACGTACGGGTACGGAATGTTCTGCTGGCTGACGCCGACTTCCACGGTCACGGTGAAGTCGTGCATCAACGGTACCAGCTGTTCCAGCAGGTATTTGCGGAACGCCTTGGGGTGGGTGACGGTGACGCTGTAGGTGCCCGGCAGTTGCACCTTGGCGTAGGCGCGGGTGGTCTGCGGGACTTCGCCCTGGCACAGGTAGGTCAGACGCAGTTCGGGATAACGAAACAGAGCACGCTGTTCGGCGTCAGGCTCGACGCGATCCTTGAGGTAACGCTTGAGCGCCGAGTTCAGCGCAGTGGTGGCCCGCTCATGCAGCTCGGCCAGACGGTCCACGGCTTGTTCGGCGGTTTGAACGACAATAAACGCTTCGGTCACGATCAGCTTCCTGTGTTCTGACTTGCAGAGCTTCATCTTGCCTGCATCGTGGTCTCACGGGAACAGTGGCATGTTGGCAACCGCACAATATATGGGTCACCTACGATCCCTGTGGGAGCTGCCGAAGGCTGCGATCTTTTGATCTTATAAACAGCAAGATCAAAAGATCGCAGCCTTCGGCAGCTCCTACAGGTGATTTTGTATGAGGTCAGAACCCTTGCGGAGTCGAGCGCGCAACGATGGCTTCGACGTCCAGCCCACGCGGCAACGCGCCATAGACGCGACCGCCGCCGCTCAGCCGACTGGCAATGAAAGCATCACTGACCGCCGAATTCCCCGCCTCCAGCAACAACTTGGCCTGCAGCCCCAGCGCAATATCTTCAGTCAACTGCCGCGCGCGGTACTGGATATCGCTGGTGTCCTTGAACTGCGCCTGCAACTGCTGGATGTGCGCCGCCAGACGCTTGTCGCCATGGCCGTCGCCCAACTCGCTGAACAGCACATCGAGCACACCCGGCTCTTTGGACAGCGCGCGCAACACGTCCAGGCACTGCACGTTGCCCGAGCCTTCCCACGTCGAGTTGACCGGCGCTTCGCGGTACAGCCGCGGCAGAATGCTCTCTTCGACATACCCTGCGCCGCCCATGCATTCGGCGGCTTCGTTGATCATGGCCGGTGCGCGCTTGCAGATCCAGTACTTGCCCACCGCTGTCACCAACCGGGCGAATTGCGCCTCGTGGCGATCATCCAGATGATCCAGCGCCTGGCCCATGCGCAGGCTCAAGGCCAGCGCGGCTTCGCTTTCCAGAGCGAGGTCGGCCAGCACGTTCTGCATCAACGGTTGCTCGCTGAGCAGTTTGCCGCCGACCTTGCGGTGCGCGCAGTGGTGGCTGGCCTGGGTCAGCGCCTGACGCATCAGCGAGCTGGACCCGACCATGCAGTCGAAACGGGTCATCGCCACCATCTCGATGATGGTCGGCACCCCGCGCCCTTCTTCGCCGACCATCCACGCCAGGGCACCTCGAAACTCCACTTCACTGGAAGCGTTGGACTGGTTGCCAAGTTTGTTTTTCAAACGTTGTATGTAGAACTGGTTGCGCGTGTCGTCGGGACGATGGCGTGGCAGCAGGAAGCAGGTCAGGCCCTTGTCGGTCTGCGCCAGCGTGAGGAACGCATCGCACATCGGTGCCGAGCAGAACCACTTGTGCCCGACCAGTTCATACGCCTGGCCCGGGCCACTGGCGCCGACCGGATAAGCCTTGGTGGTGTTGGCCCGCACGTCGGTGCCGCCCTGTTTTTCGGTCATCGCCATGCCGATGGTCACACCGGCCTTGTGCGCCATACCAACATTGCGCGGATCATATTCGGTGGCGAGGATTTTCGGCAGCCACAGCTCGGCCAGATCCGGCTGCAAACGCAGCGCCGGCACGCTGGCGAAGGTCATGGTCAACGGGCAACCGCTGCCCGCCTCGGCCTGGCTGTGCAGATAGCTCATTGAGGCGCGGGCGACGTGCGCGCCATCCTGCGGGTGAGTCCAGGGTGACGAGGTCAGGCCGTGTTCGATCGCGGTGCGCATCAGCTCGTGATAGGCCGGATGAAACTCCACCAGATCGATGCGATGGCCGTAGCGATCATGGCTGACGAACAGCGGTTTGTTCTGATTGGCGAGGAACCCCGCTTCCATCAACGGACCGCCGGCCAGCGCGCCGTAGGCATCGATCCGCGACTCGGCCCAACCGGCGCCGAAACGGCGCGACCACTCCTGCAGCGGCAGATCGATGCGGTACAGGTTGGCACCATCCAGCGACGGCGGCTGATTGGTGACTTCGTGGGTTTCGGCGAACTGATGCAGGTTCATGACGGGGCTCCTTTGGTCAGCCAAGGGATTCAGTTAAGCACCGGCCCGTGGCTGATCAAAGTGTCATATACGCCGAACTGTCGGCGCTTTCACCCTATTATGCGCTGAGCACCCGACGCTCCAGCGCCGTTTGCAGGTCTTCGAATTTCACCGGCTTGTTCAGGTAATCGATGCGAGTGCCGGGCGCGCACTGCTCGCGATCTGCGCCCAGAGCCAGCATGAACACCGGCACATTGGCACAACCCGGCAAAGCGTGGATCTGGCAGCACAGCGAAGCGCCTTCATGGCTGGGCAACTGGCAATCGATCAGCACCGCATCGAAGGTTTCCCGTTGCAGACAATCGAGCGCCGCCGCGCCATTGTCCGCCGTGCGCACGCGGAAACCGAGCTTGAGCAGCATGCCGCGCATCACCAGTTGATTGACGCTGTTATCGTCCACCAGCAACACCGTGCAGTCCTGTGGCGCACGGATGCGGTCAGGCGGCGGGACCGGGCTCGGCGCGGCTTCGACCACCGGCAGTTCGAACTCGACGTCCAGCTGAAAACGACTGCCACGCCCGGGTTCGGAACGATGGGTGAGCTTGCCGCCGAGCAGCTCGACCAGTTGCCGACAGATCGCCAGCCCCACGCCGAGGCCGCCGTATTCGCGGGTCATCGAACCGTCGAGCTGGAAGAAGCGCTGATACATCGTCGCCTCGCCCAGATCGGTGAAACCGATGCCGGTGTCGATCACTGCAAACGACAGCGCCAAGCGGTTGTCCGCCGACGGTTTGCCGGTCACCCGCAGCGCCAGACCGCCGACACGGGTGAACTTGATCGCGTTGTCCAGCAGGCACTCCAGGCATTGCGCCAGTTTGGCGCTGTCGCCGTGCAAACGGTCCGGCAGGGTCGGCAGCACCTCGACCTTGAAGTCCAGCGACTTGCTCGCCGCGTTGCCGTCGAACTGCACGCGCAAGGCCTCGACCACCGCACGCAGGCTGAAGCTGCCCGGTGTCGCCTTGAGCTTGCCAGCCTGCAGTTCGGTAAGGGTGAGGATGCCGTTGACCATTCGCATCATGTCTCGGGCAGAACCGGCGGCGGTTTGCTGGTACTGCTCCAGCTCAGGTTCCAGCTCGACGGTCTGCATCAACTCCAGCGAACCGATCACCCCGTTCATCGGCGTGCGCAATTCGTGGGTCAGGGTCGCGAGGAATTCATCCTTGAGCTTGTTGCTGTGGGCCAGTTGCTGGTTGAGCACTTCGAGCTTCTGCCCGGCATCAAACAGGGTTTGTGCCTGCTGCTCGCGCATCGCATTGATGCGGTCGGCCAGCGCCAGCGACAGCAGCGCCACTTCAATCGCCGAACCGATCTGGCTGGCGTACATGGTCAGGAACACGTTCGGCAGCAAGCCAAGCACCATCAGCGTATTGACGATGCCGCCGAGCAAAAACGCCGACCAGGCAATGATGAAATAACGCGCCACCCGCAGGCCGCGCCACCAGGCGAGGACCCCGGCGGCGAAGATCACCACGGTGAAAGTCAGCGCCAGCAGGGTCGCCAGGCGCAGCGACAATGCATAACTGGTCATCAGCGACAGGCCGACCACCAAGGCGCCGAACGCGATCAGCGCAATCAGCAGCCGGTCGAGCCAGCGGCTATGGTTTTTGGTCTGCAGAAAACTGCGGGCGAACTGGCTGCCGAACAACCCCGCACAGCCGATGAAAAACGGTGTGGCGGCGTTGGCCCACCACGGATTGTCCGGCCAGAAATACTCGACCGCCGCGCCGTTCACCGACAGTTGATAGAGGCCGAACGCGGCAATGTAGAAGATGTAATAGAGGTAGCTGGTGTCGCGCACGCTCAGGTAAATGAACAGGTTGTAGACCAGCATCCCCAGCAGCACGCCGTAAATGATCCCCAGCACATACAGGCGAACCGGCTGGTCTTCGAGGTACGCGGTGCTCGACCACAACGTCACCGGCGCCTGGATCGAGCCTTCGCTGGCCAGCCGCAGGTACAGGGTCTGTTGCTGGTCGGGGGCGAAGCTCAGGTCGAACAGGTAGTTGTTCTGGCGGATCTCGCGACTGGCGAACGGCAAGGCGTCGCCAGTTTGCCGGATCAGGCGATAGTCGCCATTGGCATCGGCCATGTACAAATCAAGGTGATCGAGCGGCGGGTACGCCAGCTCCAGCAGCCAGGTGCGCTGTGCGGCCGGATTGTTCGGACGGTAATGCAGGTCGATCTTCAGCCAGAACGCCGAACGCGAGTAACCGGCATTGAGCGTGGCTTTATCGTGGGGTTTGAAATTGCCTGCCGCCGCTTGAGCGCGGACGTCGGCGATGCTCGCCTGACCCGTCGGGTCTTCGAACACCTGCAAGGCGCGGCCCAGGGGAAGGCTCTGGGTATTTTCGTCGAACTCGACGGCGCTTGCGAGGAGGGGCAAGCAGAACAGCAACATCAGCAAATAGCGCATTGAAGCCCCAGCGTGGCTCGTCCGGTTGTGTCAGGAAGCCCCCCATTCCCTTTGAGTAGACGTAAAACCGGTATTACCTGTTATTGGTTTGGATCCAGACTAGCATAGCCGTTGATGGCCATTAAGCACCATTAAAATTTTCACGACAAAGGCTCTAGAACGGGCGTTTCAGAGCAAAGCAGCGGGCTAGAGCTGTTGGCTTGGTCAAGCTTTTCGAATAACGCGCAGCGGCGAGTACTTGTGGCGAGGGCGCTTGCCCCGGTTGGGTTGCGAAGCAGCCCCATTTGATCTTGGTCACCAGCGTTTGCGACTGCTGTGCAGTCGAACGGGGGCAAGCCCCCTCGCCACAATGTATTAACCGTCACGACACCCCAAAAACAGGTTTGGTGGTAAGCTCGCGCACCATGAATATCTACAGCTCCCGCCCCGTTGTCCTCTGTCTCTCCGGCCACGACCCCAGTGGTGGCGCCGGCTTGCAGGCAGATATCGAAGCCCTGCTCGCGCAGGGTTGCCATGCGGCTCCGGCCGTCACCGCCCTGACCGTGCAAGACACCGTCAACGTCACTGACTTCCGCGTCCTCGACCGTGAGTGGGTACTGGCCCAGGCCAATGCCGTGCTCAACGACTCCGAAGTCGCCGCGGTCAAACTGGGCATGCTCGGTTCGCTGGAAATGGTCGACACCGTGGTCGAACTGCTTTCGGCGCACCCGCACCTGCCGGTGGTCTGCGACCCGGTGCTGCGTGCCGGTGGCGGTGGGCGCCTGGGCAAGGACGAAGTCGGTTATGCGATGCGCGAGCGTCTGCTGCCGCTGTCGATCATTGCCACCCCCAACCTGCCGGAAGCGCGGATCCTCGCTGAACTGCCCGAAGGCACCGCGGACGAGTGCGCTGAAAAACTGCTGCCGTTCGTCAAAAACCTGCTGATCACCGGCGGCCATGGCGACGAAACTGAAATCCACAATCGCCTGTACAGCCGTGATGGCCTGCGTGAAACCTTCTATTGCCAGCGTTTGCCAGGCAGTTATCACGGTTCCGGTTGCACCCTGGCCAGCGCCCTCGCCGGTCGTCTGGCCCAAGGTGAAAATCTCGCCAGCGCTGTACGCACGGCACTGGATTACACCTGGCGCACCCTGCGCGATGCCGAACAACTGGGCAAAGGCCAGTTCGTGCCGCGTCGCCTGCCGCTGGATTTTTGCTCGTAACGTCGTGAGGTCTGCCTGATGAAACTACGTGGCCTGTATGCCATCACCGACAGCACACTGCTGGCGGGCAAGTTTCTGTCGTACGTGGAGGCGGCGCTGGAAGGCGGCGTCACCCTGCTGCAATACCGCGACAAAAGCAGCGACGAGGCCCGCCGCCTGCGCGAGGCCGAAGCCCTGCGTGACCTGTGCGAGCGCTACAAGACGCAGTTGATCATCAACGATGACGCCGAGCTGGCCGCGCGCCTGAACGTCGGCGTGCACCTGGGCCAGACCGACGGCCCACTGTCGCCGACCCGCGCTCTGCTCGGCTCCAAGGCCATCATCGGTTCGACCTGCCACGCGCAACTCGAACTGGCCGAACAAGCCGCCAAAGAAGGCGCGAGCTATGTCGCCTTCGGCCGCTTTTTCAACTCCAACACCAAACCCGGCGCACCGAGTTGCAGCCTCGATCTGCTCGACGAGGCCAAACGCACACTGCACCTGCCGATCTGCGCGATTGGCGGCATCACCCTCGACAACGCCGCCCCGTTGGTGGCCCATGGTGTCGACCTGCTGGCGGTTGTCCACGGCTTGTTTGGTGCCCAAAGCACCGCCGAAGTGACCCGCCGCGCCCGCGCCTTCAACGAACTTCTGAAAATCTGATTTGAGAGCCGACCATGTCTCGTTCCGAAACCCTGTTTGCCAATGCCCAGAAACACATTCCCGGAGGCGTGAACTCGCCGGTTCGCGCGTTCAAGAGCGTGGGCGGCACGCCGCTGTTCTTCAAGCATGCCGAAGGCGCCTACGTCACTGACGAAGACGACAAGCGCTATGTGGATTACGTGGGTTCGTGGGGGCCGATGATCCTCGGCCACAGTCACCCGGACGTGCTCGACGCCGTGCGCAATCAACTGCAACACGGTCTGTCCTACGGCGCGCCGACCGCGATGGAAACCGAAATGGCCGATCTGGTCTGCTCGCTGGTGCCATCGATGGACATGGTGCGCATGGTCAGCTCCGGCACCGAAGCGACCATGAGTGCGATCCGCCTGGCCCGTGGCTACACCGGTCGTGACAGCATCATCAAGTTCGAAGGCTGCTACCACGGTCACTCCGACAGCCTGCTGGTCAAGGCCGGCTCCGGCGCACTGACCCAGGGCGTACCGAGCTCTGCCGGTGTGCCAGCCGCATTCGCCAAACACACCCTGACCCTGCCGTTCAACGACATCGACGCCGTTGAGAAGATGCTCGCCGAAGTCGGCCAGGATGTGGCCTGCATCATCGTCGAGCCGGTGGCCGGTAACATGAACTGCGTACCGCCAGCGCCGGGTTTCCTCGAAGGCCTGCGCTCGCTGTGCGACAAGCATGGCGTGGTGCTGATTTTCGACGAAGTGATGACTGGTTTCCGCGTCGCCCTTGGCGGTGCTCAGGCTTACTACGGGGTCAATCCTGACCTGACCACGTTCGGCAAGATCATCGGCGGCGGCATGCCGGTCGGCTGCTTCGGCGGCAAGCGTGAAATCATGGAACGCATCGCGCCGCTGGGCCCGGTGTATCAGGCCGGCACCCTGTCGGGTAATCCGCTGGCGATGGCCGCGGGCTTGACCACCCTGCGCCTGATCAGCCGCCCGGGTTTCCACGCCGAGCTGACCGACTACACCACGCGCCTGCTCGACGGCCTGCAACAACGCGCCGATGCGGCGGGCATTCCGTTCGTCACCACCCAGGCTGGCGGCATGTTCGGTCTGTACTTCAGCGGCGCCGACGACATCGTCACTTTTGAAGACGTAATGGCCAGCGACGCGGCGCTGTTCGGTCGCTTCTTCCACCTGATGCTGGAAGGCGGTGTGTACTTGGCACCGAGCGCGTTCGAAGCCGGTTTCACTTCGATCGCCCACGGCGAAGCCGAGCTGAAAATCACTCTGGACGCTGCCGAGCGCGCCTTCGCTGCACTGAAGTAATGGCCATAACGCTGACGTTGGCCATCGCCAGCGTCAGCTTTCACCTACACCCACGCCGTTTTTCCACGCCTCTGCTAAAAATCCGCCACAAAGTGGGCGATATATTCCCCGTGCAGCAGAAAAACGAGTAAAGACTTTGTAAGGTTGGCCCTGCTTATTTCATAATGCGCGCTTATTGGATCCCTCGATGGGTCCGCGTGCCCTTCAGAGGTAAGTCGATTCCCATGAACCGCACCGGCCGCACCCTTGCCTTGGGCTGCCTGTTGCTCCTTCAGCCCCTGCTCGCGCATGCACAAGCAGGCGGCAACTCGTTGTTGATCCCGGCGATGGGTCGTTGCACCCTCAACACTCAGCCGCAAGACGTCACGCAGGCACTGGCCGCCTGCCAGAAAGCGGCGGACGAAGGGGATGCGCAAGCGCAATACGAGTTGGGTGAGTTCTACTACGACGGCAAGAATGCGCCGCGCGACCTCAATCAAGCCCTGAGCTATTTCGAAAAGGCCTCGTTGCAAGGCCACGCTCAGGCGCAGTTCAAGCTTGGCACCATGTTCTTCCACGGCGAAGGCGTGCAGGCCAACAACATTCAGGCGTACATCGTGCTGAAGATGGCTGCGGTCAACGGCGCTGAAGACGCCCTGGACACCGCCGACGAAGTCTCCGAAAAAATGTCCCGCGAAGACCTCGAAACCGCTACCCAGGTGCTCGGGCAAATTTTCCGTAAATACCTGATGGAACTGCAGAACGCCGATGGGCGTACGCCGTTCTCGCCTCTTCCCTGATTTCTGCGCCGACCTTTCTGACCCCATCGCGAGCAGGCTCACTCCTACAGGTGATCTTCTTGTAGGAGTGAGCCTGCTCGCGAATGGTGCGACTCGGTTTGGCGGCTTACTTCTCAGGCATCGGCATCGGAAACGGCATCACATTGCCGACCGCACCACGGGCTTCGCTGATTTTCGGGGTACCCAGACGTTCCACCTCGTCGATGCGCACGATCGAATGCATCGGCACAAAGCTGCGCACCACGCCTTCGAACTGCGCCTTGAGCTTCTCTTCGCTCGGATCGACGACCACTTGCGTGCGCTCGCCAAAGACGAACTCTTCCACTTCCAGGAAGCCCCACAGATCACTTTGATAGATCTGCTTGGCGTACATTTCGAACACCTGGCCCTGGTTGAGGAAAATCACCTTATAGATTGGAGCTTCGCGTTTGGTCATGGCGGGGGGATAACATCGGGGATAAAAATGAGGGCGCAAACTATAGCATAGCCACCGGACGCGCAGCGGTAGGAACCTGAGGGCTTGTTCCCTATAATGCGCGGTTCTTTGAATCACGTGACGACCCTACTCCATGGCCAAGAAGCTTTACATCGAAACCCACGGTTGCCAGATGAACGAGTACGACAGCTCGCGCATGGTCGATCTGCTGGGCGAACATCAGGCCCTGGAAGTCACGGCTCGCGCGGAAGACGCCGACGTGATTCTGCTCAACACCTGCTCGATCCGCGAACGCGCCCAGGACCGGGTGTACTCGCAGCTCGGCCGCTGGCGCGAACTGAAGCTGGCCAACCCGGACATGGTCATCGCCGTCGGCGGTTGCGTGGCCAGCCAGGAAGGTGCGGCGATCCGTGATCGCGCGCCGTACGTCGACGTGGTCTTCGGCCCGCAGACCCTGCACCGCCTGCCGGAAATGATCGACGCCGCGCGCAGCAGCAAGCTGCCGCAAGTTGACGTCTCGTTCCCGGAAATCGAAAAGTTCGACCACTTGCCCGAACCGCGCATCGATGGCCCGAGCGCCTACGTGTCGGTGATGGAAGGCTGCAGCAAGTACTGCACGTTCTGCGTGGTGCCTTACACCCGTGGCGAGGAAGTCAGCCGGCCGTTCGACGACGTGATCGCCGAGATCATCCACCTCGCCGAAAACGGCGTGCGTGAAGTGACCCTGCTGGGGCAGAACGTCAACGGCTATCGCGGCTTGACCCATGACGGTCGTCTGGCCGACCTGGCCGAATTGATCCGTGTGGTGGCCGCCGTTGATGGCATCGACCGCATCCGCTACACCACCTCGCACCCGCTGGAGTTCTCCGACAGCCTGATCCAGGCCCACGCCGAAGTGCCGGAGCTGGTGAAACACCTGCACTTGCCGGTGCAATCGGGTTCGGACCGGATTCTGGCGGCGATGAAGCGCAACCACACGGCGCTGGAGTACAAATCCAAGCTGCGCAAACTGCGCGCCGCCGTGCCGGGCATCTGCATCAGCTCGGACTTCATCGTCGGCTTCCCCGGCGAGACCGAGAAAGACTTCGAACAGACCATGAAGCTGATTGCCGATGTCGGCTTCGACTTCTCCTACTCGTTCGTCTACAGCCAGCGCCCGGGCACGCCGGCGGCCGATCTGGCCGATGACACCCCGGAAGAGCTGAAGAAAGAACGCCTGAACGCTTTGCAGCACCGTTTGAATCAGCAAGGGTTCGAGATCAGCCGACAAATGGTCGGCTCGATCCAGCGCATTCTGGTCACCGACTACTCGAAAAAAGACCCGGGCGAGCTGCAAGGGCGCACCGAGAATAATCGTATCGTCAACTTCCGCTGCGATAATCCGACCCTGATCGGCCAGTTCGCCGACGTGCACATCGACGCGGCGCAACCGCACTCGCTGCGCGGCTCGCTGGTCCAGTAACAAAAGGCGATGTAGAGCCTTTGTGGCGAGGGGGCTTGCCCCCCCGTTCGGCTGCGCAGCAGTCGCAAGATAGCGGGAGCGCTGCGCACTCCAACGGGGGCAAGCCCCCTCGCCACAGTCCCCACCTCTAACCAGAGAGAAAGAGCTCCAAACCGGCAGGGATATTTAAGAGCTTTCGCACCCACGCCACTGGCGTTATCCTTGATTTCATCTTAATTGCCCCAGGGCGGCTAAATACGACCTTGAACGCACCCATAGAACCACATCGTTTTATCCTCGAGCCCTTTGAGGCTCGCCGCTTCGCCAATCTGTGCGGGCAATTCGACGAGCATCTGCGCTTGATCGAACAGCGCCTGGCCATCGAGATCCGCAACCGCGGAAACCAGTTCGAACTGATCGGCGAACCCAAGCACACCACGTCTGCGGAAAACCTGCTGCGCCGCCTGTACCGGGAAACCAAGGGTACCGAGCTGTCGCCGGATCTCGTGCATCTGTTCCTGCAGGAATCGGCCGTCGTCGAGTTGGACAATCACGCCCCCGCCGAAGCTTCCGTCGCCCTGCGCACCAAGAAAGGCATGATTCGCCCACGCGGCTTGAATCAATTGCGCTACGTGAAGGAAATCCTCGGTAACGACATCAACTTCGGCATCGGTCCGGCCGGTACCGGCAAGACTTATCTGGCCGTGGCCTGCGCGGTCGATGCCTTGGAGCGCGAGCAGATCCGCCGCATCCTGCTGGTGCGTCCAGCGGTTGAAGCCGGTGAAAAACTCGGCTTCCTGCCCGGCGACCTCGCCCAGAAGATCGACCCGTACCTGCGTCCGCTCTACGACGCACTCTACGAAATGCTCGGCTTCGAATACGTGGCCAAGCTGATCGAGCGCCAGGTGATCGAAGTCGCACCGCTGGCCTACATGCGCGGTCGTACGCTGAACAACAGCTTCATCATTCTTGACGAAAGCCAGAACACTACCGTCGAGCAGATGAAGATGTTTCTGACCCGGATCGGCTTCGGTTCCACTGCGGTCATCACCGGTGACATCACCCAGGTCGACCTGCCGCGCGGCACCAAGTCCGGTCTGCATCATGTGATCGAAGTGCTCAAGGACGTTCCCGGCATCAGCTTCACGCACTTCCAGCCCAAAGACGTCGTGCGCCACCCATTGGTGCAGCGGATCGTCGAAGCCTACGAGCGCTTCGAAAGCCGCGCCGATGCACCCAAGGAACCCTCGCGCGATGCTTGAGCTGGATCTGCAAATCGCTACCGAAGCGAGCGCCCCAAGCGAAGCCGAGTTCCGCCAATGGTGCGAACTGGCCCTGCGCCAGCGCACCGCCGACTCGGAAATGACCATTCGTCTGGTCGATGAGGAAGAAGGTCGTGAGCTCAATCACACCTGGCGCCACAAGGATTACGCCACCAACGTCCTGTCGTTCCCGGCCGAAGTACCCGACGAGTTTCTCGACATCCCGCTGCTCGGCGATCTGGTGATCTGCGTGGCCGTGGTCGAGCGCGAAGCCGCCGAACAGGGCAAGGAACTTAAAGCACACTGGGCACATCTGGTCATTCACGGCTGCTTGCATCTACTCGGTTACGACCATATAGATGACGACGAAGCCGAAGAAATGGAAGCACTGGAACGCGAGTTGCTTGCCGAATTGGGCTATCCCGATCCGTACGCGGACGACGAAACCGAAACATCCCCTATCGTTACGACAAAGGATTCAGAGTAATCGCTATGAGCGAAGATCGATCGAGCAACGGGCAGAAGTCATGGCTGGGTAAACTGACCCAGGCTTTTGCCCACGAGCCGAAGAACCGTCAGGAGCTGCTTGAGCTGCTGCGTGATGCACATCAGAACAAACTGCTGGACAGCGAAGCGCTGGCCATCGTCGAAGGCGCCATTCAGGTGGCTGACCTGCAAGTACGCGACATCATGGTCCCGCGCTCGCAGATGATCAGCATCAAGGCGACCCAGACCCCTCGTGAATTCCTGCCCGCCGTGCTCGACTCGGCCCACTCGCGCTACCCGGTCATTGGCGAAAGCCACGACGACGTGATGGGCGTGCTGCTGGCCAAGGACCTGTTGCCGCTGATCCTCAAGGAGAACGGCGACACCTTCAACATCAAGGACCTGCTGCGCCCGGCCACCTTCGTGCCGGAGTCCAAGCGTCTGAACGTGTTGCTGCGTGAGTTCCGCGCCAACCATAACCACATGGCCATCGTCATCGACGAATACGGCGGCGTGGCCGGTCTGGTGACGATCGAAGACGTGCTGGAACAGATCGTCGGCGACATCGAAGACGAACACGACGTCGAAGAAGACAGCTACATCAAGCCGCTGCCCAGCGGTGACTTCCTGATCAAGGCGCTGACGCCGATCGAGAACTTCAACGAGTTTTTCGACAGCGAATTCTCCGACGACGAGTTCGACACGGTCGGCGGCCTGGTGATGAGCGCGTTCGGGCACTTGCCAAAACGCAACGAAATCACTGAAATCGGCGCCTATCGTTTCCGCATCCTGAACGCCGACAGTCGTCGGATTCATTTGCTGCGACTGACGCCAATTGCTCGTTAATTCTAAGGACTGAAATGCGCTGGACAACCCGCCCCGGCTGGCCCGGTAATCTGCTGGCCGTGGCGGCCGGTGCAATCACCACCTTCGCTCTCGCGCCGTTCAACATCTGGCCGCTGGCTCTGCTGGCGGTCGGCTTGTTCTATGCCGGTTTGCGCGAGCTGAGCCCGCGTCAGGCGCTGGGCCGTGGCTGGTGCTTCGGTTTCGGCCTGTTTGGCGCCGGCACCAGCTGGATCTATTACAGCATCCACCATTTCGGTGGCGCATCCGTGCTGCTGGCTGGGTTCCTGATGCTGCTGTTTACCGCAGCGATCGCGTTTTTCTTCGCCCTGCCCGCATGGGTCTGGGCGCGCTGGCTACGCCGCAACGAGGCACCGCTGGCCGACGCGCTGGCGTTCGCTGCGTTGTGGGTAGGCCAGGAAGCGTTTCGCGGCTGGTTCCTCACCGGCTTCCCGTGGCTCTACTCCGGTTACAGCCAACTCGACGGCCCGCTGTCCGGGCTGGCACCGGTCGGCGGCATGTGGCTGGTGTCCTTCGTATTGGCCCTGACCGCGGCACTGATCTACAACGCACCTCGCCTGCTGAGCAGCGGTCGCAAAGGCTTTATCGCCGCGGGCCTGCTGTTGCTGGTCGGGCCGTGGGTCGCCGGCATTGCCCTCAAGGGCCACGCCTGGACCAGTCCGTCCGGTCCGGCTCTGAGCGTTGCCGCTATTCAGGGCAACGTCGAACAAAGCATGAAGTGGGACCCGGCGCAGCTCAACGCGCAACTGGCGTTGTACCGCGACCTGAGTTTGCACTCCAAGCGGGTGGACCTGCTGATCTGGCCGGAAACCGCCGTGCCGGTACTCAAGGAGTCCGCCGAGGGCTACCTGAACATGATGGGCACCTTCGCCGCCGAGCGTAAATCGGCGCTGATCACCGGTGTGCCAATCCGCGAGATGGTCCACCACGAAAAACGCTTCTTCAACGGCATCACCGTGGTCGGCGAAGGCGATGGCACCTACCTCAAGCAGAAACTGGTGCCGTTCGGCGAATACGTGCCGTTGCAGGATCTGTTGCGCGGTTTGATCGCATTCTTCGACTTGCCGATGTCCGACTTCGCTCGCGGCCCCGCGGATCAGCCATTGCTGCAGGCCAAGGGTTACCAGATTGCGCCGTTCATCTGTTACGAAGTGGTGTACCCGGAGTTCGCTGCCGGCCTGTCGGCACGCAGTGATCTGCTGCTGACGATCAGCAACGACACCTGGTTCGGCACCTCGATCGGGCCGCTGCAACACCTGCAGATGGCGCAGATGCGCGCACTTGAAGCGGGCCGCTGGATGATCCGCGCCACCAACAACGGCGTGACCGGGCTGATCAACCCGTTCGGGCAGATCACCGAGCAGATCCCACAGTTCGAGCAGGGCATCCTGTATGGCGAAGTGGTGCCGATGCACAACCTGACGCCGTACCTGCAATGGCGCTCGTGGCCGCTGATCATCGTCTGCGTGCTGCTGTTTGGCTGGGCACTGATGGCGAGCCGGATGTCGAAAACCCTTTAAAAGCAAAGATCGCAGCCTTCGGCAATTCCTACAGAAGCATCACACATCCTCTGTAGGAGCTGCCGAAAGCTGCAATCTTTTGATCTTCAGCGGTAAAAAAGCGAATACCCCACCTGCCCCACCGCCTCATTCAGCAACTGCCCGCTCTGCCAGATCGACTTGAACTCCGGCAGCCAGCCACCGAACGGTCGCGCATTATCGGTCCCGAGGAACCCTACAGGCGCCGGCACCACTTCGAATCCTGCCTGCTGAAAACACCACACAGCGCGTGGCATGTGCCAGGCCTGCGTTACCACCACGACGCGCTTGATGCCTTGGGGTAACAAGATGTCGGCGCTGAATTTGGCATTCTCCCAGGTAGTACGGCTTTCACCTTCCTGCCAGCGCGTGGTCACGCCGAAATCATCGAGCAGCGAATCGGCCATCAGCTTCGCCTCGGTCGGCGGCGTGCCGTAATGCAAACCGCCGCTGGTCAGGATCGGCAGCCCGGACGCCTTGGTCAGCCGCGCGGCATAGCGCTGACGCTCCAGCCCCACGCCCGTCGGCTGATCCTCGCCCCAGGCCAGATCGCCACGCTCACGGCCAGAACCCAGCACCACGATGGCATCGGCCCGCTGCGCCAGCGCCGTCCACGCATCACGAGGCAGCGGCGGTTCACGCTCCAGCGCTTTGGCACCCCACTGCACGACCACCGGCAGGCTCATCAGCCAGAAACCACCCAGCCCCATGGCAAAACACAGGCCGGCCAGCCGCGGCCGGGAGCGGCGCAGCCACCACGCAACCAGCAACAGCAGCAAAAGAATGCCAGGCGGCAATAAAAGTTGTTTGATGAAATAACGAAAAGGCATCGGGGCATCTCCAGAGATGCCCGAAGCCTAAGAGTGTTAATAAAGCGTTACAACCGGTAGGGTCGGATCGCGTTGAAAAAGATCCGTTTTTTGACCTGCCATGCGTTTACTTGGCCTGTACAGAACGAACCTTGACGGTGTCTCTGCCGGGCGCCTTGTCCTTGAGCCAGATGACCTTGGCTGAATGTGCTGCATCGAGCTGTTTCACTGCCTGCGACAGGTATCCATGCGTTTCACGCTCACTGCGATCCAGATAGGCCTTGACCAGTTTGAACTCGGCGGGACTCAAGCCACGCAATTCCAGTTCCAAGGGGCGCTCATCGCGCAGCCGGCCAGCGGTTTTGGCAGCGTCCAGAGCCATGCCCAGACGATCCATCAACCGTTCGTACAACTCGGGTTTCGTCACGTTTTTTTGCCGTTGCTCCACCATCCCTCACCTCATTGAAGATAAGACTCACTCCCCAATAAGAGCTTAGCTTCGCTGCACAAACCGGCTGCACGCCGCGACCAACGGCCCTCGCCATGTTTTTGACCGGCCAAACAGCTGTAATCAGGGTTTCCCTAGGCCAAGCGCGGTCATGTATGCTACGGCGCTTCCTGTAATTCCACTTCCAGCTCGTCCGGATCATCCCCGGATGGCGCGTTGAAGAGGATTAGGCCACCCCTATCCAGTACAAAAGTAGCCATGCACGAACAATATCAGCCCCGTGAAATCGAAGCCGCCGCCCAGTCGTTCTGGGACGAGCAAAAGTCCTTTGAAGTCAGTGAACAGCCAGGCAAGGAGACCTACTACTGCCTGTCGATGTTCCCTTACCCCAGCGGCAAGCTACACATGGGGCACGTGCGCAACTACACCATCGGCGACGTGATCTCCCGCTACCAGCGCATGCAAGGCAAGAACGTCCTGCAACCGATGGGTTGGGACGCCTTCGGCATGCCGGCGGAAAACGCCGCGATGAAGAACAACGTGGCGCCCGCCAAGTGGACCTACGAAAACATCGCCTACATGAAGTCCCAGCTGCGCAGCCTGGGCCTGGCGGTGGACTGGTCCCGTGAAGTGACCACCTGCAAGCCAGACTACTACCGCTGGGAACAATGGCTGTTCACTCGCCTGTTCGAAAAAGGCGTGATCTACCGCAAGAACGGCACCGTGAACTGGGACCCGGTCGACCAGACCGTGCTGGCCAACGAACAGGTGATCGACGGTCGCGGCTGGCGTTCCGGCGCGCTGATCGAAAAGCGCGAAATCCCGATGTACTACTTCAAGATCACCGCTTACGCGGATGAGCTGCTGGAGAGCCTCGACGAACTGACTGGCTGGCCTGAACAGGTCAAGACCATGCAGCGCAACTGGATTGGCAAATCCCGCGGCATGGAAGTGCAGTTCCCGTACAACGTCGACTCGATCGGCGAAGAAGGCACCCTCAAAGTCTTCACTACCCGTCCGGACACCCTGATGGGCGCGACCTACGTTGCCGTCGCCGCCGAGCACCACCTGGCCAGCCTCGCGGCGCAGAACAACCCTGAGCTGCAAGCGTTCATCGCTGAATGCAAGGGCGGCAGCGTGGCCGAAGCCGATGTCGCCACTCAAGAGAAGAAAGGCCTGCCGACCGGCCTGTTCGTCGAGCACCCGCTGACCGGCGAAAAACTGCCGGTGTGGGTCGCCAACTACGTGCTGATGCATTACGGCGACGGCGCCGTGATGGCAGTACCGGCTCACGACGAGCGCGATTTCGAATTCGCTCACAAGTACAACCTGCCGGTGAAGTCGGTGGTGCGTACCAGCTCCGGCGACACCAACCCGGCCCCGTGGCAAGACGCTTACGGCGAGCACGGTACGCTGATCAACTCCGGCGAATTCGACGGCCTGGACTTCACCGGCGCGTTCGACGCCATGGAAGTCGCCCTGATCAAGAAAAACCTCGGTGCCTCGCGCACCCAGTTCCGCCTGCGCGACTGGGGCATCAGCCGTCAGCGCTACTGGGGCTGCCCGATCCCGATCATCCACTGCACCACTTGCGGTGACGTGCCGGTGCCGGAAGACCAGTTGCCGGTGGTGCTGCCGGAAGACGTGGTGCCGGACGGCGCTGGTTCGCCGCTGGCACGCATGCCGGAATTCTACGAGTGCAGCTGCCCGAAATGCGGCCAGCCGGCCAAGCGTGAAACCGACACCATGGACACCTTCGTCGAGTCCTCGTGGTACTACGCCCGCTACGCCTCGCCGCACTTCGAAGGTGGCCTGGTGGAAAAATCCGCAGCCGACCACTGGCTGCCGGTGGATCAGTACATCGGCGGTATCGAGCACGCCATTCTCCACCTGCTGTACGCGCGCTTCTTCCACAAGCTGATGCGCGACGAAGGCCTGGTGAGCTCCAACGAGCCGTTCAAGAACCTGCTGACCCAAGGCATGGTGATCGCCGAGACCTACTACCGTCGCGAAGCCAATGGTGCCTACACCTGGTTCAACCCGGCGGACGTGGAACTGGAGCGTGACAGCAAGGCCAAGGTCATCAGCGCCAAACTGAAAACCGACGGCTTGCCGGTGGAAATCGGTGGCACCGAAAAAATGGCCAAGTCGAAGAACAACGGCGTCGACCCACAGTCGATGATCGATCAGTTCGGCGCCGACACCTGCCGCCTGTTCATGATGTTCGCCTCGCCGCCAGACATGAGCGCCGAATGGTCCGACTCCGGCGTTGAAGGCTCGCACCGCTTCCTCAAGCGCGTCTGGCGTCTGGCGCAGGCCCACGTGACTCAGGGCCTGCCGGGCAAACTGGACATCGCCGGCCTTAACGACGAGCAGAAAGCCGTTCGCCGCGCCATCCACCTGGCCATCAAGCAGGCCAGCCACGACGTCGGCCAGAACCACAAATTCAACACTGCCATCGCTCAGGTGATGACGCTGATGAACGTGCTGGAGAAAGCTGCGCAAGCTACCGAACAGGATCGCGCGCTGATTCACGAAGGCCTGGAAGCCGTCACGCTGCTGCTGGCCCCGATCACGCCGCACATCAGCCACGAGCTGTGGAAGCAACTGGGTCATGCCAACGCCGTGATCGATGCCGGATGGCCAGCGGTCGATGAAAGCGCCCTGGTACAGGACAGCCTGCAACTGGTCATTCAAGTCAATGGCAAGCTGCGCGGCCAGATCGACATGCCGGCCAGCGCGACGCGCGAAGAAGTCGAAGCGGCGGCCCGTGCCAACGAAAACGTCCTGCGTTTCGTCGACGGTCTGACCATTCGCAAAGTGATCGTCGTACCAGGCAAACTGGTCAACATCGTCGCCAGCTAAATTGGATTGAGCGCCCGGTCTGCCTGGCGCTCTGTAAAACCTTTCGGGCCGCAGGGTCGGCCCACATGGTTTCAAGGGGAGCAACACAATGATCAAACGCAATCTGCTGGTGATGGGCCTGGCTGTTCTGCTGAGCGCCTGCGGTTTCCAGCTGCGTGGCACCGGCACCAACGAACTGACGATCAAGGAACTTGATCTGGGCGCCCGCAACGCCTATGGCGAGACTGTCACCCAACTGCGTCAAGTGCTCGAGTCCAGCGGCGTCAAGGTTTACAACGGTGCACCGTACAAGCTGTACCTGTCTGACGAGCAGGAAAGCCAGCGTATCCTCAGCTACGCCGGCGCTGGCCGTACTGGCGAGTATCAGGTCAACACCGTTCTGAACTACGACATCGTCGGCGAACACAACCTGAATCTGCTGAGCGACAAGCTCGAAGTGCAGAAAGTGTTCATTCACGACGGCAACAACCTCGTCGGCTCCGATCAGGAAGCCAACGACGCCCGTCGCGAAACCCGTCGCGAGCTGGTTCAGCGCATGATGCTGCGCCTGCAACAGCTGACTCCAGGCCAACTGCAGCAATTGCAGCAAGCAGCCAACGACCGGGCAAGAGCCGAAGCCGATGCGCTGAAGGCGGCACAGAAGGCTGAAGCGGAAACCCCGCGTCAGTCGCCGCTCGAAGTACCGCAGCAGTAAGACGTACGGGGCGCTCAGGCGCCCCGTTCGCCCCTTCTTATGAAGCTCGCTCCCGCTCAACTCGGCAAACACCTGCAAGGCGCGCTTGCGCCCGTCTATATCATCAGTGGCGATGACCCGCTGCTGTGCCAGGAAGCTGCCGACGCCATCCGCAGTGCTGCCCGCCAGCAAGGTTTCGACGAACGCCAAGTGTTCGCCGCCGACGCCAATTTCGATTGGGGTACGTTGCTGCAGGCCGGTGCCAGCATGTCGCTGTTTGCCGAAAAACGTCTGCTGGAACTGCGCCTGCCTTCGGGAAAGCCCGGTGACAAGGGCGCTGCCGCACTGATCGAATACTGCTCGCGCCCCGCCGAAGACACGGTGCTGCTGATCAGCCTGCCCAAGCTCGATGGCAGCGCACAGAAGACCAAGTGGGGCAAGGCGCTGGTCGAAGGTCAGCAGACCCAGTTCATCCAGATCTGGCCGGTGGACGCCAATCAGCTACCGAGCTGGATTCGTCAACGTCTGTCGCAGGCCGGGTTATCCGCCAGTCAGGACGCCGTCGAACTGATTGCCGCCCGCGTCGAGGGCAACCTGCTCGCCGCCGCGCAGGAAATCGAAAAGCTCAAGCTGATGGCCGAAGGTGGACAGCTCACCGTCGAAACCGTGCAGGCCGCAGTGGCCGACAGTGCCCGCTTCGATGTGTTCGGCCTGACCGACGCCGTGCTCAACGGCGAACCGGCCCATGCGCTGCGCATGCTCGAAGGCCTGCGCGGTGAAGGCGTCGAGCCACCGGTGATTCTCTGGGCGCTGGCGCGGGAGTTGCGCCTGTTGGCCAATATCTCATTGCAATACAGCCAGGGCACACCGCTGGACAAGTGCTTCAGCCAGTCGAAGCCACCGGTCTGGGACAAGCGCAAACCGCTGATGAGCAAGGCCTTGCAACGCTACTCGGCGCAACGCTGGGCGCAATTGCTGCTCGAAGCCCAGCGCATCGATGCGCAAATCAAGGGCCAGGCCGCCGGTTCGCCGTGGATGAGCCTGAGCCGATTGGCGTTGTTGATGGCTGGCCAACGCCTGTCATTGCCTGCCGAATAAGCTCAAAAGATCGCAGCCTCCGGCAGCTCCTACACTAATCCCTGTAGGAGCTGCGGCACGCTGCGATCTTTTGATCTTGTTTTCCTACAAAAAAACCTGCATTTGCCCTATAGACAGACGCCCGACATCGGCAGATTATTTTCCGCGCAACCCCCACCCATCGAGAGATCCATCATGAGCAAAAAGCCATCAAAACATGGCCCGAACAAGGCCAAATCCATCGTCGCCCAACCCCTGTTCCGCAGCCGCCAGGAACGACCAAGCAAGGGCAAAGGCAGCTACCGTCGCGAAGCCTTCCAGTCTGACAGCTGGGAGGCTTCTTACTTTCTGGCTGCCTGAAGCGCAGTACCCCTCGCTCATGTTAAGGTCTGCACCTGATTCGTATTCCCTGGAACTGTGCATGCCCTTCAGTCTTTCCCGTCGTTGGCCCATTCGCCAACTGATCGCTGCCTCCAGCTTCATTCTGCTTGTCGCCTGTGCGGAAAAACCGACCGCCGCCGATGCGCAACCGTTACAGACCGCCCCTGCAGTCACCGCCCCGGCCATCATCCCGCCGGTAGTGCCATCAGGTGACAATCTCGATATCCAGCCGACCCAGACCTTCGCCGAATGGCAGGCAGGTTTCCGCAAAGATGCGCTGGCAGCCGGGATCCGCGCTGACCTGTTCGATCGCGCCTTTGCCAATGTCAGCTTCGATGCCAGTGTTATCAAAGCCGACCGCAGTCAGCCGGAATTCTCTCGCCCGGTGTGGGAATACCTCGATGGTGCCCTGTCGCCGCTGCGGGTGCGCAAGGGCCAGGCGCTGATCAGTCAGTACGCCGACATCCTGCAAAGCATCGAGCAGCGTTATGGCGTCGACCGTCAGGCGCTGGTATCGGTGTGGGGCATGGAAAGCAATTTCGGCCAGTTCCAGGGCACCAAGTCAGTGATCAACTCGCTGGCGACCCTGGCCTACGAAGGCCGTCGCCCGGGCTTTGCCCATGCACAACTGATCGCGGCGCTGCAGATCCTGCAACAAGGCGATATCACCCCGGAGAAGATGTTGGGCTCGTGGGCCGGCGCGATGGGCCAGACCCAGTTCATTCCGACCACCTACAACACCCATGCCGTGGACTTCGACGGTGACGGTCGCCGCGACATCTGGGGCAGCCCCGCCGATGCGCTGGCGTCCACCGCGCACTACCTGCAAAGCTCCGGCTGGCAGCGCGGTCAGCCGTGGGGCTTCGAAGTGCAACTGCCGAGCGGTTTCAATTACACCCTGGCCGATGGCGCGATTCGCAAGAGCGTTGCCGAATGGCGTCAATTGGGCGTGATCCTGCCCAATGGCGGTCAGGCCCCGGCCGGTTCGGAACAGCTCTCCGCGGCCCTGCTGCTGCCGGCCGGCTATCGCGGCCCGGCGTTCCTGATCCTCGACAACTTCCGGGCGATCCTCAAGTACAACAACTCGTCGTCCTATGCATTGGCGGTGAGCCTGCTGTCCGAACGTTTCAACGGTGGTGGGCTGATCAATGGCACCTGGCCAAAAGATGATCTGCCATTGAGCCGCACCGAGCGCATCGAACTGCAGACCCTGCTGAGTGCGCGCAATTACGATGCAGGCACGGCGGACGGGATCATCGGTGCAAATACGCGTAAAGCGATTCGCAGTGCACAGCAGGCGTTTGGCTGGCCGGCGGACGGGTATCCGACGCATAAGCTGCTTGAGAGCCTGCGGACCCAATAAAGCAAAAATCAAAAGATCGCAGCCTTCGGCAGCTCCTACACGGGATTGATGTTTACCCTGTAGGAGCTGCCGAAGGCTGCGATCTTTTTGCTTCACCCCCGCATTATCGGGTGACCACATCCTGCTCCAGCATCAACTCCTTCTTCCCCGCATCCAGCCTTACCAACGCGCCCATCGGCAGCGTCAGGTTCGGATCGCAATGCCCACTGCGCCAGCCGGACAACACCGGGATCCGCAACGGTTCGAAGGTCTGCTTGAGCAAGCGGTTCAACGCGTCGATATCCACCCCGGCCACATCACCGACCAGCACCCCACGCAACCTGGCCAGTTTGCCGGCCAGACGCATCTGCGTGAGCAAGCGGTCGATCCTGTACAGCGGCTCGTTGACGTCCTCGATCAGCAGAATCACGCCTTCCACGTCGATTTCGTAAGGCGTGCCCAGCGTCGCGGCAATCATCGCCAGATTGCCGCCCAGCAGCCGCCCATGGGCGATGCCGGGCTCCACGGTGGTCAACGGATAAGCCACCGGATGGCTCAGCACACTCCCCGCCTTCAATTGACCGCGAAGCATGGCGAAGAATGACGTGACGGTCGGCGGCTCCTTGTCGCCCAGCAGGTCGGCATTGAGCAACGGGCCGTGAAAGGTCACGAACCCGGCGTAGCGACTGATCGCCAGATGCAGCGCGGTGATGTCGCTGTAGCCGACAAAAGGCTTGGCGTGGCGGCTCAACAGGTCGAAGTCGATCCGGTCCAGCAGACGTGGCGTGCCGTAGCCACCGCGCAGGCAGATGATCGCGTCGACCTCGGGGTCAGCGAACGCCGCGTGCAGGTCATTGAGGCGTACGTCGTCGCTGCCGGCCAGATAGCCGTCCTTCTCGTAGACACCGGGAAACACCCGCAACTGGTAACCCCGGGCACGCATCCACTGCACAGCCTTGTCGGTGTCCAAGGCACCGGGCCCGGCGGGGGCGATCACGCCAATCAGCCCTTCTGGCGGCAGCGCCGGCACCGGTTTGTGCGCAACGAGGGTGTGAGTCGGTCGAACGGTCATCCATGGGTCTCCCTGCGAATTCATGCACACACAGTAGTCAGGAACAGAAATAAACAAAAGAGCTGAGACTACCCAATAACCTGTGGCGAGGGAGCTTGCTCCCGCTGGAGTGCGAAGCAGTCCCAAAAACTTGGGCTCGCTGCCCAACCCAACGGGAGCAAGCTCCCTCGCCACAGGGTTCGGAGGTAAACCAGCCCAAACAAAAATACCCGCCAAGGCGGGTATTTTCAGAGGCGTTCAGCGCTGAATCAAGAACCGAGCAGCTCGGCCTTGACCAGTTTCGCCTGTTCGTCAGCGTGGTACGACGAACGTACCAGCGGGCCGGAAGCAACGTTCTTGAAGCCCATCTTGTAACCTTCCTCGGCGAACCAGGCGAAGGTGTCCGGGTGCACGAAACGCTGCACCGGCAAGTGGCTGCGGGACGGTTGCAGGTACTGGCCGAGGGTCAGCATATCGATGTCGTGTTCGCGCATGCGCTTCATGACTTCGATGACTTCCTCGTCCGTCTCGCCCAGGCCCAGCATCAGGCCGGATTTGGTCGGGATGTGCGGCATCATCTGCTTGAAGCGCTGCAGCAGGGTCAGCGACCACTGGTAGTCCGAACCCGGACGCGCAGCCTTGTACAGGCGCGGCACGGTTTCCAGGTTGTGGTTGAACACATCCGGCGGCTCGGCGGCGGTGATTTCCAGCGCGATGTCCATGCGGCCACGGTAGTCCGGGACCAGGGTCTCCAGCTGCACGTTCGGCGACAGCTTGCGGATTTCGCGGATGCAGTCGGCAAAGTGCTGGGCACCGCCGTCACGCAGGTCGTCGCGGTCAACCGAGGTGATCACTACGTACTTGAGCTTCAGGTCAGCGATGGCGATCGCCAGGCTTTCCGGCTCGTTGACGTCCAGAGGCTTCGGACGGCCGTGGCCGACGTCGCAGAACGGGCAGCGACGGGTGCAGATGTCGCCCATGATCATGAAGGTCGCGGTGCCGCCGGAGAAGCACTCGCCCAGGTTCGGGCAGGACGCTTCTTCGCAGACGCTGTGCAGCTTGTGCTTGCGCAGCAGGCTCTTGATACGGTCGACTTCCGGCGAAACCGGGATGCGTACACGAATCCAGTCAGGCTTCTTCGGCAGTTCGGTGGTCGGAATGATCTTTACCGGGATGCGTGCAACCTTCTCGGCGCCGCGCAGCTTGACGCCGGCTTCAACCTTGGGACGCGGGGCCGGGCGCTCGGTCACGTCGAGCGTCGGGATCATGGTTTGCACTGCATCAGTAGTCATATCAGTCGATTCCGCCCGTCAGGGTCGTCTGCTCAGCATAGTCGAGGTGTTTGACGAGCTGCGCGCGCAGCCGGGCACTTACCTCGGCAAATTCAATCGATCCTGCGTGATCGCTCAGCTGGGTCATCGCCAGCCCGGCATAGCCGCAGGGATTAATCCGTCGAAACGGCTCCAGGTTCATATCCACGTTCAGGGCCAGGCCATGAAAGGAGCAACCGTGGCGAATCCGCAAACCCAGAGAAGCGATTTTCGCTCCGTCGACGTAGACGCCGGGAGCATCTGGCTTGGCTGCGGCGGTCACGCCGTAGCTGGCCAGCAGTTCGATCAGGCACTGTTCCATGCGCGTGACCAGATCACGTACGCCGAACCCCAGCTTGCGCACGTCCAGCAACAGGTAGGCGACCAATTGGCCTGGGCCATGATAAGTCACCTGCCCGCCACGATCGACCTGCACCACCGGGATATCCCCCGGCAGCAGCAAGTGTTCGGCCTTGCCGGCCTGGCCCTGGGTAAACACCGGAGGGTGCTCGACCAGCCAGACTTCGTCGGCGGCATTGCTGCCCCGTTCGTTGGTGAAGCGTTGCATGGCATGCCAGACCGGCTCGTAAGCCATCTGGCCAAGTTCGCGAAAGCCCAGCGTGCCCTGCATCACAACACCATGTGTACGAAGCCGGAAGCCCGCAGTTCGCTGTTGATGTTGTACAGCTGATCCTGGTCTGTCGCGACGATGTGCAACTGGATGGTGGTGTATTTGCCGTTGCTGCTTTGACGCTCGTCGATGCGCTCATCATTGATGGTCGCGTGTTTCTTGACGATGTCGATGATCTTGTCTTTGTTGCCGACGCCCGTATCGCTGATCACCTTAATCGGATAATCAGTCTGCGGAAATTCGATCTTTGGCGCCTTTACTTCGGTATCGGTCATGGCGTAACGGCCTCTAGAGCGCAAGCCGTGGTAACGCACATGGCCCCGCACCGGATCGGGGCGGGGCCATGCAGGTCAACACAAAATCAGTTGAACAAGCCGTAGAAGAATAGACGGATGCTATCCCACATGCGGCGGAAGATACCACCCTCCTCGACAGCGTCCAGGGCGATCAGGTCGGCGCTGTGCACCACTTTGTCGTCCAGTTTCACTTCGACTTTACCGATCACGTCGCCCTTGGCGATTGGCGCGGTCAGTTGCGGGTTCATGGTCATGCTGGCAGCGAGCTTTTTCAGCTGGCCTTTTGGCAGGGTCATGGTCAAGTCTTCAGCCAGGCCGGCCTTGACTTGACTGGTGGTGCCCTTCCACACCGGGGCTTGCGCCAGTTCGGTGCCCTTCTGGTAGAAGGTCTGGGTTTCGAAGAAACGGAAGCCGTAGGTCAGCAGTTTCTGGGTTTCAGCGGCACGGGCCACTTCGCTGTTGGTGCCGAACACCACTGCGATCAGACGCTGGCCGTCACGTACCGCCGAAGACACCATGCAGTAGCCGGCTTCGTCGGTGTGACCGGTTTTCAGACCGTCAACAGTCTTGTCGCGCCACAACAGCAGGTTGCGGTTAGGCTGCTTGATACCGTTCCAGAAGAACTCTTTCTGCGAGTAGATCGCGTAGTGAGCCGGGTCTTCGTGGATGATCGCACGGGCCAGAATCGCCATGTCGTGCGCCGACGAGTAGTGCTCAGGGTTCGGCAGACCGGTCGGGTTCATGAAGTGGGAATTGGTCATGCCCAGATCGGTAACGGTCTTGTTCATCAGGTCGGCGAAGGCATCTTCGCTACCGGCGATGTGCTCGGACAGCGCGACGCTGGCGTCGTTGCCGGACTGAATGATGATGCCGTGCAGCAGGTCGCTGACGGTCACTTGCGAGCCGACTTTGATGAACATCCGCGAACCGCCGGTACGCCAGGCGTTTTCGCTGACGGTCACCGGGTCGTTCTCACCGATCTGGCCGCGACGGATTTCCAGCGTAGCGATGTACGCGGTCATCAGTTTGGTCAGGCTGGCTGGCGGCAGACGCTGGTCACCGTTGTTCTCGACCAGCACGTTGCCGCTGCTGGCGTCCATGAGCACGTAGGCTTTTGCAGCCAGTTGAGGTGGCGACGGCATCATCTCGGCCGCGAAGGCGGCAGGCGAGAGGAGCAGCGGGACTAGCAGACACAGGCGTTTGGCAAAGGTGGTGATGTTCATCCGTCTCTCGAAATCGCTAATGGAAACTTGCCCGAAGGCAAAACTATTCAGACAGCCTTCTAACGGGCCATCGCGTGTTCAGTTGCTCACTCCAGTCACCCTTGCCGGGCTTTTGTTCTTCGACGAGCCAACAACCTGGTCCACCCCCCAAAACCGCAAGTGAACCGTCAATCAAGTGCTACGTGTATTACTCGGTGACCACACTCGGCGAGCCGAGATTGGCCAGGCGCACACTGTTCTGCACCTGGGCGATTTCACCCGGCGAACCGATCGGCCCCAGGCGTACCCGATGCAGGGTCTGCTGATTGCGCACGATCGAGCTGATGAACACCGGAGCGCTCACCATCCCGCTGAGCTTCGACCTCAGGAGTTCTGCAGCGTCCGGGTTGGCGAACGCGCCCACCTGCAGATACTGGCCAGACGCTGGTACAGAAGCGTTTTTTTTTGCGCTGATCTGTACAGGGACAGTGTCAGAGGCATGTTGCTGTGGCGGCGGAGTCCATTGCTCGATGGTACCGGCCGAGGCCGTGATCACCGGCGCGCTATTCTGCGCGACCTGCGGTTCGTTGAGCATCAACGGCGCCGGACGGCCCTTGGCGGCCCACCATTGTTGCGGATCGATGCCCTCGACCTTGACCCGCGCGGTGCCGATTTCGGCATACCCGAGTTTCTTGGCGGCCGCGTAGGACAAGTCGATGATCCGGTCGGAGTAGAACGGCCCGCGATCGTTGACCCGCAGGATCACGCTCTTGTTGTTGTCCAGGTTGGTCACCCGAACGTAACTTGGCAGTGGCAGAGTCTTGTGCGCGGCGCTCATGCCGTACAGGTCATACACTTCGCCGTTGGCGGTGTTCTGGCCGTGGAACTTGGTGCCGTACCAGGACGCCGTGCCCGAGGCGACGTAGGTCTTGGATTCCTGCAACGGGAAATAGGTCTTGCCCAGCACGGTGTATGGGTTGGCCTTGTACGGGCCGGTGTGCAGGGTCGGTGTGGCATCCGGGATGCGCGAAACATCCACGTCCCACCACGGCGCGCCATCTTTATGCGCGCGGTTGATGTCCAGCCCCGGCTGCGCACGCACCGCGGTGGAGGAAGTTTTCTGGGTGGGCGCGCGACTGGTCGAACAACTGGCGACCAGCACCGCCAACGCAGCGAAAGCCACCAGCTTCAGGGGTTTATTGATAGGCAATGCCCGCATTACTTGACGCCCCGTGCTTTTACCAGCTCTTCAGACAGTTGATGTACGGCCATGGCGTACATCACGCTGCGGTTATAACGCGTGATCGCGTAGAAATTCTTCAGGCCCATCCAGTATTCAGGGCCGTTGTCGCCTTCGAGGCGAAATGCAGTAACCGGCATATCATCGCGCAGCGCATCATGACTTGACCAGCCCAGCGCCCGCAACTCTCCAACCGTCTTTGTCGGTTCGATCCCGGTAGTCAGGCCTTCGTCGACCTGCTCGCCACGCACATCGGCGCGGCTGACCACCGGCTCGCCGGCGACCCAGCCATGACGCTTGAAATAGCTGGCGACGCTGCCGATCGCATCATCCGGATTGGTCCAGATGTTGATGTGCCCGTCACCGTCGAAATCCACCGCATAGGCGCGAAAGCTGCTCGGCATGAACTGCGGCAGGCCCATCGCCCCGGCGTACGAGCCTTTGAGGGTCAATGGATCAACCTGCTCTTCGCGAGCCAGCAGCAGGAACTCACGCAGCTCCTTGCGGAAAAATTCGGCACGGGGAGGATAGTCGAAACCGAGCGTGGACAAGGCATCGATCACCCGATAATTACCGGTATTACGTCCGAAAAAGGTCTCGACGCCGATGATCGACACGATGACTTGTGCCGGCACGCCGTATTCCTGCTCGGCACGGGCCAGTACGGCCTCGTGCTGGCGCCAGAAGTCCACACCGCGGGCGATGCGCGCGTCAGTGATGAACATCGGGCGATATTCTTTCCACTGTTTGACCCGCTCGGCGGGTTTGGAGATGGCGTCGAGAATCGCCTGCTTGCGCTGCGCCTCGCGGAACACCGCCATCAGTTGCTCACCGGCAAAACCGTAGTCGCGGGTCATTTCACCGACGAATTCGGCCACCTGTGGCGAGCCTTCGTAATCGCCGGCCAGCGCTTCCTGCGCGCTGCCAAGGATGCCGACCAGGCCGACCCACGGCGCGTAACGAGTCGCCCAGCTGCGCATGACTTGCATTGAACTCTTCACCTTATTCAAACCTGTGCGATCCATTTGCGATGCGTATGAATCGACATCAAAACCCCAAACGCTGACAGCAGTGTCACCAGCGAAGTTCCTCCGTAGCTAATGAAGGGCAACGGCACACCCACCACCGGCAACAGGCCACTGACCATACCGATGTTGACGAAAACATAAACAAAAAACGTCATGGTCAACGCGCCGGCGAGCAATTTGCCGAACAGCGTCTGCGCCTGGGCGGTAATCACCAGGCCGCGACCGATCAACAGCAAATAGATCAGCAACAGCGCGCAGATGCCCACCAGACCGAACTCTTCGCCGAGTACGGCGATGATGAAGTCGGTGTGGCTTTCCGGCAAAAAGTCCAGGTGCGACTGGGTGCCCAGCAACCAGCCCTTGCCGAATACACCGCCGGAGCCGATGGCGGCTTTTGATTGAATGATGTTCCAGCCGGTGCCGAGCGGATCGCTTTCCGGGTCGAGGAACGTCAGGATCCTCTGCTTCTGGTAGTCGTGCATGATGAAGAACCACATGGCGATCGCCACGGGTACCGCGGCGGCCAGCACGCTGAGGATCCAGCGCCAGCGCAGCCCGCCCATGAACAGCACGAAGGCGCCGCCGGCCAGAATCAGCAGCGAGGTGCCGAGGTCGGGCTGACGCACAATGAGAATGAACGGCACGCCGATCAGCATCAGGCTGATACCGACGTGCTTGAGCTGCGGCGGCAGCGTGCGCTTGGACAGATACCAGGCAATCGTCGCCGGCATCAGGATCTTCATGAACTCCGAAGGCTGAAAGCGGATCACCCCGGGGATGTTGATCCAGCGCGTGGCGCCCATGGCGTTGTGGCCCATGATGTCCACCACCATCAGCAACACCACCCCGATCACATAACCGAGCGGCACCCAACGCGCCATGAACCGCGGTTCGAATTGCGCGATGACGATCATCGACACCAGGCCGATGCCGAACGAAGTCGCCTGTTTGCCCAGCAGGTCCCAGCTCTTGCCGCTGGCCGAATACAGCACGAACAGGCTGCCTGCGGCGAGAATCAGCAGCAGGATCAACAAGGGGCCATCGATATGCAGACGTTGCAGCAGCGTCGCACGGCGACGCATCACATCCTCACTGGAGAGCATGCGATCGAAATTATTCTTCACGGGCCGTAGCCTCCGCATTGATAGGACCGGCGTATTCGGCCTTCAACCGACCATCCTGGTCCAGAAGCCAGGCATCCATGACCTGACGCACCACTGGCGCGGCGACACCGGAGCCGGACTCACCGTTCTCGACCATCACCGAGACGACGATTTTCGGGTTGTCGGCCGGGGCAAATCCGACGAACAAGGCGTGGTCGCGGTGGCGCTCCTGAACCTTGGAGCGGTCGTACTTCTCACCTTGCTTGATTGCCACTACCTGGGCCGTACCCGACTTGCCAGCGATCCGGTATTGCGCCCCGATCGCCGCTTTGCGCGCGGTCCCCCGGGCGCCGTGCATCACCTGCTGCATGCCGTGGTTGACCTTGGTCCAGTCCGACGGATCGCGCAGGACGATGTCCGGCATCGGGTTCTCATCCACAGGTTTGACGCCTTCGATGGTCTTGGCCAGGTGCGGCCGGTTCCAGATGCCTTTGTTGGCCACCAGCGCCGTGGCCTGCGCCAGCTGCAACGGCGTGGACTGCATGTAGCCCTGGCCGATCCCCAGAATCAGGGTTTCGCCCGGGAACCACGCCTGCTTGCGGGTTGCCCGCTTCCATTCGCGGGACGGCATCAGGCCGGGGGATTCTTCGAACATGTCCAGCGAGACCTTCTGGCCGATGCCGAACTTGTTCATGTAGGCCGACAGCCGATCGATGCCCAGCTTGTGCGCCAGGTCATAGAAGTAGGTGTCATTGGAACGCATGATCGCTGTGTCGAGGTCGACGAAGCCGTCACCGGTGCGGTTCCAGTTGCGGTACTTGTGATCGTAGTTGGGCAGCATGTAGTAACCGGGGTCGAACACCCGGCTCGACGCTGTCACCACACCGGCATCGAGGCCGGCAATCGCCACCGCCGGCTTGATCGTCGAACCCGGCGGATACAGACCGCGCAGCACCCGGTTGAACAGTGGCCGGTCGATGGAATCGCGCAGCTCGGCATACGCCTTGAAGCTGATGCCGGTGACGAACAGGTTCGGGTCGAAACTCGGCTGACTGACCATCGCCAGCACTTCGCCGGTGTTCGGATCGAGCGCCACCACCGCGCCACGCCGCCCGCCCAGCGCAGCTTCCGCCGCCTCCTGCAGTTTGATGTCCAGACTCAGGACGATGTCCTTGCCTGGAATCGGATCAGTGCGCTTGAGTACACGCAATACGCGGCCCCGGGCGTTGGTCTCGACTTCCTCGTAACCCACCTGCCCGTGCAGTTCCGGCTCGTAGAAACGCTCGATGCCAGTTTTGCCGATGTGATGGGTGCCGCTGTAGTTGACCGGGTCGAGGGTCTTGAGCTCTTTCTCGTTGATCCGCCCCATGTAACCCACCGAGTGCGCAAAATGCGCGCCCTGCGGGTAGTGGCGTACCAGCTGCGCGACCACTTCCACGCCCGGGAGGCGGAACTGGTTCACCGCGATCCGGGCGATCTGCTCTTCGGTCAGCTCGAACAGGATCGGCACTGGCTCGAACGGCCGGCGCCCCTGACGCATGCGTTTTTCGAAGATCACCCGGTCCTCGGGCGTCAACTGCAGCACTTCGACGATCACGTCGAGCACTTGCTGCCAGTCGCCGGAGCGCTCGCGGGTCATGCTCAGGCTGAAGCTGGGGCGATTGTCCGCCACCACCACGCCGTTGCGGTCGAAGATCAGCCCACGGGTCGGCGGAATCGGCTGCACATGAACGCGGTTGTTTTCCGAGAGCGTCGAGTGGTACTCGTACTGGATCACCTGCAAGTAGTACAGCCGCGCAATCAGCACGCCGATCAACAGCATGACCGCAATGGCCCCGAACACGACGCGGCTACGCACCAGGCGGGCGTCCTTTTCGTGGTCCTTGATGCGGATCGGCTGAGACATGAGGGCAGGACTACTTGTGGTAAGGGTGACCGGACAGCACGGTCCAGGCACGGTACAGCTGTTCGCCGATCAGGATCCGCACCAGCGGGTGCGGCAAGGTCAGCGGCGACAACGACCAGCGCTGATCGGCGCGGGCGCAGACTTCCGGCGCCAGCCCTTCGGGGCCGCCGACCATGAAATTGACCGTGCGCGAATCCAGCCGCCAACGGTCAAGTTCGACCGCCAGTTGCTCGGTGCTCCAGGGCTTGCCGTGGACTTCCAGCGTGACGATCCGCTCGTTCGGCCCGACCTTGGCCAGCATGGCTTCGCCTTCCTGGCGGATGAAACGGGCCACGTCGGCGTTCTTGCCACGGGTATTGAGCGGAATTTCCACCAGTTCCAGCGCCAGCTCGGACGGAAGACGCTTGGCATATTCATGCCAGCCTTCTTCCACCCACTTGGGCATGCGTGAACCGACGGCGATCAGTCGCAGTCGCACAGCAATCCCTTACAGCTGGTCTTTGTTGAGCTTGGTGAAATGCTCGTGGGTGTTTTCCGGGCTGTGGTGCTTGGCATCTGCCGCACGGCTTTGCTCGGCACCGGCCCACAGGCGTTCCAGGTCGTAGAACTGACGTGCCGAGGCGGTCATCATGTGCACGATCACCAGATCCAGGTCCAGCAGAACCCAGTCGCTGTCGCCCTTGCCTTCTTCGCCCAGCGGCTTGGCGCCCTGCTTTTTGACTTCTTCGCGGACCTTGTCCAGCATCGCGTTGATCTGGCGATTGGAAGTACCGGTGGCGATGATCATGTAGTCGGTGATGCTCTGCTTGTCACGAACATCGATGATCTGGATGTCTTGTGCCTTGACGTCTTCCAGGGCTGCCACGGCAACCTTGACCAGCTCGTCGCCCTTGAGCGGCTCGTTGGTGTTGGCGACTTCCGGCAGCGGCGCGCTCTTGAACGTGCCTTTGCGCTTAACTTTGCTTACATCTTTGTCGGTCATATAAAACTCGTTTTGCTCATGTATTCGGCGGCTTGGCGATACGTGGATTCGTATCAGTGAAGCACGCCTTGTTCAGTTCGACGCACGGTACAGACCGTGCGCATCGATGTAGGCCAGGACCGCGTCGGGCACCAGGAAACGTACCGACTTACCGCTGGCCAGCAGTTGACGGATCTGGGTGGCGGAAACCGCGAGCGGTGTCTGCCAGACGAATGCAATCTGTCCGCTCGGCCCTTTCAGGGCCAGCGGGTCGCTCACCGAACGCGCTGCCAGCAGGTTGCGCAAGGCATCCGGCGGTTCGCTGTCGGCGTCCGGGCGCTGTAGCACCAGGATGTGGCAATGCTGGAGCAACTCTTCCCAGCGGTGCCAAGTGGGCAGGCCGCAAAATGCGTCCCAGCCCAAAAGCAGAAAAACCTGGGTCTCAGCGGCCATTTCGGCACGCATCAACTCCAGGGTATCGATGGTGTAGGACGGTTTGTCCCGCTGCAATTCGCGGGCGTCCACCACCAGCGGCGGCACTCCGGCCACCGCGCATTCGACCATTGCCAGCCGATCCTGCGCCGACACCTGTGGCGTATCGCGATGCGGCGGCCGGGCGCTGGGCATCATGCGCAACTCGTCGAGCAGCAGCGCTTCGGCCACTTCCAGCGCACCGCGCAAATGGCCGATGTGCACCGGATCGAACGTGCCGCCCAGTACGCCGATGCGCCGGGGTCGGAGTTCGCTGTCAGGCAGCGGCGCTGTCAGGTCGAGGTCGGTCAAGTCAGACCGTCGCCTGGCCGCGCAACTGGCCGTCACCAACCACGATGTACTTCTCGCAGGTCAGTCCTTCGAGGCCCACCGGGCCGCGGGCGTGCAGCTTATCAGTAGAAATGCCGATCTCGGCACCCAATCCGTATTCGAACCCATCGGCAAAGCACGTCGGGGTGTTGATCATCACCGACGCCGAATCGACTTCGGCCACGAAACGACGGGTGTCCGCGAGGTTTTCGCTGACGATCGAGTCGGTGTGGTGCGAGCCGTAATGGTTGATATGTTCGATGGCCTGGTCCAGCCCGTCGACCACACGAATCGACAGGATCGGCGCCAGATACTCGGTGTTCCAGTCGTCTTCGCTGGCCGCCACGGCGTCAATGATCGCCCGGGTGCGCTCGCAGCCACGCAGCTCGACGCCTTTTTCGCGGAACTGGGCAGCCATCGACGGCAGGAAATCCTTCGCAACACTTTGATCGACGAGCAAGGTCTCCATCGCACCACAGATGCCATAACGGTAGGTCTTGGCATTGAAGGCGATGCGCTGGGCTTTCTCCAGATCGGCGTGGGCACTGACATAGACGTGGCAGATGCCGTCCAGGTGCTTGATCACCGGCACGCGGGCATCGCGGCTGATGCGCTCGATCAGGCCACGGCCACCGCGCGGCACGATCACGTCGACGTACTCGGGCATGGTGATCATCGCGCCAACGGCGGCACGGTCGGTGGTTTCGACCACTTGCACCACCGCTGCCGGCAATTCGGCCTCGGCCAGACCGCGCTGGATGCACGCGGCAATCGCCCGGTTGGAATGAATCGCCTCGGAGCCTCCACGCAGGATGGTCGCGTTGCCCGACTTCAGGCACAGGCTGGCGGCATCGATGGTCACGTTGGGACGGGATTCGTAGATGATCCCGATCACGCCCAGCGGCACGCGCATCTTGCCGACCTGAATGCCGGACGGGCGAAAGCTCATGTCGCGGATCGCACCGACCGGATCCGGCAATGCTGCGACCTGGCGCAAGCCGACGATCATGCCGTCGATGCGCGCCGGGGTCAGTTCCAGACGTTCCAGCAGTGCCGGTTCCAGGCCATTGGCGCGGCCGGCGGCCAGGTCCTGTTCATTGGCGGCGGCCAGCTCGGCGCGTGCCGCGTCCAGGGCATTGGCTGCAGCCTGCAGGGCGCGGTTTTTCTGCGCGGTGCTGGCACGGCCGATGACCCGGGAAGCTTCGCGGGCGGCGCGACCCAATCGGGTCATGTAGTCAAGAACGGACTCAGTCATGGTCTGCTGGGGTCTTGGCAAAGAGGAAAGCGGCAGATTATAGCTGTCGCGTCCCGGGACTAACAGCGGTGACAGGCGGATGGTCGAAATGGACTGCAATTTGCCGACGTTCAGCCGTAATTAAGCCTCGGATTGTTATCATCACGACCTCCTTCGCCTGGATAAACACCGTTTGCCATGTCCAACCTGACCGTTCGCGCCACCGCCGAGCGCTTGCCTCTGGGCCTTCCGGACGCTTTTTTCGACCGTGACGCGCAGCTGCTGGCCCGCGACCTGCTCGGCAAAGTCATCCGCCACCGGGTCGGCGATTTGTGGCTCAGCGCCCGGATCATTGAGACCGAGGCCTACTACTGCGCGGAAAAAGGCAGTCATGCGTCCCTCGGCTACACGGAAAAGCGTAAGGCCTTGTTTCTGGATGGCGGGCACATCTATATGTATTACGCCCGCGGCGGTGATTCGCTGAACTTCAGCGCCCAAGGGCCGGGCAACGCGGTGCTGATCAAATCCGCCTACCCGTGGGTCGATGAAATCAGCGGGCCGGCGAGTCTGGCGCAAATGCTGCTGAACAACCCTGATGCTCAGGGGCGCCCACGGCCTTCGCAAAAGCTGTGCGCCGGCCAGACATTGCTGTGCAAGGCACTGGGATTGAAGGTGCCGGTGTGGGACGCCAAGCGTTTCGATCATGAAGTGCTGCTGGTGGAAGACACCGGGCCGGCGCCGGCGCAGATCATTCAAACCACCCGCCTGGGCATCCCCCATGGCCGCGACGAACACCTGATGTACCGTTTCGTCGACGCCAGTTACGCACAATGGTGCACGCGGAACCCGCTACGTCGGGGTCAGGTCGAAGGGCGCGATTATTTCCTGCTGTGAAAAACATAAACCTGTAGGAGCTGCCGCAGGCTGCGATCTTTGCTTCTGAAAGATCAAAAGATCGCAGCCTGCGGCAGCTCCTACAGGGATCATCATTGATTTGGAGTTGTTTGTATGGGCCCATGGCTCGATAGCGTGACCGGGTGGCTTGCCGCCAATCCGCAGTGGCTGGCCGCAGCGGTGTTTATCGTCGCCTGCGTGGAGTGCCTGGCGATTGCCGGGCTGATCGTGCCGGGCACGGTGTTGCTGTTTGCTGTCGCCGTATTGGCTGGCAGTGGCGCGCTGTCGTTGAGCGAAACCCTGCTGCTGGGCTTTCTCGGCGGGATTCTGGGCGACATGATTTCGTACTTCCTCGGCCGGCATTTCCACCAGAACATCCGCCGCCTGCCGGGGCTACGCCACCATCCGGAGTGGATGGCCGGCGCCGAGACCTACTTCCAGCGCTACGGCATCGCCAGCCTGCTGGTCGGGCGTTTTATCGGCCCGTTGCGGCCGATGCTGCCGATGGTCGCCGGCATGTGCGACATGCCCTTCCCGCGCTTTGCCGCCGTCAGCCTGCTGGCCGCGGCCGGCTGGAGCGTCGCCTACCTGCTGCCGGGCTGGGCCACTGGCGCGGCGATCCGCTTGCCGCTGCCGGAAGGTTTCTGGCTGCAGGCCGGCATCGTCGCCGCCAGTATCGCGGTGATGGTCGGCCTGAGCGTCAACAGCAGCTTGCGCCAGCATCGCCGGGCGACCGTCTGGATCAGCAGCATGAGCCTATTGATTCTGATCGGGCTGTTCGTTGGCTATCCGTATCTGAGCGCCCTCGATCAGGGTGTCATGACATTGGTACAGGAACATCGTCAGCCGATGCTGGATGAAATCGCGGTGACGCTCACCCTGATCGGTGAATTCCACAACATGCTGATGTTCAGCGCCCTGCTCACCGGTCTGTTGCTGCTGTGCCGGCAATGGCGCCAGGCAATCTTTGCCGGCGGTACGCTACTGTGCACGGCGCTGCTCAACACGGTCACCAAACAGTTTTTCGCCCGGGTCCGCCCGGAAGTGCTGACCGATCCGCTGACCAGTTACAGCATGCCCAGCGGCCATGCCTCGGGTTCGTTCGCGCTGTTTCTGGTGCTCGCGGTCCTCGCCGGGCGCGGCCAACCGCCGCGCATGCGCCTGACCTGGCTGCTGCTCGGCTGTATACCGGCGCTGTCGATTGCCTTGTCGCGGGTGTATCTGGGCGCGCACTGGCCGACGGATATCCTGGCGGGCGCGATGCTCGCGGCGTGCGTGTGTGCAGCAGGCCTGTGGCTGAGTCAGCGCCAGACGCCGCTCAACCCGATGCCGTTCAAAGTCTGGTGGCTGATTCTGCCGGCGCTGCTGGTGCTGTTCAGCCTGTTCGTCCTGCGCCATTTGCCGCACACGATGTTGCGTTACGCCTATTGATGACAACGTTGATGAAGCGCCGCCGAGATTGCCGGATCAATTCGGTTGGCGCTCATCATCCTTCTTCGGGTCTGTCGATAACTTTCAGAATAAACGTAACCGGCGTGTTATTGAACGCATCATGCTGACTCATATTGGGATCAACATCCTTGAAGTAGCGTCTACCATTTTCACTGGCCAGGTATATCGCGTTACGCCCCTTAGCCGCGAGAGCAACATGACAGGGACCTTTATCCAGATCGCTGAACCGGGCATTCTCTACATCATGTTTCACCAACGTGAATTGACTACCCTGAGCAATATCACCGACAAAAACATGGCGAGCAGACTGACTGATCGCCAAGTACCCCTGATCATAATCACCTTTTAAAATCGTCTGAATGACATACTTGTCACCTTGGGGTGTAAACCTGAGCAACAGCGGTTTGTCATCTTCATGATCAGCCAATGTAAGAAAGTCCGAACCCTCGCGACTGGCAAGAGCGGCTTCGACCTCCAGCCGCTCGCGCCTGATGATCCGCGAATCGCGCAGACGCTGCTTCAGGCGCTGCTGACTAAGCACTACCGGCAGGCCGTCGACATAAAGATTTACTGTAAATGAATTGTTATTGATATTTATTAGAGACATAAAAACACTCACACAGACGCCAGACTGTCTATCCACGACAATCGCGAGTCTTTATTAAAATATTGGGTTTACCTGGATGCGCCGGCTGCCATAAAACTGGCCGCTGTCATTGAAACTCTCGGCATATCGCCTTCAGGGATTTTAGCTGCCCTTCTTTTGCGACGAGCGATGACCATCAGGTCAGCGTAAACACCGGCCGCCTCAATAACGTTTGTAACGTTGCGATCGGTATCTGCGTGTTTGAAAATATACTTTCCCGCTATGTCATCCCAAAACGCCCATTCGTCCTCGTAAACAGTCATGACTTCATCCTTACAATTATTAAGACCACCAACTTCCTGTTGATGAATAAAAAGTAAGGCAAAGACGAAAGCAAAACAATACTGGCAGAGGCCGCGAGTTAATTCAGAGTGCAACTACGCGAACAATTCGCCCTGCAACTCATCGAGCAGCGCCTGGATCGCATCCAGCCGCTGCTGCGGATCGTCGAGTTGCAGCAGGTCAATCTTGTCTTCTTCGGCGAACGGCAGCAGATACGCCAACTGATTGGCCAGCGACTGCTGCCCCAGCGCTTCGTTGCCCATGTTCAACGCCTCGACCATCGGGTGCTCGGCCAAGGCCCTGAGCAGCGCCACCAGATCGGCGTCTTCATCCTGCAACGGTTGTTCCGGCTCATCGTCGAGCCATTCGACGTCGGCGAGGATCAGTTGATCGCGCTGCACTTCAGTGCGCAGCACATGGAAACGTCGCCCGCCCTGCACGCGAATCCCCAGCAGGCCATTGTCCTGCTGCTGGAAATCGGTGATCCGCGCTTCACAGCCGACCAGAGCAAAACCTTGTGGTGCGACGCCAACTTCGTGACCGTCGAGAATGCACACCACGCCGAAGCCGCCACCCTGTTTCATACAGCGACCAATCATGTCCAGGTAACGCGCCTCGAAGATCTGCAAGTCGAGGTTGCAGCCGGGAAACAGCACCGTGTTCAGCGGGAAAAGCGGCAGACTCATAGACATTTCCTTAGACCACCATCGACACCGCCAACGGCAGGAATACCGCCGTGGCCACGCCCATCAAACTCATCGCCAGCGCCGCAAAGGCGCCGCATTCATCACTTTCCTGCAAGGCCACAGAGGTGCCGACCGCGTGCGCGGTCATGCCCAACGCCATGCCACGCGCCTCCGGGCTGTGCACGCCGAGGCGGGTCAGCAACGCCGGGCCGAAGATCGCGCCGATCACCCCGGTGATCAACACGAACACCGCCGCCAGCGCCGCGACTCCACCGATCTGTTCGGCCACCAGCATCGCAATCGGCGAGGTCACCGACTTCGGCGCCATGGTCATCAGAATCATGTGCTCGGCGCCAAACCACCAGCCCAGCAACACACCCATGCCCGTGGCGACCACCCCGCCTATCACCAGCGTAGTAAAAATCGGCCAGAACAATTGGCGGATGCGTTTGAGGTTGAGATACAGCGGCACTGCCAGCGCCACTGTCGCCGGGCCCAGCAAAATGCTGAGGATCTCGGTGCTCTTGCGGTACTCGGCGTAAGTCAGGCCGCAGCCGACCAGCACACCGATCACCAACAGCATGGAGACCAGAACCGGTTGCAGAAAGATCCAGCGGGTTTTCTCGAACGCCGCCAGCACCAGTTGATAGGCACCCAGGGTGATGCCGATGCCGAACAGCGGGTGATGGATCACCGAGACCCAGGCGCCTTGCCAATCGAAGAGCATCAGGACTCCTCCGAGTGCGGCGCGTGTCGCTTGACCAGGCGCTGCATCAGCACCCCGGCGAAGGCCATCGACAGGATCAGCGACAGCACCAGTGCGCCGACAATCGCCCAGAAATCGGCGGCAATGTCGCTCGCATAAACCATCACGCCCACCGCCGGCGGCACCAGCAGCAACGGCAGATAACGCAGCAGGCTGCCGGCCGCCAGGTTCAGCGGCTCGCCGACTTCACCGCGAATGATCAGGAACACCAGCAACAGCAGCAGGCCGATGATCGGCCCCGGCAGCACCGGCAACAGCAAATGGTTGAGCGCCGTGCCGAGCAGTTGGAACAGCACCAGCATGGTCAGGCCACGTAACAACATCAGACATCTCCCCCCGCAAGTCATCGGCATTATAAGCACGGCAGCGCTATGGATCGGCATTCGCCAAAAGCATGGTCGGTTGACCGGAGCAAATCGCCATGTTGATCTACAGTGGTTCGCAGGGCGGTCAAATCCCCCACCTGAAAAACTATAAAACCGATGAACCCAAGGAGAGTCTCAATGCCCTATGTTCCCGTTGCAGAGCTCAAAGATTATGTCGGCAAGGAACTCGGACGTTCCGAATGGCTCACCATCGATCAGGAGCGCATCAACCTGTTCGCCGAAGCCACCGGGGATTATCAGTTCATCCATGTCGATCCGGTCAAAGCCGCGCAAACGCCATTTGGCAGCACCATTGCCCACGGTTTCCTGTCGCTGTCGCTGATCCCCAAACTGATGGAAGACATCCTCGTGCTGCCGCAAGGCCTGAAGATGGTGGTCAACTACGGTCTGGACAGTGTGCGTTTCATCCAGCCAGTGAAGGTCAATTCAAAAGTTCGCCTGAAGGTCGATCTGGCCGAAGTGACCGAGAAGAAACCCGGTCAATGGCTGCTCAAGGCCACCGCCACGCTTGAGATAGAGGGCTCGGACAAACCGGCCTACATCGCCGAGCCGCTGTCGCTCTGCTTCGTTTGAGTCACCGGATGCGAAACAGCGCACGCTGTTTCGCATCAGCGCTGTTTTTACCGGCTGTATAAGGTCACATAGCTGCGGCATACTCGGTCGCCTAATTGCCCGGATCCCGCTATGCGCCCACTCGCTTCCCTTGCACCCCTTGCCCTGATCCTGATGCTCACCGCGTGCGGCGACGGCGAATCGCTGTTGCCTCCGGATGCGCGCCTGCCGGACGGCGGACGCTATCGCGGCGAACTGGTCAACGGCTTGCTGCAAGGCCAGGGCCGGGTCGACTATCCCAACGGCAGTTGGTACGCCGGGCAGTTCGACAAGGGCCAATGGCATGGCCAGGGTGAGTGGCACGGCAGTAACGGCGAGATCTATCGCGGCCAGTTCCAGCAGGGCCTGTTCGATGGTCAGGGCAGTCTGACCACCAACGCCAGCAGTTACACCGGCGGCTTCAGGCAGGGCCGGCGCGACGGCGAAGGTACCCTCAAGGAAAACGCCATGACCTACCGTGGCGAGTTCAAGGCCGACCAGTATTCCGGGCTGGGCCGCCTGGAAATGGACGACGGCAGCTCGTATCAGGGCCAGTTCGCCCACGGCAAACCCAACGGCGAAGGCCAACGCGGCGACGCCAGCGGCAACTCGTTCAGCGGCCATTTCGTCAACGGCCAGCTCGAAGGCAATGGCACCTTCAACAGTGCCGATGGCGACATCTATGTCGGTGGTTTCAAGAACAGCCAGTTGCACGGCAAGGGCCGCTATGAAAACGCCGATGGCGACGTGTGGCTCGGCCAGTTCAAGGAAGGCGCACTGACCGGCAAGGGTGAACTGATCGGCACCGACGGCAGCCATTACATCGGCTACTTCAATGACTGGCGCTTCAGCGGTCAGGGCCGTTTGAATCTGTCGGACGGCAGCTTCTACATTGGCGGTTTCGACAACGACAGCTACGCCGGACGCGGCACCCTGGTGCTGACCGATGGCACCGTACTCAGCGGCACCTGGATCAACAGCCAACGGGTGCGCGACGCCGACGGCAAGCTCCTGCCCGACATCCTCGAACTCGGTTTGCTGGCTCAGGGCCGCCTGCTCGATGACGCGCTGTCCGCCGTGCCCGCCTCGACGCCGGCGGTCGAGCTGTACACCCTGACCCTCGGTGGCGACGGCAAGCAAAGCGTGTTCCTGCGCGAATCCGACTACGTCGCCAACATGCTCACCACGCGTTTCGGTGCTTACGGCCAGATTCGTCTGGTCAACCACCGCGACCACCTCGGCGACCGGCCGATGGCCACCCGCGAAAACCTGCGCCGCGCCGCGCAGACCCTGGCCGAACGCAGTGGCCCGGAAGATCTGGTGTTCATCTACCTGACCAGCCACGGCACCGCCGAACACGAACTGGTGCTCGACCAGCCGCGCATGGAGCTGGCCGACCTGCCCGCCGATGAACTCGCCGCCGTGCTCGCACCGCTGAAAAATCGCGACAAGGTGATCGTGATTTCATCGTGCTATTCCGGTGGTTTCATCCCTGCTTTGAAAGATGAGCGCACACTGATCATGACCGCCTCGCGTGCCGATCGTGTGTCGTTCGGCTGCTCGGAAGAAGCCAACTTCACCTACTTCGGCGACGCCTTGTTCGCCCAGGCGCTGAACCAGACCGACGATCTGGAACAAGCCTTCAAACTGGCCAAGGCCACCGTTGCCGAGCGTGAACTGGCCGACAATTTCGAAGCCTCGGAACCACAGATCTGGGCACCCAAGACTGTGCTGTCGCACTGGCAACTGCTGCGCAAACAGCAAGCAAGAAAAGCTTTGCAAAGCGCTGCATTGAACGACGGAGCGACAAACAGCAACTAAGCTGAACAGTATCAAGGGAGAGACACAATGTACTTGACGCCTCAGCACGTATTGCTTGCCGGAGCCACCGGATTGACCGGTGAACACCTGCTCGACCGCTTGCTCAACGAGCCGACGATCACCCGCGTGCTCGCCCCGTCGCGCCGGCCACTGGCTGAACATCCGCACCTGGAAAACCCGGTCGGCGACCCACAGGCCTTTCTGCCGCAGCTCAGCGGTCGCGTCGATATCGCCTACTGCTGCCTCGGTACCACCATCAAGCAGGCAGGCTCGGAAGCGGCATTTCGCGCGGTGGATCTGGACATGGTGGTGGCGTTCGCCAAGCGCGCCCGGGAAATGGGCGCACGGCATCTGATCGTGATCAGTGCGCTGGGCGCCGATCCGAAGTCATCGATTTTCTACAACCGGGTCAAAGGCGAAATGGAACAAGCGCTGCGTGCCCAGAACTGGCCGCAACTGACCATTTGCCGGCCGTCGCTGCTCTTGGGTGAGCGCACCGAACCGCGCCTGGGCGAACAACTGGCCGCGCCGTTCTCCAAACTGATCCCCGGCAAATACCGCGGCATCGAAGCCTGCCAACTGGCCCGGGCGATGTGGCGCCTGGCGCTTGAGGAGCAGGATGGGGTGCGGATTGTCGAGTCGGATGAGCTGCGCAAACTCGGCAAGTAATCAATGCAATCGCCAGCAAGCTGACGATGGAGTGCGCAGCACTCCCAGAATCAAAAGATCGCAGCCTTCGGCAGCTCCTACACGGGATTTATGTTCACCCTGTAGGAGCTGCCGAAGGCTGCGATCTTTTGCTTTTACAATCCGCCAGTCGCCTGAAACCCCACGCCGATCACGGTGAGCAACGACAACGGCAACAACAGCGTATCGAGCAAGGCACTCGCCGGCAGGTCCACCCCCGGATAGCTCGGCGCTTCAGCCCCGAAACGGTCCATTGCACAACACCCGCCGTTCATCGCATACAAATCCAGCCGCGTCCCGGAATACACCACCGGTGCGCCCGGCTTAGCCGCATCCAGCGTACGCACGGTGGCGCAGCCGGCCAGTTGCAGCGCCAGCACAATCGTCAGCAGCTTATTCATCGCTGCTCAGATGATGCTCGCCCCAACGCGGCAGCATGTCCTGAGGAATGCCCAGCAAATTGAGAATCCGCGCCACGACGAAATCGATCAGGTCATCAATGGTCTGCGGCTGGTGATAGAAGCCCGGCGAGGCCGGCAGGATGGTCACGCCCATGTTCGACAGCTTGAGCATGTGCTCCAGATGAATGCTCGAATACGGCGCCTCGCGCGGCACCAGAATCAACTGGCGACGCTCCTTCAGCGTCACGTCCGCCGCCCGCTCGATCAGGTTGTTGCAGGCGCCCGTGGCAATCGCCGACAAGGTGCCGGTGGAGCATGGCACCACAACCATCGCTGACGGCGCGCCGGAACCCGAGGCTACCGGCGACATCCAGTCTTCCTTGCCATACACGCGGATCTGCCCGGAGGCCGCCCCGGTGTACTCGGTCAGGAACGCCTGCATCATCTGCGGTTTGGCCGGCAGCGAGACGTCGGTCTCGGTGGCCATCACCAGTTGCGCAGCTTTGGAGATCAGGAAGTGCACTTCGCGATCTTCGCGCACCAGGCAATCGAGCAGGCGCAAACCGTACTGCGCGCCGGAAGCACCGGTCATCGCCAGCGTGATGCGTTCCGGGCCGCCGTCCTGGGAAAGAGTGTTCATTTAAGCGCCTCGGCGAGTTTGCCGTGCAGGCCGCCGAAGCCGCCGTTGCTCATGATCACCACATGAGTGCCGGGCTGGGCCTGGCTCTTCACGCGCTCGATGATGCCTTCGAGCGAATCGCTGACGATCGACGGCACGGTGCACAACGCGGCGGTGGCACCCAGATCCCAGCCGAGGTTGGCCGGGGCGTACCAGATCACCTGATCGGCATCGACCACGCTGTCGGGCAAACCGTCACGGTGCGCGCCGAGCTTCATCGAGTTGGAACGCGGTTCGATGATCGCGATCAGCGGTGCGTCGCCGATGCGTTTGCGCAGACCGTCGAGAGTAGTGGCGATCGCGGTCGGGTGGTGGGCGAAGTCGTCATAGATGGTGATGCCGCGCACTTCGGCGACTTTCTCCATCCGGCGTTTGACGTTCTTGAACGCGCTCAACCCGGCGATGCCCATCGATGGCACCACACCGACATGCCGCGCCGCCGCCAAAGCAGCCAAGGCGTTGGCGACGTTGTGCTGCCCGGTCAACTCCCATTCGACGGTGCCTTGGGACACGCCCTCGAACATCACCTCGAACGCCGAACCGTCATCCTTGAGCAACTTGACCTGCCACTGACCACCGGCACCGGTGGTTTGCACCGGGGTCCAGCAGCCCATTTCGATCACGCGCTGCAAGGCAGGCTCGGTGGTCGGATGAATCACCAGACCTTCACTCGGAATGGTGCGCACCAAATGGTGAAACTGTCGCTCGATGGCCGGCAGATCGGGGAAGATGTCCGCGTGATCGAACTCAAGGTTGTTGAGGATCGCGGTGCGCGGGCGGTAGTGGACGAACTTCGAACGCTTGTCGAAGAACGCGCTGTCGTATTCGTCAGCCTCAATCACGAAGAACGGCGTACCGCCCAGGCACGCGGACACCGAGAAATTCTGCGGCACGCCACCGATCAGGAACCCCGGGCTCATGCCGGCATGTTCCAGCACCCAGGCGAGCATGCTGCTGGTGGTGGTCTTGCCGTGTGTACCGGCGACCGCCAGCACCCAGCGACCTTGCAACACGTGATCGGCCAGCCACTGCGGACCGGAGACGTACGGCAGGCCCTTGTTCAGCACATATTCCACCGCCGGGTTGCCGCGGGACATGGCGTTGCCGATCACCACCAGATCCGGCGCCGGATCGAGCTGGGCCGGGTCGTAGCCTTGGGTCAGTTGAATGCCCTGGGCCTCAAGCTGCGTGCTCATCGGCGGATAGACGTTGGCGTCGGAACCGGTCACGTGATGGCCCAACTCTTTGGCCAGAACCGCCATCGAGCCCATGAAAGTCCCGCAGATACCCAGAATATGAATGTGCATAGTCGACCTCGTAAAACATGGCCGCAGGTTAGCGTAGGGAGGGGAAAATCGCACTCTTTAGCTGACACCATCACCCACCACCACGATCACTACCCCACCTGTAGGAGCTGACGAGTGCAACGAGGCTGCGATCTTTTGATCCTATAAAGAACAAGATCAAAAGATCGCAGCCTTCGGCAGCTCCTACAGGGGGATTTATCCGGTTCGGGCGATGCCGTGTTTGCGCAGCTTTCTGTAGAGGGTGTTGCGGCTCACGCCCAGTTGCTCGGCGGTGTGAGTCATGTGCCAGCGCGTGCGTTCAAGAGTATTGAGCAACGCCAATCGTTCGGCATCCTCGAGAGGTTGCTCGCAGGGAATGGATTCCACCGCTGGCGGCCGCACCTGACGAATCATCGCTGGCAGATCCTCCAGCCCGATCCGCCCGTCATCGCACAACGCCGCCAGCGTACGCAGGACATTGCGCAACTGCCGCACGTTGCCCGGCCAACTGAAGGCCAGCAACGCCTGGCGCGCCGGTTCGTCGATGACGATCACCTCCCCGCCCGCCTCTTCGGCCAGCAGGAAATCCAGCAACTGCGATTTGTCACTGCGCTCGCGCAACGCCGGTAGCGCGACTTCGAGACCGTTGAGCCGGTAATACAGATCTTCGCGGAAGCTGCCGTCTTCGACCCGCTCCAGCAGATTGCGGTGCGTGGCGCTGATGATCCGCACGTTGACCGCCTCCGGCTCGCCGCCGATCGGCACCACTTGTCGGTCTTCCAGCACCCGCAACAAACGGGTCTGCAGCGCCAGCGGCATGTCACCGATTTCATCGAGGAACAAGGTGCCGCCATCGGCCTGCTGCAACTTGCCGCGCATGCCGTCCTTGCGCGCGCCGGTGAAACTGCCGCCGCGATAACCGAACAGTTCGCTCTCGATCAGGCTCTCGGGAATCGCCGCGCAGTTGAGGGCGACGAAGGCTTTGTTGGCGCGCTGGCTGGCGTGATGCACAGCCTTGGCGAAGGCTTCCTTACCGGAGCCGGTCTCGCCGTTGATCAGCAGCGGCACGTCGCGCTCGAACACACGCAACGCCTTGCGAAAATCCGCTTGCAGCGCCGCGTCACCGAGGCAAATGCCCGCCAATGGTTGCGCCCGAGCCACAACCGGGGCCGGCGTAATCGGCAGCGGTTTGCGCGATTCACCACGCAGCAAGGCAAACAGATGCCGCCCGTCGCGGGTGCGCAACGGCCAACTGGCGCTGGCATTGGCGCTGGCGCGGCCGAGCAGTTCGTCCAGCGAGCAATCGAAAAACGCTTCCACCGGTTTGCCCAGCAAGCCACCGCGAATATGCCCCAGCAGGTTCAGCGCACTCTGGTTGACCGCGCTGATCCGCCCTTCTCCGTCAAACGCCAGCAGCCCTTCGCTGAACAGGCCGACGGATTCGGCCTGCAAGTGAAAACGCAGCAACCACTGGTTATCGAAGCAACGCAGGAAATAGCAGCTCTCGATCATCTTCGCCGACAGGTTGACCAGCGCCATGGTGTGGAACTGGCTCTGCCGCGAGACATCGTGGCGCGCCGAGGACACGTCGAGCACCGCGAGCAATTCGCCGTGCGGGTCGAACACCGGACTCGCCGAGCAGGTCAGGCCGGTGTGACGGCCGCGAAAGTGTTCGTCCTGGTGAATGGTCAGCGCCTGGCGCTCGACCAGGCAGGTGCCGATGCCATTGGTGCCTTCGCAGGCTTCGCTCCAGTCGGCGCCGAGCCAGAGGCCGGCACGTTCGAAAATCTTGCGTTCGGCTGGTGCGGTGACGCAGTTGAGAATCACCCCGCGCGCGTCAGTCAGCAGCACCGCGTGGCCGGCGCCGGACAGTTGTTGATGCAGGCTGCTCATTTCATTGCCGGCAATCTGCAACACCTGTTGCAGGCGCTCGCGGCTTTCGAGGACGCGCCCGTGTTCGAGCACGGTGGGCGCCATGGCAAGCGCCGGGTCGAGGTGATAGTCCTCAAGACAACGCAGCCACGAACGGGCAATCGACGGATCGGCACCGGGCCCGTGCAGGTGCGGCTTGCCCTGGGTCACGGTGAGCACCTGTTGGGCATGGCGACTCAAATGGTTGTCGTGCATTTCTTATTATTCTCCCCGAAAGGTCGACGCAAACCTCGTGTAGGAGCTGCCGCAGGCTGCGATCTTTTGATCTTGATCTGCAAGAAAGCAAAATCAAAAGATCGCAGCCTGCGGCAGCTCCTACAGGGTTTCTGTTGGCTGAGGATCCTCCAGGCCGGCCGGCATTGCAATGCTGGCAAGACCGGCCGGTCACAGGCTGTGCCAAAAGCGGTACAAACTGTCACCCCCTCTGTACCGAAACCATCACAGGCATCACCCGCCCGTCCGACAAAAAATCCGCAAGGCCTTGATTTGCCTGACCTGCACGGCAGTGGCCCGACCTTTGCTCTACGCTTATAGCAAGCGCACTTGCGCGTTTCTCTAATAAGTACAAAGCCAAGGAGAACATCATCATGCGTTACGCTCACCCCGGTACTGAAGGCGCCAAAGTCTCGTTCAAGAGCAAGTACGGTAACTACATCGGCGGCGAGTTCGTCGCGCCTGTCAAAGGTCAGTACTTCACCAATACCTCGCCAGTGAATGGCCAACCGATTGCCGAATTCCCCCGTTCCACTGCCGAAGACATCGACAAGGCACTGGACGCCGCCCACGCCGCCGCCGACGCGTGGGGCGCGACCTCTGTGCAGGCGCGCTCGCTGATCCTGCTGAAAATCGCCGACCGCATCGAAGAAAACCTCGAACTGCTGGCGATCACCGAAACCTGGGACAACGGCAAAGCCATCCGCGAAACCCTCAACGCCGACATCCCGCTGGCCGCCGACCATTTCCGCTACTTCGCCGGCTGCCTGCGCGCCCAGGAAGGCAGCGCTGCCGAAATCGACGGCAACACCGTGGCCTATCACATCCATGAACCACTGGGCGTGGTCGGTCAGATCATCCCGTGGAACTTCCCGCTGCTGATGGCCGCGTGGAAACTCGCCCCGGCGCTGGCTGCCGGCAACTGCGTGGTGCTCAAACCTGCCGAGCAAACCCCGCTGGGCATCTGCGTCCTGATGGAGCTGATCGGTGATCTGCTGCCACCGGGCGTGCTCAACGTGGTGCAGGGCTTCGGCAAAGAAGCCGGCGAAGCGCTGGCCACCAGCAAACGCATCGCCAAGATCGCTTTCACCGGCTCGACCCCGGTCGGCTCGCACATCATGAAATGCGCGGCCGAGAACATCATTCCGTCCACCGTGGAGCTGGGCGGCAAGTCGCCGAACATCTTCTTCGAAGACATCATGCAGGCCGAACCGAGCTTCATCGAGAAAGCGGCCGAAGGTCTCGTGCTGGCGTTCTTCAACCAGGGCGAAGTGTGCACCTGCCCGTCCCGCGCACTGGTGCAGGAGTCGATCTACGACGAATTCATGCAAGCGGTGATGAAGAAAGTCAGCCAGATCAAACGCGGCGATCCGCTAGACACCGACACCATGGTCGGCGCCCAGGCGTCCGAGCAGCAGTTCGACAAGATCCTGTCGTACCTGGAAATCGCCAAGGGCGAAGGTGCCGAACTGCTGACCGGCGGCAAGGTGGAAAAACTCGAGGGCAGTCTGGCGACCGGCTATTACATCCAGCCGACCCTGCTCAAGGGCACCAACAAAATGCGCGTGTTCCAGGAAGAAATCTTCGGCCCGGTGGTGAGCATCACCACCTTCAAGGACGAAGCCGAAGCCCTGGCGATTGCCAACGACACCGAGTTCGGTCTCGGTGCCGGCCTGTGGACCCGCGACATCAACCGCGCCTACCGCATGGGTCGCGCGATCAAGGCCGGTCGCGTGTGGACCAACTGCTACCACCTGTACCCGGCGCATGCCGCGTTCGGCGGGTACAAGAAGTCCGGCGTCGGCCGTGAAACCCACAAGATGATGCTCGACCACTATCAGCAAACCAAAAACCTGCTGGTGAGCTACGACATCAATCCGTTGGGCTTCTTCTAAAACCCTGGGGCGACACTGATGTTTCGGTGTTGCCCTATCGACCGCTATCGCGAGCAGGCTCGCTCCTGCAATTGCACCGCATCCCTCCTGTAGGAGTGAGCCTGCTCGCGATTGGCGTCCTCAATGACACAACACAAGGCCTGGCCGCGCTGGCACGGCCCTTGCGTACCCGTCATTCAGGTTTGCGCGAAAACTGCCGCTGCGTGAACAGCATCCATCCACCCAACCACTGCACCCGAAAGTCCAACAGATCGAACAATAAAAAACAGAGAGGACTTATGACTTCCACCACACAGCTCAAACCCACACTCGGCACCCTGCACCTCTGGGGCATTGCCGTCGGCCTGGTGATTTCCGGCGAATACTTCGGCTGGAGTTACGGCTGGGGCACGGCGGGTACCCTCGGCTTTCTGGTCACGGCGCTGATGGTCGCGACCATGTACACCTGTTTCATCTTCAGCTTTACCGAACTGACCACCGCGATTCCCCACGCGGGCGGGCCGTTTGCCTACAGCCGTCGGGCGTTCGGCGAGAAAGGCGGGTTGATCGCCGGCATCGCCACCCTGATCGAATTCGTTTTCGCCCCACCGGCCATCGCCATGGCGATCGGCGCCTACCTCAACGTGCAGTACCCGGAGCTTGATCCGAAGGTGGCAGCGGTCGGCGCGTACTTCGTGTTCATGACCCTGAACATCCTCGGCGTCAGCATTGCTGCGACCTTTGAGTTGGTGGTCACCGTGCTGGCGGTCGCCGAGCTGCTGGTGTTCATGGGCGTGGTCGCACCGGGCTTCAGCTTCAGCAATTTCGTGCTCAATGGCTGGTCGGGTTCCAACGAGTTCACCCTGGGTTCGATCCCCGGAATCTTTGCGGCGATCCCGTTCGCGATCTGGTTCTTCCTCGCCATCGAAGGCGCGGCCATGGCGGCCGAAGAAGCCAAGGACCCGAAACGCACGATTCCCAAGGCTTACGTCAGCGGCATCCTGACCCTGGTGTTCCTCGCCATCGGCGTGATGGTGATGGCCGGCGGCGTCGGCGACTGGCGCCAACTGTCGAACATCAACGATCCGCTGCCGCAGGCCATGAAAGCGGTGGTCGGCAACAACTCATCATGGATGCACATGCTGGTGTGGATCGGCCTGTTCGGCCTGGTGGCGAGTTTCCACGGGATCATCCTCGGCTATTCGCGCCAATTCTTCGCCCTCGCCCGCGCCGGTTATCTGCCGAAGAGCCTGGCCAAGTTGTCGCGTTTCCAGACCCCGCATCGGGCGATTCTGGCCGGTGGCGTGATCGGCATCGCGGCGATCTACAGCGATGGTCTGGTCAATCTTCAGGGCATGACCCTGACCGCCGCGATGATCACCATGTCGGTGTTCGGCGCGATCGTGATGTACATCATCAGCATGCTCAGCCTGTTCAAACTGCGCAAAACCGAACCGAACCTGGAACGCACCTTCCGCGCCCCGGGCTACCCGGTGGTGCCGGCAATTGCGCTGTTCCTGGCGGTGGTGTGCCTGGTGGCGATGGCGTGGTTCAACACGCTGATCGGTTGTGTGTTCCTGGGCTTCATGGCCGCTGGCTATCTGTACTTCCAGCTGACCGCCAAGCAACGCGCCGAAGCCCCGGCAGACGCTATGCTCGAAGGTATCTAGTTGCACCGGCACCGGGCCTTTCGCCCGGTGCCCGCTATATAGAAGTGCACGCTGCCTCCTGTAGGAGCTGCCGAAGGCTGCGATCTTTTGATCCTGCATTTTCAAGATCAAGATCAAAAGATCGCAGCCTTCGGCAGCTCCTGCGAGGATGTATCAATTATTGGAGGACACCGCCCCATGGCCGCATTTGCCCATTCCGTCGGCGCCCAGACCTACCGCTTCGACAGCCTCAAGGACGTCATGGCCAAGGCCAGCCCGGCGCGCTCCGGGGACTTCCTGGCCGGCGTCGCCGCGCTCAATGACGGCGAGCGCGTGGCCGCACAAATGGCGCTGGCCGACATCCCGCTCACGCATTTCTTGCAGGAAGCGCTGATTCCCTACGAAGCCGATGAAGTCACCCGACTGATCATCGACACCCATGACAAACAAGCCTTTGCCGTGGTCAGCCACCTCACTGTCGGCGGTTTTCGCGACTGGCTGCTCAGTGATGCGGCCGACGAAACCAGCCTGCGCGCGCTCGCCCCCGGCCTGACCCCGGAAATGGTCGCCGCCGTGTCGAAGATCATGCGCGTGCAGGATCTGGTGCTGGTGGCGCAGAAGATCCGCGTGGTCACCAAATTTCGCGGCACCCTTGGCCTGCGCGGACGCCTGTCGACCCGCCTGCAACCGAATCACCCCACCGACGAGCCATCCGGCATCGCCGCGAGCATTCTCGACGGACTGCTGTACGGCAACGGCGACGCGATGATCGGCATCAACCCGGCCACCGACAGCATTGCCTCGATCTGCGCGATGCTGGAAATGCTCGACGCGATCATTCAGCGCTACGACATCCCGACCCAGGCCTGCGTGCTGACCCACGTCACCACCTCGATCGAGGCAATCAACCGCGGCGTGCCGCTGGATCTGGTGTTTCAGTCGATTGCCGGCACCGAAGCGGCCAACGCCAGTTTCGGCATCAACCTGAATGTCTTGCAGGAAGGTTATGACGCAGGGCTGAGCCTCAAACGCGGCACCCTCGGGCAGAATTTGATGTATTTCGAGACGGGTCAGGGCAGCGCGCTGTCGGCCAACGCGCATCACGGTGTCGACCAGCAGACCTGCGAAACCCGGGCCTACGCCGTGGCGCGGCATTTCAAGCCGTTCCTGGTGAACACCGTGGTCGGTTTCATCGGCCCGGAATATTTATACAACGGCAAACAGATCATCCGCGCCGGCCTCGAAGACCATTTCTGCGGCAAGTTGCTCGGCGTGCCGATGGGTTGCGACATCTGTTACACCAACCATGCCGAAGCCGACCAGGATGACATGGACACCCTGCTGACGTTGCTCGGTGTAGCCGGGATCAACTTCATCATGGGCATCCCCGGCTCCGACGACATCATGCTCAATTACCAGACCACCTCGTTCCACGACGCGCTCTATGCGCGCCAGACCCTGGGCCTGAAACCGGGGCCGGAGTTCGAGCAATGGCTGGCGAACATGGGCATCTTCACCCAGGCGGACGGCAAGGTTCGCTTTGGCAACAACCTGCCGCCGGCCTTCCGCCAGGCGTTGGCGCAACTGGGATGAATGTTATGGAAAAACCGCCTGTCGATCCGCAAAACCCGTGGCTGGAGCTGCGCCGCCTGACGCCGGCGCGCATCGCCCTCGGCCGCACCGGCACCAGCCTGCCGACCCGCGCCCAACTGGATTTCCAGTTCGCCCACGCCCAGGCACGGGACGCGGTGCATCTGCCGTTCGATCATGCCGGGCTGAGCGCGCAACTGAGCGAACGCGGGCGCCAGAGCCTGTTGCTGCATAGCGCGGCGACGGATCGCAACAGCTACCTGCAACGGCCGGATCTGGGGCGCAAGCTCAGCGAAGACTCCGCGAAAATCCTTCGGGATTACGCAACAGCACATCCGGGCGGCGTCGATCTGGCGATTGTGGTGGCGGACGGTCTGTCGGCGCTGGCGGTGCATCGGCATACCTTGCCGTTTCTGACCCGTCTGGAGGAGCAGATGAGCGCCGACGGCTGGTCGCTTGCCCCCGTGGTACTGGTGGAACAGGGGCGGGTCGCCGTCGGTGACGAAATCGGCCAGTTGCTTGGCGCAAAAATGGTGGTGATGCTGATCGGAGAGCGTCCGGGCCTCAGCTCGCCCGACAGCCTGGGTTTATATTTCACCTACAATCCAAAGGTCGGACTGACCGATGCCTACCGCAATTGCATTTCCAACGTACGGCTTGAGGGCTTGAGTTACGGCATGGCGGCGCATCGCTTGCTGTATCTGATGCGCGAAGCCTGCCGGCGGCAGTTGTCGGGGGTCAATCTGAAGGACGAAGCACAGGTTCAGACGCTGGAGTCGGACGCAGGTGCGGACATGAAGGGAAACTTCCTACTCGATCCGCCCACAACCTGAACCGTTTCCGCATTGCGTTTCTGCGCTGCTTTCAGGCAGGATCGATGCACGGCCGCCAGGGTTTCCCATCGCCGTCAGAGCAGTTGAAGACAGCCACTTGAAGACGAGACCTATCATGCGGATTATTCAAGCGACCCTCGAACACCTGGATTTGCTGACCCCGTTGTTCGTCAAATATCGCGAGTTCTACGGTTCCCTGCCTTACCCGGATTCCTCCCGCGCGTTTCTCGAAAAACGCCTGCGACGCAAGGAATCGGTGATTTATCTGGCCCTGCCCGACGATGACGACAAGAAGCTGATGGGCTTCTGCCAGCTGTACCCAAGCTTTTCCTCGCTGTCGCTCAAACGCGTGTGGATCCTCAACGACATCTATGTCGCCGAAGACGCCCGCCGCCAGCTGGTGGCTGACAACCTGATCCGCACCGCAAAGAAAATGGCCAAGGAAACCCAGGCCGTGCGCATGCGCGTCTCCACCAGCAGCAACAACGAAGTGGCGCAGAAAACCTACGAATCCATCGGCTTCAGGGAAGACACCGAGTTCAAGAACTACGTGTTGCCGATCAGCGACGAGCTCTGAACCCAAAGATCGCAGCCTTCGGCAGCTCCTACATCGGAATGCGTTGCCCTGTAGGAGCTGCCGAAGGCTGCGATCTTTTTGCTTTTGCTTGGCGCTCGACCGAGTGTTGCCTCCCTCATCAAGCTCAACGCCCGCCTGACAAATACTCACACCCCGACATTCCCCGCTACAAAACCAACGCGCTTTTCACCTCTCAGACCGTATAATCCCGAGCTTTCCGGCTTGTAAGAAAAACTACACCCAGCTGTAGGCTTACACTCGAATCATCCGCACAGGCCTGCCGAGTCGGGCCGTCACCACAGGTGCCCCCATGGATTTCAACCCGCTCGACCTTATCCTGCATCTCGACGTGTACCTCGATTTGCTGGTGACCAACTACGGGCCGTGGATCTACGCGATTCTGTTCGCTGTCATCTTCTGTGAAACCGGGCTGGTGGTGATGCCGTTCCTGCCGGGCGATTCGCTGTTGTTCATTGCCGGTGCCGTGGCGGCGGGCGGTGGCATGGATCCGGTGCTGTTGGCCGGTCTGTTGATGCTCGCGGCCATCCTCGGCGACAGCACCAACTATGTGATTGGTCGAACGGCGGGCGAAAAACTCTTCAGCAATCCGAACTCGAAAATCTTCCGTCGCGACTACCTGCAAAAAACTCACGATTTCTACGACAAGCACGGCGGCAAAACCGTGACCCTGGCGCGTTTCCTGCCGATCATCCGCACGTTTGCACCGTTCGTCGCCGGCGTCGGGAAGATGCCGTACCCGCGTTTCTTCGCGTTTAGCGTGTTCGGCACCGTCCTGTGGGTTGGCGGTCTGGTGACGTTGGGGTACTTCTTTGGCAACGTGCCATTCATCAAGAAGAACCTGTCGCTGCTGGTCGTCGGCATCATCCTGCTGTCGCTGGTGCCGATGATCATCGGCGTGGTGCGCAGCCGTTTTGGCGGCGCCAAAGCCGAAACCCACTGAGCCGATGTGGTCACTGAGCGCCTGGCGTCGCCGGCGCATCCTGGCCAGGCACCCGATTGCCGACGAACTGTGGCAACGGGTGCGCCACCATCTGAGTTTCCTTGACGGCATCAGCGTCGCCGAAGACCTGTGGCTGCGTGAAGCCTGTGTGCTGTTTCTCGATGACAAACACCTGACCGCCCTGCCCGGCGTCGAACTGCACCAGGAACAACGCCTGCTGCTCGCCGCGCAGGCCCAGTTGCCGCTGCTCAATCTGGGCGACTTGAACTGGTATCAGGGCTTTCACGAAATCATCCTCTACCCTGACGACTTCCTCAGCCCGCAACGCCATCGCGATGCCAGCGGGGTCGAGCACGAATGGGACGGCGAACACAGCGGCGAAGCCTGGCAACAGGGGCCGATCATCCTCGCCTGGCCGGGGGTGATGGCCAGTGGTGGCTGGGAAGGCTACAACCTGGTGATCCACGAACTGGCACACAAGCTCGACATGCTCAACGGCGACGCCAACGGCCTGCCACCGCTGCACGCCGACATGCGCGTCAGCGACTGGGCCGCGGTCATGCAACACGCCTACGACGACCTCAACCGCCAGCTCGACCGCGATCCCGACGTCGAAACCGCCATCGACCCGTACGCCGCCGAAAACCCGGCCGAGTTCTTCGCGGTCACCAGCGAATACTTCTTCAGTGCCCCGGATCTGCTGCACGAGGCTTATCCACAGGTCTACTTGCAACTGAAGCTTTTCTACCGGCAGGATCCGTTGGGCAGGCTGCGGCAACTTCAGGCCACAGACCCGGTCTATCAGGCGCAGGAGTAAGCGCTGCACGACTTCTGGTACGTGGCGTCGGCGTAGGAATGTGCCTATAATCGCCGCCACTTTTTGGTCAATCCGGCCAAGTGTTTTTGGTCAACTACGGGGGCAACGCCCAATGAGCTACAGCAAGATTCCGGCTGGCAAAGACCTGCCGAACGACATCTACGTCGCGATCGAGATCCCGGCCAACCACGCGCCGATCAAATACGAAATCGACAAAGACAGCGATTGCCTGTTCGTTGACCGTTTCATGGCCACCCCAATGTTCTACCCGGCCAACTACGGTTACATCCCGAACACTCTGGCTGACGACGGTGATCCCCTCGACGTGCTGGTTGTGACCCCTTACCCGGTTGCTCCAGGCTCGGTGATCCGCGCGCGTCCAGTCGGCATCCTGAACATGACCGACGACGGCGGCGGCGATGCCAAAGTCATCGCAGTCCCACACGACAAGCTGTCCCAGCTGTACGTCGACGTGAAGGAATACACCGACCTGCCGCCACTGCTGATTCAGCAGATCGAGCACTTCTTCGCGAACTACAAAGATCTCGAAAAAGGCAAGTGGGTCAAGATCGAAGGCTGGGCTGGCGCTGACGCCGCTCGCGACGCGATCACCAAGTCGGTTGCTGCCTACAAGGGCTAAGCTGCACGACCTGCGATACGCTTGAAAAAACCCGGTTGATCCGGGTTTTTTTTCGCCCCGGAAAAGCGGCTTAAACAGCGTGTTTACGACGGACTACAGAAAAGTTTGAAGGTGTGTAATTTCCCACAAGCACGTCTTACATCCAGTCGCAAAATACAGCCGTTTTTTGAACACCCAGTTTATTCAAACCGCTCTAGCGCGCCCGTAGACTCCGTGTTTATGAGAAAGAACACTAGCGGTCCAAGATTCAAGGCACTCCTGGAAGCAGCGAACATCACCACCACCGGATTCGCAAAGTTCTGGGGCACGGAAGCCCAAAACATTCATAACTGGTACACCCGGGGTGTCCCGGCGTATCGCATGGAGGAAGTCTCGCGCCTGCTGTCGGTCAACAGCGACTGGCTGAAAACCGGCGAAGGCACCAAAGAGTCACCCCGCCTGCAAACCCCTGCCAGCAACGGCGACACCTTCGACGCCCAGGCCATCCGTGGCGTCTACACGGTCATCGATCCCAACGACATCGAACTGCCGTTCTTCAAGGAAACACCGCTCACCACCGGCGCCGGCAAAACCCACGTCATCCTCGACCCCGAGCACACCATCCGCCTGCCCCGCGCCCACCTCGACCAACTGGAAATCCGCCACACCGACGCCATCTGCGCGCACATGATCGGCAACAGCATGGGCGAACGCATCGAAGACGGTTCCATCGTCGGCATCGACCGCGGCCTGACCCAAGTGGTCGACGGCGAAATCTACGCCATCGAACACGACGGCATGCTGCGCATCAAATACCTGCACCGCATGCCCGGCAACGCCCTGCGCCTGCGCAGCCACAACAGCGCCGAACACCCGGACGAAATCTTCCGCGCGGCGCAGATCGATGAGCAGCGAATACATATTCTGGGCTGGGTATTCTGGTGGTCTACCCTGGGCAAACGCCGACCGGTGGTTCCGTTTCTTTGACCCCCTCCCGAGCCGCGCCCTCCCCTGTAGGAGTGAGCCTGCTTGCGATGAGGCCCTCATAATCGGTACAAATCTCGAATTTGTTCGACTGAGATCGCTCTAAACCGCACTTCAGGCTGGGAATCCCCAACAAAACTCAGTATCCTGCGCCCCACATTTGCGCATCGACCCGCTCTCGCGGCTCAGATGACGCCTGACGCGGCAGACCAACATCTGACCAAGTCCCACAGCCGGACGCAGATCCGGGTGTACGTTTTGAAGGCTGACGCGGTTTACCAAAAATAAACCAAGCCAGTCCCCGAGAAGCCGGCCACAAGCCGGCTTTTTAATGCCCGCAGAAAACCAGGCCAGATGCTTCTGACGATCAAAATCTGCTGGCGTACCCCCCCGATCCGTCGCATCGATAAATTAACGCGAAGTACAACCAGCATGGGTTTGTTACTTGGCTGACCGCGCTGAAACGAATCAGGCAAATCCCCATCGCGGGTCAACTTTTAAAAAGTCACCGCCCATCCAGATTGCCCGCAAACAAGAATAAGTCCTGTGAATAACCGAAACTAAAAACACTCAATATTTATAAACCCTCTTAGCCATTAGTCGAATACTGGCCCGTTGACACCAGCGATTATAGTACCCACCACAAAAGCCAATCCGACCACCAGTTAGTTTTGGAACTAAAATGTCTTTGAGCCAATACCCGCTGGGTACGATACCAATAGATGAGAAACTACTGCAATTACTCCACGCCATAGACAGTGCGCGCATCGCTTGGAAAACTACAGTCAATCAAATAAATGCAGCATGTGATGACGTGTGGCTAGCTCGAATGTGGGAAGTGGAAAAGCTCGAAGGCCACTACAGAGCCTGTCAGGATCAACTGTTTTTTTACCTGAAGCAGCTGGTTCACATCTAATCGTTACAGCAGCTGATTCCGCAGGAAAGTCCGCGAATCCGGGCTATCCAGATCACGACAACTCTGCCTATTCGACTAAAGAATGAGGCATGTTGTTTTATCTTCCTTTGATGTCTTTGGCCAACCGCCGAAGAGCGCTCACAACTCAGGCGGGCTTTAAGCTGTAACCTTTCAGTTACCCGACATCATGTAGCAGCGACGCTGAATATTTTTCTGACCAACAGATTAAAAATTACTCGCCCCACAATTAATAGCAGCCGCAAAGTTAAAGATTCACGACTCAGGGTCGACATCAGAACACCAAGATCAATCTAAACCCATCATTACCTGGAGTCCTTATGTTCGGCTGGATCAGCGATATCCGTGTCAGCGCTAAACTTAGTCTGGGGTTTGGACTGGTATTAGGACTTACGTTGTTAATCGCAGCCTCCGGCTGGTATGCGGTTAACGCACTGACCGAGCGTGGCATCAAGATCGAAAAGATTGCTCAAGTCAGTAATTACACGAAAGACTTGCGAATCATTCGTTTACGCATAGGTGGCAATCCTCAACCGGATGCCTATCGCCCCTTGCAGCAAACGCTGGATAGCCTGCTGGCCCACCTGACCAGTATCAAAGGAGAATTCATCGTACCGGTAGATCACGAGCTGATTCAGCAACAGATCAGCGCAGCGACGGAATATGGACAACTGCTGCAAGAACTGGTCAGGCCCAACATTGATCAGGCCCCCATGTTCAAACGAATGGGGCAGTTGGGCGATCAGTTGCTCGACACCACGCAAAAACTCATTGATTCGCAAAACGCCAAGCGCGCGACCGATGCCGAGTCCGCCAAAACCCTGCTGAGCCTTGTAGCCGCCCTGGCTTTGCTGCTCGGCACACTGGCGGCATGGGTGATTACTCGACAGATCGTCACCCCGCTACGCGGCACACTTGAGGCGGTCAATCGCATTGCCGAAGGTGATTTAAGCCACCAGGTTCAGGTTGATCGGCGTGATGAGTTGGGCCTGTTGCAATCGGGTCTACACCGGATGACGCTCAACCTGCATGAACTGATCGACGGTATTCGGGCCGGTGTCATCCAGGTAGCAAGCGCTGCCGAACAGCTATCGGCCATTACCGAGCAAACGAATACAGGCGTGAACAATCAGAAAGTCGAGACTGATCACGTTGCCACTGCAATGAACGAAATGACCGCCACCGTGCAAAACGTCGCACGCAATGCCGAAGAGGCGTCGGCTGCCGCCACTGTCGCAGATCAGCAAGCCTGCGAGGGGGAGCAGATCGTCGGTGATGCCATCGCTCAGATCAAACGTCTGGCGGAAGAACTCAACCGCTCGGCAGAGGCTGTACGCCACCTTCAGGAACAAAGCGACAAAATTGGCGGTGTGCTGGATGTGATCAAGGCCGTAGCCCAGCAAACCAACTTGCTGGCGCTCAATGCCGCCATTGAAGCGGCTCGCGCAGGAGAGGCAGGTCGCGGTTTCGCAGTGGTTGCCGATGAGGTGCGTAATCTGGCCTTGCGCACCCAGCGCTCCACTGAAGAAATTGAAAATCTGGTCGCCGGTGTGCAAAGCGGCACTCACGCCGTCGCTTCAGGCATGGACAGCAGCCTGCTGCTGAGCGAAAGCAGCGTGGACTTTACCCATCGCGCCGTCAACGCCTTGGAAAACATCACCGCCAAGGTATCCATTATCCAGTCGATGAATCAGCAGATCGCCACCGCGGCGGATCAGCAAAGTGCCGTAACCGAGGAAATCAATCGCAGCGTAATCAACGTTCGCGACATTTCAGATCAGACGGCAAGTACCTGTGAAGAAACCGCGTCGTCGAGTATTGAACTGGCGCGGCTGGGGCATGAGCTGGAAGGTCTGGTTGGCCGTTTCAAAGTATGAGCCCTAGGCAGGCGCTGCCCGCTCCTGGCGGCGCCCGACCTCACTCCGTCGAGAGTAAATTCACGGATAGCTGAACGACTTCACCAACGTCAACTCCCCCACCGCCCGCATCGGCACGATAAACGTCTCCATCTTCTCGCTTGGCGTACCTTCCTCGGTAATCACCGTCACCTGCGCCGTGGTCAGCGGCTGCACAGCCTCATCGTCGCCCTCGTCATCCCCGCGATACCCACCGCCGAAGTAGTTCACATACACCAGATACTGGCCCTTGATCGGCGCCGGCATGGCGAAGATTTCCGGGCCGTAGCCGGTGGTGACGTCGACGTCGAGCGCTGCGCCGTTGGGGGCGGTGCGGTCGCCGTACCAGATGTGGGCGCCGTCGGGGGTAATCAGGTGCAGGTCGAGATCGGTGCCGTCGCTGTCCCAGGCCAGCAGTACGCGCAGTTTCGCCGGGGTGGCGCCGCCGCTGGCGTTGAGGAACTGGGTGCGGTGGCGCTGCTGGCCGTCGGGGCTACGCACTTCGACGCTGTTGCTGCCGTTGGGGAAGGAGAACGGGCGGTCGAAACGGCCGCTGTCATCGATTTTCAGCGGCATGCTGACGCCATTGACGATCAGTCGGCCGGGTTCCTTGCTCTTGGGGGTGGCTTTGATTTCGCCGCTGATGCGCGCGGTGTTGGCCTGGCCGACCGGGGTGTTCACCGAGGAGGCCGGGTAGTTGACGGTCTGGCGGAAGTTTTCGCCTTCGCCCTGGGCCGCGCCGGTGCGCCAGCCGCCGACCGGGGTGTCGAGTTTGACGCTGTCGGCGGCCATTGCCATCGGCAATGCATTGAACGCGCAGAGCAACAGCAAGACCTGTGGATAACGGAGTGTCATGGTCTATTCCAGCAAGAGGTGACGGGCGAGCCCTTCGATGTAGGTTTCATCCTGGCCATTGGGATGTGCTTCAAAGGCCAGGTGCAGGTATTCATGAGTCAGGTCGAGGCGATCCTGCAGCGTCAGCACGCCGCGCACGTATATACGCTGGCGTTCGCGATCGACAAACGGACGGCCGAAAGCCAGTTTGCACACGGCGAACGTGCTGACTTCGTTGTAGCCGGTTTCGCTTTCCAGCGTCGGACGCCAGCCGCGACGCTGCTTTTGCAGCCAGTCCTGGGCAGCGGGCAGCGCTTCGCAGGAGGCCACCGGGTTGTCCCAGCGACTGAGGCTCGCGCGTGGATAGGCGTGCAGCAGAATCGCGTCGTAGCGCTGGCCGGCGTTGGCTTGTTCAACGGCTTGTTGCCAGGCAAGTTTGTCCGGGCCGGGTTGATCGGAGTGATAGGTGACCGTGCTACCGGCCAGCACCAGATCCGCCGTCCACGCCGCGATGCTGCGCGACTCCGCCGAGGCCGGGCGCGGGGCGACACGCTGACGGTTGCTGCTGTCGTCGATGCTCAGGCAATCGCCGTTGCGCGTGGCGTTTTGCAGCAGATACGTGCGGATCGCCACGGCCAGTGCCTTGGCGGCTTCAGCGGGTTCAGGCTTGGCTTCGCGCTCAAGGACGCGGGCGACGTATTCTTCGCGATCGAGTCTTGCGACCAGTTTGTCGTTGAGCAGAAACAATTCGCCGGCGCTGTGGATATCCAGCGCATTGCCGTTGGCGAATTCGACGCGGTAGTCGCCCTGCAGCGGGCCGGACGTCACCACCCGCTCGCCCGCCAAAACCCGCGTCAACGGATAGCGCGAGAACAGCCCGACCTCGACACAACGCCCCGCCTCGGCCGGCCATGCCGCCGGCAACACCGTCGCCAGTGCCTGGCCGTAATGACGCAGAACCATCTGACTGGTGCCGCGCCCACCGGCCCAGATCGGCGAACCGTCCACCGTCCAACCGGCGAAACCGCCCTGCCGCGATTGCGGATCCTGATCGGCGAGCCAGCTCCAGGTCTTCACCCGCAAGCGCCCGCCCAGCTCGCCGACGACATTGCCGTCCGCCGCGTTCAACACGACGTCGAGCAATACGCGGCGCATCTGATCCTGCGCCGGCAGCAACGACAACACCTTCAGCAAGTCAGCCACGGAAACCCGAGTTGCCGGTTGCACGGTTGGCAAATCCAGCAACCACGACGGCGCCTGCCGCTCCTGCCAATAGGTTCGCCAATCGCCAGCATTTATACCCAACCGCGTCGGTTCAAAGTACAACCCGCAGGATTTCACCAACGCCTGATCCCGCTCGATCTTGCCACCCGCCGAGCAGCAATAAATCTCATCCTTGGACTGCCCGCGACATTCATACGCCGGCTCGCGAGCACCGGTATCCACCAGCCATGCGTACACGAACAATTTCCACAGGCTGCCCAGCGGCGTATCCAGCGTCGACGGTAATGGCTCGCGCGCGATCAGTTGCGTGTGATTCAACGACAACAACTCGCCCTTGTACGCCAGCCGCAACGGTTCATCCTGCGCCGTCGCCAGCGCAGGCATCACACACATCAGCAGCCACAGCAGCGGCCGGTTCATGTCAGTTGACCGTGACCTGACCGAGGGCGGCTTTCGCTTCCTGGGCCTGATGCTGCGGCGCGTAGACCTGAGTGAAACGTACCGGCGGCAGGTTGAACTGGCCCTTCTGCGAGAAACGCACCAGATGGCGCAGACGCAATTCGCCGCTCAGTGCATCCACCGGCACCGCGTAGGCCAGTTGCCCCGGTTCGAAGCGCGCCTTCTCCAGCGCGGTCGGTTCGGTGCCGTCCTTGCCCTGCAACTTGATGCCCCAGGTGGTGCGCTCGACATCGGCTCCCGGTGGCAGCGGCACTTCGAGCATGCCGTAGCGCAGCGGTTTCGGTGCCTTGCTGGTGAGGATCACTTCGTCCAGGTACAGGCTGTCGCTGGACAGCGGCTTGCTGCCGACCGGCTCCAGTTTGAAGGTGAACGCTTCGTCGCCCGGCACCAGTCGCGACAGACGCCGGGTGATGGTCACGGCCATTGGGTCGACGGCCGGTTGCTGGGTCTGGAAGCTCAGCGCCGCCCGCAGCGGGCGCTCCTGAGTACCGGACACCGACAACATACTCGGCACCGGTGTCGCGCCCTGCCAAGTCCAGAACATCTCGCCGGTCGCGCCGTAGTTTTTCTTCCAGCCCTCACCCGGCATCAGCGCGATGGTCGGCGACGCCTGTGCGATGCTGCGTTGCAACCAGCTCAGCGCCAAGGCGCGTTCGAGGGTCGATTGTTGTGGCAGCAGACGTTGCAGCAGCGCGGTCGCACGGGCCTGATCGAACGGTTGCAGCGACAGGTTCAGCGCCTCGGCAAACGGCTGCGAACTGACCGCCAGACGCTGTTGCGCCGCGCCAACCTGACGATTGAACGCCTCCGAGAACGCGACTTTCGACTGCGTGGCCAACGAAGCGGTCAACACCCGCGCCGCCGCCAGACCGAGCGCCGAATCCGGGTCGCTCATCACCAGGCTGTCTGCGCCATCGTCCATCAGGGTTTCCGCGTTGCCTTCACCGGCCTTGGCCAGATCGTCCATCAAACCGCTGAGCAAGGTGTTCACCGGCAGGTGCATTTGCTTGGCGAACGACAGGATCAGCGCCCGTTGCAGCAGCGGCGTGTTCGGCGCTTGCTTGGCGTAGACCTCCAGCACTCGCTGCCAATGCTCCGGCGGCAAGGTCAGGTCCAGCACCTGACTGGCGTTCCAGTCGGCGTAGTAGGCGTAAGCGGTAAGGAAGGCATCCGGCTCACCGTCGTAACCCCACCAGGTGAAGCTCGCCGACGGCCCGGCCATTTGCACCAGACGCAGGCGGCTGTTCTGCATGATCAGGCGCAAGCGATCGCGGATCTGCGGGCTCGACGCCAGCGACGGATAAGCGATGCTCAGCGGCAGCAAACGGCTGGCCGTCTGCTCGACGCCGCCGTACGGATAGCTCAGCAGATCATCGAGGGCAGAGCGGAACAGCGCTTGCGGACTGTCATCCAGACGCAGGCGAATGTCGGTGGCGTCGGCCGGCAGGCTCAACGGGGTATCGCCGCTGGCGACGTCGAGGCTTTGGGTTTGCGTCACTTGCCAGCCGTCACCGGTAGCGCTCAGGCGCACGACCAAGGCGTCAGCGGTTTTACCGTCCTGCACCAGTTCGGCGGTCCACTCACCCGAGGCCAGGGCGAACGCTGGCAGCGGCACGTAGTTGATGCCGTTGTTCAGGGTCACCGGCAGGCGTTGTTCGGCGCCCGCGTAATGGGTGACCAGCTCAGCCTTGACCGGTTTCCCAGCCTGGCTGAAGGCGAACACCCCGAGCTGCGGCTGATCGCCTTTGCGGAATTTGCTCGGCCCGCTCCACTTCAGGTACAGCGGTTTTTCCGAACGCACGAACTGTTTCTTCTGCCCGACCTGCCCGTCATCGGCGATGGCCCGGGCGGTGATGCGCCAGCGGGTCAGCGAGTCCGGCATCTTGAAGGTGAAACGGGTTTTGCCGTCGGCGCCTGTGAGCAACTCCGGCTGCCATGCGGCGGTGTCGACGTCTTCACGACGCGGACGCTCCAGCACCTTCACCCCACGCTCGCTGCGGTTGGCCTTGCCCGGCGCGCCGGGGCTGCCCGGCAGTGCCACGTCGTAACTGATGAACGACAGGCTGGCGCTGGTGCGCACGTTGTTGCGCCGAGGGTGATAGAAGAACTGGTCGATGGTCGGCGCGACCTCCGGTTGCAGTGCATAGACCATTTCATCGACGACGCTGACGGTCAGGTGCGCCGGCACCGCTTTGCCGGCGAACTGCGTGGTCAGGTCGACGGTGACCGTATCACCCGGTTGATACACCGCTTTGTCGGTGCTGATCGCCACGTCGATTTGCGGGGCAATCACCTTGATCCCGGCGTTCTGGAAGCTGTACTGACCACCCTTGGTGTAGAGCACCGAGAAGGTCAGGTTCGGCGCGAAGCTGTCCTTCACCGGAATGCGCGCGCGGTATTGGGTGTCGCTGAGTTTTTCCAGTTTCAGCCAGTCGCCGCCCTTGCCCAGCAGCGCGGTGGCTTCAACCTTGTCGCGCTCCAGCGACAGCAGTGCATCGCTGACTGGCTCAGGGAAGGTGATCAGCGCCAGCGCTTCATCGCCGGCCTTGTACTCGGGTTTGTCTAGGACGATTTCCACAGTGCCCGGCACCGCTTTGACGCCGTCGCCGGTGACCGAATGGCCGGTAGCGCCAAGGACGCGACCGTGCTGATCTTTCAGCGTCAGGTTGTAAGTACCCGGACGTTCGAAGGCCATGCTGAAGCCCTTGTCAGTCGCCGCCAGTTTGCCTTCGCCAGTGCTCTGGTCTTCCAGACGCACCCAGCTGTAGCTACTCGGGGTGACCGCTTTGCTCTGCTCGCTGCCACCCTCGTTGGCGTAGCTGAACGCGACTTTGTCCTTGACCGCGCTGAAGCGTTGCGGCGCACTCAGGCGGAAGCTCGCGGCGCCACGGTCGATGAGGATTTCCTTGGTGGTCTTGACCCGATACGCTGCGCCATCGCTGGCAAACACGGTGAGCATGTAGCGACTCGGTTTGTCGGCGGCCGGCAGGTCGAGGGTCGCGTTGCCCTTGCTGTCGGTGGTCAGTTCGGTGCTGCTCAGCTCTACCGGGAATTGCCCGAGGTATTGCAGCTCGTTGTCGACCATCGACAGTTGCTGGGCGCGCAGGCTCAGGGTCAGTTTGGCGTTGGCCACCGGTTTGCCGTCCGGGTAGAGCAGCACCAGACTGCCCTTCACCGGCTCGCCTGTGCGGTAATCCTGCTTGGCCAGATTCAGCGAGATTTCGAAGTGCGGCTTGATGTATTCCGCGACGCGGAAGGCACTGCTGTAGGCCTGATCCTTGTAGTTGAAACGAATCTCGTAACCACCGGCCACGGCGTTATCCGGCAACTGGAACCGGCCTTGAGTGCCGGCCTTCGAGTCGAGTTTCAGGTCAAGGTGCTGCAGCTCGGTGCCGGTGGCGTCGAGCACGCTGACCGTGACATCTGCCGCACCGGGCAACACCGAATCCCGAGCATTCTTGAACTCGCGACCAACGATCTTCAGCGACACCCAGTCACCCGGGCGATACAGCGGCCGGTCGGTGAACGCGTAGAGTTTGGTGTCGTAGATTTCGCTGTCGTAATAGAAGTTCTCGGAGACGAACACCCCGCCCTCTTCGTCTTCGCCGATCACGAACGAACGCTCGGGGCTGACGTGTTTCAGGCGCAGCAAACCATCGGCATCGGTGGCACCGCTGCTCATCACGCCGAGGCCGTCGGTCCACAGCACATTGACCTTCGGCACCGAACTGCCTTCGTGTTTGCGCGCCGCCCACACCAGCAATTCATCACCGGCAATCTTGCTCACCGCCACCGTGTTGGAGACGAAGACCATGGTGGTCGCGCGGTACTTGCCGATCAGCGCCTCGACCAGGTACAGGCCCGGTTTCAGGTTGCCCAACGGGATGTACACGTTGCCCGGGGCAACGCTGACGAACTCGCTGGAAGACCCGGCCAGATTGACCCCGGCCGGCGGCTGGATCGGTTTGGCCTGCCACAGCGGATAGCGGAACTGGCTGACCACCGGCAGACCCGGGATCAAGGCAAATTGCGGCTGCGCGTCGTACGGAGTCGGCGCGGCGATGGCGTTGCCCATCTTCAGTTCCGGCACTTCCTCGGTGACTTGCTTGCGCGACTCGTAGGAGAACGCGCGCTGCATCACCCGACGGGATTTGCGGTACCAGTTGTCCCACAGGTACGCGAGGGTGTTGGACAGACCTTCGCCCTTGAACTGGCCGTCGCTGACCACACGGTGCAAGTTCTTCTGGCGCTTGAGGAAATCCAGCGGCTTGTCGATGCGGTACACGCGGATGTCGGCGCCGCCATAGGGTTCCATGCGAAAGCGACGGTAGTCGCGGCCCGGTGCTTCGAGGCGCACCATCGCCTGCTCGTCCGCCGCGAAACTGCTGTCGGCCAGCAGGAAGAAGCTTTCACCGGTGACCGGCGTGTAGCCGCTCGGCTCCACCGAATCTTCAGCGTTGACGGTCGCCAATGGCAGCAACAGCGCCAGCAGCACAGATACTCGGGAGCAGATACGCAACATGCGGGCACCGGTCATTGGGAGAGAAAGTTCAGTCGATAGACGCCGATGAAGTTGGGGTTGGCTGCGTCGGGTATCCATCGGGTGTCCTTCCATGTCATGAGTTGCTGCAGGCTTGCCGAACGCATGCCGTTGTCAGTGGGGGTGGTCGTGCCGGTGTGATAGGCGATGTAGCGGCCCATCCAGATCATCAGGTGCTGGTCGTCGCCCTGATCGAAAAACATCAGGTCGCCGGGGCGTGCCTGGGACACGTCGCGGCTGACCAGATGGCTGTTGAACTGAATCAGTTTGATCGCGTTGACGTACGGCCCGACCTTGCCGCCGCCCTGCTGCCATTGCTGGGCGAGCTTGCGCTGCTCATCGCTCAGCGACAGCTCCGGCGGCAGGTAGCGATTGGACAGACCATTGCTGCGCAGCCACTTGTCGTCGTGGACTTTCAGCGCTTCGTTGGCGGCGAAACGTACCAGTCCGGCACAGTCTTGCTGATACCAACGCGGGCTCGGGCCCTGACTCAGTTGCTCTTGAGCAATGCGCACAAACCAGGCGCGAAACACCTGGGATTGCGCCGGATCCAGGGCTGGCGCTTCAACGGCTCGGGCGCCCGCGCTCAGTAACAGCGCGAGCAAGCCGAGGCTGCGGATCAGTGTCGTCACAGCGCTTTCCATTCCAGCGGCAGCCACTGCCAGTGGCCATCAGGCTCGCTGCCTTCAGGCAAAGTCAGGGCATATTTACCGTAGCCGCCAAGGGTGCGCAGTTTCGGGATCAGGTAGGTTTGCGCGGCGTTGTAGAACACCGGTTCCATGTCCTGCGGCAGGCTGTCGAGGGTTTCCTGCTGCATCAGTTGCGCCATAGAGTCCGGGCCGAAATAGATCGGCATCAGCACGTCTTTGGGCAACACGTCAGCCATCGGCGGGAAGCGTTTGTCGAGGGTGCCGAGGGCCTTGTCGACCAGTTTGTCGTCGAGGGAAAACAGCAGCGTCGAACCGTGACGCGCGAGGCTGACTTTCATGAAAGCGCGGCCACTGATGGCGTCCGGGTTTTCGGCAGTCTTCGCCGCGTACGGGCCAAAGTTCGAGCTGACCTGACGCTGCCAGACATGGTTTTGGCCTTCTTGCTTCTCAACCACCGGAAAGACTTTTTCGTCGACGTTGGCCTCGAAGGCACCCACCATCGAGCCGAACAGTTTGCCCAGGTCGCCGTCGAGTTTGCTGCTGTCCTCGTCCTTCAGGCTGGCGACCAGCAAGGGTGTGTACAACCGCGAATCGGCGTACCAGCACAAGCCCGCCGCGCCGGCCACGTGTTCGGTGAGGGTCTGCGCCACCGCCTCTTCAGCGCCGAGTTTCACCAACAATGGTTTCTGCGGTTCGGCTGCCACCGGCAGGGTCACGCAGGCACTGGCGCCCAGCGGCATGGCTTGCCACACCGGTTTGAAATCGAAGTCCGGTTGGTTATCCAGCTCATCCATGGCGAGGAAGCTGTGCCAGCCCTTGTCGTCCATGTCGAAGCGCAGCCCGGCAAAGTTCGGGATAAAGCGCTGATAACCCATGGCGAGGACGCTGGAATTGACCGACAGACGCTGTTTGACGTCCGGCGCCTTGGCCGGGAGCCCGAAGGCCTCGGGGAACAGTTTGTCGCCGTTGAGCAGGGCCGCCAGCGCTTGGGGCGAAACATGCCCGGACTCTTCGGACTCGCCGTTGGCCGGGTCGTAATACTTGTTCGGGTTGGACAGCACCACCAGTTTGTCGCCGCGCGAAGCAAACAGCAGCGATTTGCTGGCGTTGTAGCTGAGCTGGTACAGCGGCACTTCGTCGCTGCCGACTTTCAGGCTGCCGAAGACGCTGAGCTGCGAATCGTCCAGCGCCACTTTCGCCAGCGGTTCGAGCAGTTTCGCCAACCCGCCGCGATCCATCACCAGCAGGAAATCCTTGAGCCGACCGTCGGCACCGCGCCACAGCGCGACGTCGGCCGGTTGATCGAAAAGCTGCTCGATCAGGCTGTCCTGCAGCTTCAGGTCATGCTCGTAGATGATCCGTCGCAGGCTGCCGATCAGGCCGAGGCGGTCGGCGTGAGTTTCGTAATAGAAGACGAAATCTTCGGTCAGCGTGGCCTTGAGGAACGGCACCGTCAGCAGGTCCTTGGGCAACTGGCTCAGGGACCGGGTTTCCAGCAGCGCGTCCGGACGGCTCAGGCCGAGCTTGTCACTGGCAAGTAGAGCCGCCGGCAACTTGGGTTTGTGCAGCAGCCAGCCGAGACCTCCGGCCGCGCCGGCCACCAGGACCAGACCGATCAGCAGCGCCGGCCAGCGCCGGGAAGGTTGGCCGGCAGGTGTCGGGACGGCCGGAGAAGCAGCGTTATCACTCATGTTCACAAAACCCGAAGTTCATCCGTGGTGCGGGATGCTTAATAGTTGAAAGTCTTGACCAGCAGCAGATCACCGATTGCCCGCAGGGGCACGATGAACGTTTCGCGTTTTTCGTCGACGGTGTTTTCGTTGAGCACCAGCGTGATTTGCGAGGTGATGACCTCGTTCTGGTTGCTGGTCTCCTCGAAGTTATAGCCGCCGTTTCCGAAGTTGCCCCAATAGTTGACGTAAACCAGATAAGTGCCGTGCAGCGGCGCGGTCATGGTGAACATTTCCGGGCCGGGGCCATCGACGCCGTCCGGGTCCAGGCCGCCGCCATTGCTCAGCGCCGGCCGCGCCCAGAACGCATGCTGACCGTCGGGCGTGACAATGTGCAGATCGAGCTCGGCTTTTGGATCGTCCCATCCCAAGACAAGACGAATTCGCGCCGGCGTGCGTAGATTATTTGCTTCATAAAATTGCACGCGCTTGAGCGACTGGCCCTCGGCGCTGCGCACTTCGACACTGTTGGAGCCGGCGCCGAACGCATACGGCCGGGCGAAACGCCCAGCGTCGTCGGTGTACAGATTCAATGGATTGCCGTTGACCGCCAGCGTGTGCGGCCCGCGCTGATTGCCGATGGCCTTGAGCTGGCCCTGGATCATCGTGCGATTGCGCTGGATACCGCGATCGATCGGCGGCGTGGGATAGGCGACTTGCGGGTTTTCACTGCGATCGAGCAGGCCGTGGTAACGCCAGCCGCCCGACGGCTCGGACAGTTCAGCGGTCGGCGCCGCCAGCAGCGCAGGCGCGCAGGCCAGGCCGATCAGCAGCAAAAGAAATGAACGCATGTAATGCCTCCTGCCATGCCTGAACGAAACCTTGCACCCGATCCTCGGTACTTCACAGCGATGAAAACTGCGTTTCGTCTGAAAGACCCGTGACTATGGGGTCGTAGAAGGCGCGAAGATTAGCGATTCGGCAGTTTTTTAACAATCGGATACATGTGCTATTGCTGTAGGAATCAAGCCAACGCGGTGGACGGTGAGCCGAATAGGCGTCATATTCGGCTCACAAAATGAGCCGAATAGCTTTTCTATTCGGCTCACGGACTCAAGGCAGGCAACGAATGGCAACTCACTGGATCTGGCAGCAGCCCGATTGGCCCGACTTCAACTGGCAGGCAGAACGCCTGACGCCGTTGTTGCGCGAGTGTGTACAGGCACAAGGTCAGTTGATGGGGATGGCCGGTTCAGTAGGTGACTCTTTGGGGGCTCAAACCGAACTGGACGCCCTTTTGCAGAATATCGTGACGTCTTCGGCCATCGAAGGCGAGCAACTGAATGTCGGCTCCGTGCGGTCATCTTTGGCGCGACGTTTGGGCCTGGAGTTGATCGACGGCGATAAAGTCAGCCAACGCAGTGAAGGTCTGGCGCAGCTTATGCTGGATGTCACCCGTCGATTTGCCGAACCGTTGACGCTGGAACGCCTTCTGGAATGGCACCAATGGCTGTTTCCCGATCAAGAGGCCGACCTTACTGCACGCCGCATGCATGTGGGTGCACTACGCGGTGACGAGCCTATGCAGGTGGTATCGGGTCGCATTGATCGTCCAACGGTTCATTTCGAGGCGCCACCTCGCCAAGGTCTTGAGCAGCAGCTCGAGCAATTTCTCCAATGGTTCGAGGCCAGCCAGCATCAGACAGCACTGGACCCGATGCTACGCGCGGGCATCGCCCATTTCTGGTTTGTCACTTTGCATCCGTTCGACGATGGTAACGGCCGTCTGACCCGCACCATCACTGATCTGGCGCTGGCACAGGGCGAAGCGCAAGCCATCCGTTTCTACGCCATGTCGGCGAGCATTCTGGATGATCGGTCCGGCTACTATCGGATTCTGGAATCGAGCCAGAAAGCCACACTGGATATCACTGAATGGCTCACATGGTTTCTGCAAACGTTGCTAAGCAGCTTGCAACAAGCCATCACTCGAATCGAAAGCGTGCTGGGCAAGACGCGTTTCTGGCAGGCGCACCGCGAGTCCGAACTCTCGGCGGAACAGGTCAAAGTGCTTAACCGTCTGCTCGACGGCGGTGAGCGGGGCTTTGAGCACGGTATTAGCGCCGGGCAATATCAAGCTGCGGCGAAAGTGTCAAAGGCCACGGCGACCCGACATCTTGCGGAGTTGCTGGAGAAAGGTTGCCTGCAACGCTTGCCGGGAGGTGGTCGTAGTACCCGCTATCAGGTCAACTATCCCGACAGAACTACACATTAATCTCACTCAACACACAGCCATTCTTACCCTTGCGGGGTGAGCCGCTCATTTGCCCATAAACCCCCTATCTGCTAGTGTCGCGCCGGTTTAACGTCAACCGGAAATCGCCGCCATGGCCCGCAAAAAAGCTGCACTGGATTTCGAACAGTCCCTCGCCGACCTGCAAACATTGGTCGAGCGTCTGGAGAACGGTGAATTGTCGCTGGAAGACTCGCTGACCGCTTTCGAGCAGGGCATCGGCCTGACCCGTGACTGCCAGGCGGCGCTGGCCCAGGCCGAGCAGAAGGTGCAAGTGCTGCTGGAGCGCGATGGCGAACTCGCCGAGGAACCCTTCGACGCGGAACAGCCAGAATGATTGCAGCGTATTCGGCGACCAGTCAGGCGCGGGTCAATGCGGCACTGGAAATCCTCTTCAAGGCACCGCTGCCAGAGCTGTCGCGCCTGTATGAGGCGATGCACTACAGCGTGATGATCGGTGGCAAACGCGTGCGTCCGCTGCTGGCCTACGCGGCGTGCGAAGCACTTGGCGGCACGGCTGAGCAAGCCAATGGCGCGGCCTGCGCGGTTGAATTGATCCACGCTTATTCGCTGGTGCACGACGATCTGCCGGCGATGGACGACGACGATCTGCGTCGTGGCCAGCCAACCACCCACAAGAAATTCGACGAAGCCTGCGCGATCCTTGCCGGTGACGGTTTGCAGAGCCTGGCGTTCAGCGCCCTGCTCGACCCGCGCCTGAGCAGCCTCGACGCCGACATCCGTCTGCAACAGGTTACGGCACTGGCGCACGCGGCAGGCCCGGCAGGCATGGTCGGCGGTCAGGCCATCGACCTCGGTTCGGTCGGCCTGAAGCTTGATCAGCAAGCGCTGGAGCAGATGCACCGGCACAAGACCGGCGCGCTGATCGAAGTCAGCGTCAAGCTCGGCGCCCTGGCCAGCGGCCGTGCCGAGCAGGAAGAACTCAAGGCCCTGCAGACTTATGCACAGGCCATTGGCCTGGCATTTCAGGTCCAGGACGACATTCTCGACGTCGAAAGCGATACCGAAACCCTCGGCAAACGCCAGGGCGCCGACATCGCCCGCGACAAACCGACCTACCCGGCCCTGCTGGGGCTGGACGCGGCCAAGGCCTACGCCTTGGAGCTACGCGATCAGGCGCTGCACGCGCTGCGACCGTTTGACGCGGCAGCCGAGCCTTTGCGCGACCTGGCCCGGTATATCGTCGAGCGGCATAACTGAACGCCAACCTGCCAAAAAAGACCAACGCGTGGGCAGGGGGCGATGCATCAGGTAAACTGCCGCATCTTTTATACCTATAACGATTCGCCTGATGCCCACGACGTTTCATGAGATTCCCCGCAAGCGCCCGACCACGCCCCTGCTCGACCGCGCGAACACGCCGGACGGCCTGCGCCGGTTAGGCGAAGCCGAGCTGGAAACCCTGGCCGATGAGTTGCGCCTGGAATTGCTCTACACGGTCGGTCAGACCGGTGGGCATTTCGGTGCCGGCCTGGGCGTCATCGAGCTGACCATCGCGTTGCATTACGTCTTCGACACCCCGGATGACCGGCTGGTGTGGGACGTGGGTCATCAGGCGTACCCGCACAAGATCCTCACCGGTCGTCGCCAGCGCATGGAAACCCTGCGCCAGAAGGACGGCATCGCCGCCTTCCCGCGTCGCTCCGAGAGCGAGTACGACACCTTTGGCGTCGGCCACTCCAGCACCTCGATCAGCGCAGCGCTGGGCATGGCGATTGCCGCCCGCCTGCAAAACAGCGATCGCAAGGCGATTGCCGTGATCGGTGACGGCGCGCTGACCGCCGGCATGGCCTTCGAGGCGCTGAACCACGCGCCGGAAGTGAACGCCAACATGCTGGTGATCCTCAACGACAACGACATGTCGATCTCGCGCAACGTCGGTGGCCTGTCGAATTATCTGGCGAAGATCCTTTCCAGCCGCACCTACGCAAGCATGCGTGAGGGCAGCAAGAAAGTCCTGTCGCGCCTGCCCGGCGCCTGGGAAATCGCCCGTCGCACCGAAGAATACGCCAAGGGCATGCTGGTTCCCGGCACCTTGTTCGAAGAGCTGGGCTGGAACTACATCGGCCCGATCGACGGCCACGACCTGCCGACCCTGATCGCCACCCTGCGCAACATGCGCGATCTGAAAGGCCCGCAATTCCTGCACATCGTTACCAAGAAAGGCAAAGGCTTCGCTCCGGCGGAAGTCGACCCGATCGGTTACCACGCGATCACCAAGCTTGAACCGGTCGACGCCCCGGCCGCTGCGCCGAAGAAGGCGGGCGGGCCGAAGTATTCGGCGGTGTTCGGCGAATGGCTGTGCGACATGGCTGCGGCTGACCCACGTCTGGTGGGCATTACCCCGGCAATGAAGGAAGGCTCGGACCTGGTCGCGTTCAGCGAACGCTTCCCGCTGCGCTATTTCGACGTGGCGATTGCCGAGCAGCACGCCGTGACGTTCGCCGCCGGCATGGCCTGCGAAGGTGCCAAGCCAGTTGTGGCGATTTACTCGACGTTCCTGCAGCGCGGTTACGACCAGTTGGTGCACGACGTCGCCGTGCAGAACCTCGACGTGCTGTTCGCCATCGACCGTGCCGGTCTGGTGGGCGAAGACGGCCCGACCCACGCCGGCAGCTTCGATCTGTCGTACCTGCGCTGCATCCCGGGCATGGTCATCATGACCCCAAGCGATGAAAACGAACTGCGCAAGATGCTCACCACCGGCCACCTGTACAACGGCCCGGCGGCGGTGCGTTACCCACGCGGCACCGGCCCGAACGCGACCATCGACAAAGACCTCGAACCGATCGAAATCGGCAAAGGCGTCGTCCGTCGTCAGGGCAGCAAAGTGGCCTTGCTGGTGTTCGGCGTGCAATTGACCGAAGCCCTGAAAGTCGCCGAGAAGCTCGACGCGACCGTGGTCGACATGCGTTTCGTCAAACCGCTGGATGAACAGCTGGTGCGCGAGATCGCCGGCAGCCACGAGCTGCTGGTGACCATCGAAGAGAACGCGATCATGGGCGGCGCCGGTGGTGCGGTCAGCGAATTTCTCGCACGCGAGAATATCCTCAAGTCGATGCTGCACCTGGGCTTGCCGGACGTTTACGTCGAACATGCGAAACCCGCGCAAATGTTGGCCGAGTGCGGGCTGGACGAGGCCGGAATCGAGGCGGCGATTCGCGAGCGCCTGGCGTTGCTCAACCGCTGACACTGCCCCCCTGTAGGAGCTGCCGAAGGCTGCGATCTTTTGATCCTGATCGTCGGCAGCTCCAGACCTTTCTCAAAAGCAAAATCAAAAGATCGCAGCCTTCGGTAGCTCCTACAGGTTTTTGCATAAACCATGGATTGCCATGAACCTCTCCCGCCTCGCCCTGCCCTTCCTGCTGCTGCCAGCCGTCAGCGCCCTCGCCGATACCTTCGAACGCGACGAAGCCCTGAAGCTGCCGGACACGCTGATCAGCGCCAACCGTCAGGTCGAAGCGCGCAACGACAGCAGCGCCGCCAATACCGTGTTCACCCGAGAAGACATCGACCGCCTGCAACCGAGCAGCGTCACCGACCTGCTGCAACGGGTGCCCGGCGTGCAAGTGGCGCAGGCGGGTGGGCGCGGCAGTCTGCCGGGGATCTACATTCGCGGCACACAGTCGGCGCAGAGTCTGGTGCTGGTCGACGGCCAGCGTATCGGCAGCTCGACCTCCGGCGACAGCAACCTGCAGCACCTGAACATCGACCAGATCGAGCGAGTGGAAGTGCTACGCGGTTCACGCTCGGTGATTTACGGCAGCGATGCGATTGGCGGGGTGATCCAGATCTTCAGCCGGCGCGGCACTGAGCAAGGCCTGCAGCCGCGCCTGCACGTCGGTTTCGGCAGCCATCAGACCTGGGAGCGCAGCCTCGGGCTGTCAGGGGGAGATGACAAAACCCGCTTCAACCTCGGCGCCAGCCTCGATGACACCGCCGGCCTCGACCGCACTCACGAGTCCTACCCCAGCGACAGCGATCACGATGTCTACCGCAACCAATCCATCAGCCTGAGCCTCAGCCATGCGCTGACCGATGACATCGAAGTCGGCGCCAATCTGCTGGATAACCGTGGCAAAAGCGAGTTCGACAACCCGTTCGGCCGCTTCGACATGACGACCTTCGAGTCGGTGCAACAGCAGCCTTACAGCGACTTCAACGTCAGCAGTGTCAGCAGCTACGTCGATGCCCGGGTCAACGACGTCTGGAAAACTCGCGTCGAGTTTGGCCACAGCGAGAACCGCGAGAAAACTCTCGACAAGCTCAGCGACGAGCGCACGGTGTTCAACACTTACCGCGATTCGGTGAACTGGCAGAACGACGTGACCCTGGATGCGCGCAACAGCCTGATCCTCGGCGGCGACTGGTACGAAGACCGGGTCAATAGCAGCACCGCGTTCAACGAGGACAGCCGCTGGAACCGCGCTGCGTTCATCCAGCATCGTTATCAGGCCGACAGTTTCTCCACGGAACTGGGCCTGCGCCACGACGACAACCAGCAGTTCGGCGGCCAGAACACCTGGAGCGGCACCTTTACCCTGCCGCTGAACCCGGACAACGATCTGCTGCTGAGCTACAGCGAAGGCTTTCGCGCGCCGACCTTCAACGACCTGTATTACCCGGACTTCAGCAACCCGGACCTGAAGCCGGAAACCTCGAAAAGTTACGAACTGCAATGGCGCAGCCAGTTGAGCGACACCAGCCGCCTGGAAGCGTCGATTTACCGTACGGATCTGGAAGACGCGATCATCTTCGGCAGCAACTCACGTCCGGAGAACGTTGCCTCGGCGCGGATCAACGGTTTCGAAGCCGCGCTGAAACAGGAACTGTTCGGCTGGCAGAGCAACCTTGGGGTTTCGATCATCGATCCGCGTGATCGCGATACCGGGCGCACTTTGGCACGTCGTGCGCGGCGCACGTTGAGTTGGGATCTCGATCGCCAGTTTGACCAAGTCAGCCTCGGCGCCAGCTGGCAGGCGGTCAGTAGCAGTTATGACGACCTGAAAAACGAGCAGCCGCTGGGTGGTTATGCGCTGTTCGGTTTGCGCAGCAGTTGGGCGCTGAACCGCGAGATCAAACTGGATCTGAAGCTGGATAATCTGCTGGACAAGGGATACAGCCGCGCGCTGTACAGCTATGACGGCAGCCAGTATGGCTATCGAGAGGAAGGTCGGGCATGGGTATTTGGCGTCACCTGGACCCCGGACATCCACTGATTTCAACTGTAGGAGCTGCCAAAGGCTGCGATCTTTTGATCTTGCTTGTGGCTGACTTGGAGTCGCCGAAGATCAAGATCAAAAGATCGCAGCCTTCGGCAGCTCCTACAGAGGTCAGAGGTGTGGCTGAATGAGTTGGCATAACTTGGCGGTCGCCTCGATCATCTGTCCGCTTGGGCGCTCCAGGCCTTTATCCGTGACCAACAGCAACTGCCCTGTCCTCACCGCATCGACCTGCGGCCAAGCTTTCCAAGCATCGAGCTGGGCCTGATCTCCCGCCAGAATCACCTCGGGATTACGTTGCAACACCGCCTCGATACTGACCTGCGGCGCCGGCAAGCTCAGGTCGGCGAATACGTTGCGCGCGCCGCACACTTCAAGCGCATCGCTGATGATCTGCCCGCCGCCGACGGTGTACAGCGGCTTGTCCCAGACCTGGTAGAACACTTTCAGCGGCACATCCCGGCGATAGCGCTGGCGCAGGTCGTCGAGTTTGCTGCGCAACTGCGCCGCCAGTTTCACCCCTCGCGCAGGTCGCCCCAGTCGCGTGGCAATGGTTTCAATCTGCGCAGACAGTTGTTCGAGATTGTGCGGTTCGGCAACGTAAGTCGGAATATTCAGGCGTTTGAGTTGATCGCGTTGCGCCGGGCCAACACTACCCGGCCACAGCAGCAATAAATCCGGCTTGAGGCTGAGCAGGCGCTCCATGTCCAACTGACCGTAACGCCCTACGGATGGCACTTCCTTGAGCGCTGCAGGACGCTCGCCAGCATCCAGCACGCCAACCAGTAGATCAGCCGAGTCCAGCTCAACGACGATTTCAGACAGGGACGGCGCGAGACTCACCACCCGCAGGCTCGCCAGCACCGGGCCGGCGCAGGCCAGCAGCAGAACCGCCAGCCACAGACGACGCATCAGCCGAGTTGACGCGGGATGCGATAGAGGTAGAACAGCACGGCCGTGGACAACGCCAGCAGCATCAAGGGCACCGCTTCGAGGCCGACGAACACTGCCAATGCACCGATCCAGGCTGGCAATGCGGCCGCGAGGAATGCGTTACGACGCTGGGCCGCCAAGGCAATCCAGGCCGCCGGTTCGTCAGGGGTATCGAGGGCTTTTTGCGTGGCGATCAGCGCATGTTTGTAACGGCCGAAAAACTTCAGGCTGACGAACATCGAAGCCACGCCGGCAATGAACATCGGCATTGCCAGCACCGGCAGAATGCCTTCGCCCTGGCCGAACAGACCATTGAGGACGAACAGTGGCACCAGTGCCAGCGCCAGGTATTTCCACCAGGCAACGGCCAGACGGCGTCGCACCTGACCGCGGGTCACGCCCGGTCTGCCTCGCCCTGATGCTCGTTGCCCATCATGTGGTCGAGCTTGCTGGCCTTGGTCGCCAGGTACAGTTTGTTGTGCGGGTTGTGGCCGGTGTGCAGCGGCACACGCTCGGCGACAACGATGCCCATGTCGGTCAGGGCTTTGACCTTGCGCGGGTTGTTGGTCATCAGGCGCAGGGACTTCACGCCCAGATGCTCCAGCATCGGCAGGCACATGGCGTAATCGCGCTGGTCGGCGGCAAAGCCCAGACGCTCGTTGGCTTCCACGGTGTCGGCGCCGCCGTCCTGCAACTCGTAGGCGCGGATCTTGTTCAGCAGACCGATGCCGCGCCCTTCCTGGCGCAGGTACAGCAGCACGCCACGGCCTTCGCGGGCGATGGCCTTGAGCGCCGCTTCGAGTTGCGAGCCGCAGTCGCAGCGCTGGCTGAACAGGGCATCACCGGTCAGGCACTCGGAGTGCAACCGGCCGAGAACCGGGGCACCGTCGTCAATTTCACCCAGGCTCAGCACAACGTGCTCGCGGCCGGTGGCTTCATCGAGAAAACCGTGCATGGTGAATTGCGCAAAAGGCGTTGGCAGCTTGGAAGCGGCGACAAAAACGACAGGCACCGGTGTGCTCCTGATCTAAAAAGTCTGAAGATTCGCAGGCCGGCATTGTAACAGCAGGTGCCTGCAGACGCTTAGGCTGAATTGTCGGGCATAACGATCAAAAAGTTAGATAACAACCCGGTCGACATAGATTCCTGTACGAGCTGTCGAGTGAAACGAGGCTGCGATCTTTGATCTGCTTTTTCAGAATCAAGATCAAAAGATCGCAGCGTGCCGCAGCTCCTACAGGGGATTCGCCGCTCCCGTAGCGAACGGATACGGCTGCTTCCACTTCTCGAAAACAGGCTTCAGCTCGCCGCTCTTCACCAACTGCTCCATGCGCTTGTCGAACAACGCCATCAGCGTGCGTGCTTGCGGGGTATCGGCGAAGCACAGGTACAGCGGCAGCTCGGCGATATGAGTCTTGCGAAACTGCGCAGGATCCTTGGCCCTGTCTGCCACGTAATCGATTTCGGTCAGCGCGTCGATGTAATAGTCGGCGCGGTTGTGGGTGAGCATCGACAGGATCCCGGTACGCCGGATGACTTCATTGTAGTTGCGCACATTGGGCAGATAGTTCTGATAGTCGTAACCGCGAACCCAGGCCAGTCGATAGCTGCCAAGCGTTTCCAGGGTCGGTAGCGGACTGCTCGCCAGGCCCAGGGCGTAGATGTGATCGGTGTCGAAATTCCAGCGCGGATACAGCAGGCTACTGTCCTCGTCACGATAGGAGCCGACGCAGGCGTCGACTTCGCCGCGCTCTGCCAGCCCGACCGAGCGGGTATATGGCTCGCTGCGAATGTCGAGTTTCACCCCGGCGGGCTCGAACACCTTGCGCAGCACGTCCCAGCCCAGGCCATGACCGTCGGCAGCGGTGTAGTCTGCCCATTCTTCGCTGGCCAGGTGGATGACCGACGGCGGGTGCGCAGCTTCCTGCGCACTGGCGACAGCGCCCAGCACGGTCATAAACACCAGCGCCAGCCAGCGTCGAGCCATCCCTAGTCTCCTCACTTAACCCTGACCATCCGGATCAGGCGAAAATCCACACCAGCCCCTGCATCGCCAACCAGGCGAACACGCCGGCCAGCACGTCGTCGAGCATGATGCCGACGCCACCGTGGACATGCCGGTCGATCCAGCGGATCGGCCATGGCTTGAGAATGTCGAAGAAACGGAACATCAGGAAACCGGCCAGCAACCAGTACCAGCCTTCCGGCACCAGCCACAGGGTGATCCACATCCCGACCATCTCGTCCCAGACGATGCCTTCGTGGTCGTGGACCCGCAGATCGTCGGCGACCTTGCCGCACAGCCAGAAGCCGAACAGCATGGTGATCCCGAGCATCAGCCAGTAACCCCAGTCGGGCAGCATCTGCCACAACGGGATAAAGGGTAGCGCAACTAACGAACCCCACGTGCCCGGCGCTTTCGGCAGGGTGCCGGAACCGAAGCCGAACGCGAGGAAATGCCAGGGATTGCGCCAGACCGACGGCGGAACGAATTCGGCCGGAACCTGTTTCGGGTGATCTGTCACGGTGTCTCCTGAAAATGTTGATAACCCCGGATTTGCGGGGTGATGTCATGTCCTTCGCGATCCAGCAGCACCACACCCTGGCCCTGCGCTACCCGCCCGATCACATGGATCGGCCAGCCATCGGCGAGCAACGCCGGCAACTCGACGGACGGTAACGTGAAGGCCAGCACGTAGTCATCGCCGCCGCTCAACGCCGCCCGTTCCGCGCCACGCTGACCGAGAAACGCCACCAAAGCGTTCGACAACGGTACGCGCTCGCGTTCAACCTCAAGCCGCACCTGTGACGCCAGAGCGATATGCCCGCAGTCGGCGAGCAGGCCGTCGGAGATATCCAGCGCCGAAGTGGCTTTGCCACGCAACGCCTGACCGAGCGCCAATTGCGGCTGCGGCGACCAGTAATGATCGAGCAATGGCTGGGCGATGTCCGGTTCGGCTTCGCGCTGGCCGAGCACCAGCGGCAAGGCCCCGGCGGCGTTGCCCAGCTCACCGCCGACACACAGCAGATCCCCCGGTTGCGCACCGCTGCGCGTCAACGCCTGGCCGGCCGGGACGCGACCGAACACCGTGACCGTCAGGCTCAACGGCCCACGCGTGGTGTCGCCGCCGACCAGCGCCACGCCGCAGCTTTGCGCCATGCGGTTCAAACCGCGGGCATAGGCTTGCAGCCAATCGGCTGTCACCGTCGGCACCGTCAGGGCAAGGGTAAAGGCTAGGGGCGTGGCGCCCATGGCGGCCAGGTCGCTGACCGCAACGGCCAGCGAGCGCTGACCGAGCAGAAACGGATCGCAGGGATCGGCGAAATGCACGCCGGCCACCAGCGTATCGGTGGAAATCGCCAGCTGTTCCCCGGGGGGAACCGCCAGCAAGGCGCAGTCGTCGCCGATCCCCAGTGCAACGCCCTCGCCGCCCTGCGCACAAGGCGCGGCGGCGAAGAAATTGCGGATCAGCTCAAATTCGCCCATGGCTGAGAAAAGTGCTCAAGCGCCAATCAGCGCTTGAACGCCTTCACTTCAGCTTCACGCAGGCGCGGAGCCAGCTTGTCGAGTACGCCGTTGACGAACTTGTGGCCGTCGGTCGAACCGAAAACTTTCGCCAGTTCGATACCTTCGTTGATCACAACGCGGTACGGCACGTCGACGCGCTTGAGCAGTTCCCAGGTGGACAGGCGCAGAACCGCCAGTTCAACCGGATCCAGCTCTTCGATTTCGATGTCCAGACAAGGCTTGAGCGCGGTGTCGATTTCGCTTTTGAACTGAGGAACCCCGTGCAGGATCTCGCGGAAGTAGGCGCCATCGACATCGGTGAAATCGTTATCGACCCGGAACTGCGCTTCGATCTCGTTCAGCGACTGCTTGGCCATGTGCCATTGGTACAGGGCCTGAGTCGCGAGCTGACGGGCTTCGCGGCGCTTGACGCTTTTCGATGGCTTGCCGGCGGCCGCAGGTTTTGGATCGCGCGGGTTGAAACGATCGCTTTCGTCGCTAATCACTTGGCCTCCAACTGCGCCAGCAGGCTGACCATTTCCAGAGCGGACAGGGCAGCTTCAGCACCTTTGTTACCGGCCTTGGTGCCGGAACGTTCGATGGCTTGCTCGATGGAATCAACGGTCAGGACGCCGAAAGCGACCGGTACGCCGAATTCCATGGACACCTGGGCCAGGCCCTTGGTGCACTCGCCTGCCACGTATTCGAAGTGCGGGGTGCCGCCACGAATGACCGCGCCGAGGGCGATGATGGCTGCGAACTCACCTTTCTGGGCGACTTTCTGCGCAACCAGCGGGATTTCGAAGGCGCCAGGTGCGCGGATGATGGTGATGTCGCTTTCGCTCACGCCGTGGCGAACCAGGGCATCAACTGCACCGCTGACCAGGCTTTCAACCACGAAGCTGTTGAAACGGCCCACTACCAGAGCGTAGCGGCCTTTAGGGGCGATGAAGGTACCTTCGATGGTCTTCAGGGTCATTCGTCAGATCTCTTAAAGAGCCGGGACGCGTCTCGTACGCATCCCTCAGTGATATTAGCCACGATTTCATGGCCGGAAACCCCGCATTGCTGCTCAATGACGAACCTGTGGCGAGGGAGTTTGCGCCCCGCTGGGCAGCGTAGCGGCCCCTTTGGTGGGCGCTGCGCACCCAAGCGGGAGCAAGCTCCCTCGCCACAATCGATCTACGTCAACAATGCCGAATTCACCGGGTCATTATTCGGAGGGCACGTATTCTACAACTTCCAGATCGAAACCGGATATCGCATTAAATTTCATCGGTGCCGACATCAGGCGCATTTTGCGCACACCGAGGTCGCGCAGGATCTGCGAACCGGCACCGACGATGCTGTAGGTGGTCGGTTTTTTCACCGCCGCCTGATCAGCGGTTTCGCGGATGTGCGCCAGCAGCACGTCGCCGTCCAGCGGGTGACCGAGCAACAACACCACACCACTGCCGGCCTCGGCGACCGCGGCCATCGCGGCGCGCAGGCTCCAGCGGCCCGGTTGCTTGACCATCAGCAGGTCACGCAGCGGGTCCATGTTGTGCACACGAACCAGGGTCGGTTCTTCGGCGCAAACCGTGCCCAGCGTGAGGGCCATGTGCACGTCGCCTTCCACCGAATCACGATAGGTCACCAGGTTGAATTGGCCCAGTTCGCTGTCCAGCGGCTGCTCGGCAATCCGCTGAACGGTACGTTCGTGGATCATCCGGTAGTGAATCAGGTCGGCGATGGTGCCGATCTTGATGTTGTGTTCGGCCGCGAACGCTTCCAGCTCGGCGCGACGGGACATGGTGCCGTCGTCGTTCATCACTTCGCAGATCACACCGCTGGGCTCAAAACCGGCCATGCGCGCCAGGTCGCAGGCGGCTTCGGTGTGACCGGCGCGGGCCAGGGTGCCACCGGCCTGGGCCATCAGCGGGAAGATGTGGCCCGGGCTGACAATGTCTTCAGCCTTGGCGTCTTTGGCGGCAGCCGCTTGCACGGTGCGCGCACGGTCGGCGGCGGAGATCCCGGTGGTGACACCTTCGGCAGCTTCGATCGACACGGTGAACTTGGTGCCGAAACCGGAACCGTTGCGTGGCGCCATCAATGGCAGCTTCAACAGTTCACAGCGCTCGCGGCTCATCGGCATGCAGATCAGGCCGCGGGCGTGCTTGGCCATGAAGTTGATGTGCTCGGCCTTGCAGCATTCGGCGGCCATGATCAGGTCGCCTTCGTTCTCGCGGTCTTCGTCATCCATGAGGATGACCATCTTGCCTTGGCGGATGTCTTCAACCAGTTCTTCGATGCTATTGAGCGCCACAAGGCACCCCCCTTCTTTCGAATTTAGAGCTTCAGGATTTGAGGTAGCCGTTTTGGGCCAGAAAGCTTTCAGTGATCGTGCCACCCGATGCAGGCTCTGCGGCCTTGTCACCCATAAGCAGGCGCTCCAGATAACGCGCCAGCAAGTCGACTTCCAGGTTCACCCGGCGGCCCGGCTTGTAGGACGCCATGATGGTTTCGCTCAGGGTGTGCGGAATGATCGTCAGCAGGAATTCGGCGCCATCGACCGCGTTCACGGTGAGGCTGGTGCCGTCGACAGTGATCGAGCCTTTATGGGCGATGTACTTGGCCAGCTCCTTCGGCGCGCGGATACGAAATTCCACGGCGCGAGCATTGTCGCTGCGCGAGACCACTTCGCCGACACCGTCGACGTGACCGCTGACCAAATGCCCGCCGAGACGGGTGGTCGGGGTCAGGGCCTTTTCCAGATTGACCGGGCTGCCGCTTTTCAGGTCATTCATGGCGGTGCAGTCAAGGGTTTCGCGGCTGACGTCGGCGGCGAAGCCGTTGCCCGGCAGTTCAACCGCCGTCAGGCACACGCCGTTGACCGCGATGCTGTCGCCGAGTTTGACGTCGCTCAGGTCGAGCTTGCCGGTTTCGACGTGTACCCGCACATCACCGCCCTTGGGGGTCAGTGCACGGATACTGCCGATGGATTCGATGATGCCGGTAAACATGGGGTTCTCCTTGAGAACGAAGCCAGCGCTAAGGCGATGGCCGGGAATTATACGCTCGCCGAAAGGACCGGCGTCGCAGTGACTCGCCAGTCATCGCCAACCGCGCGGATTTCAGTGATTTTCAGCTGCGCAGCATCCTTCATATAGGTCAGCGGCCAGTCCAGCAGCGGACGCGCCGTGGAGCCGAGGAACTTGCCGGCGATGAAGATCACGAACTCGTCGACCAGACCGAGCTGCGCAAACGCACCGGCCAGACGCGGGCCAGCCTCGACCAGCACTTCGTTGACGCCACGGTTGGCCAGTTCGATGAGCAACTGATGCAGATCGACCTGACCGTCATCACCCGGCACGATCAGGCATTCCGGGCCGTTGGCATATTGCTCTTCAACCGCCATGCAGGTGGCGACCAGCGCCGGCCCGGCCTTGAAGAACGGCGCATCCAGCGGCACCCGCAGGCGCCCGTCGATCAGCACCCGCAGCGGCGGACGGCTCATGGCCAGGGCAGTTTGCTCGGCATCCAGGCCCAACTCGTCGGCACGCACGGTCAGGCGAGCACCGTCGGCCAGCACGGTGTCGGCGCCGGTCAGCACCACACTGGCCTGCGCGCGCAGACGCTGCACGGCCGAACGGGCGGCCGGGCCGGTGATCCATTGGCTCTCGCCGCTTTCCATCGCTGTGCGACCGTCGAGACTCATCGCCAGCTTGACCCGCACGAACGGCAAGCCGTGCTCCATGCGTTTCAGAAAACCTTGATTGAGCTTGCGTGCCTCGGCTTCCAGCACGCCGCTTTGCGTGGCGATGCCGGCATCGGTCAGCCGCTGCAAACCACGCCCGGCCACCTGCGGGTTCGGATCGCGCATCGCGGCGACCACCCGGCCCACCCCGGCATTCACCAGCGCATCGGCGCACGGCGGCGTGCGGCCATGGTGGCTGCACGGCTCAAGGGTGACGTAAGCCGTCGCGCCCCGGGCCAGTTCACCGGCGGCGCGCAGGGCGTGGACTTCGGCGTGGGGTTCGCCGGCACGCTCGTGGAAGCCTTCGCCGACAATCTGCCCGTCGCGCACGATCACGCAGCCCACCCGAGGATTGGGGTGCGTGGTGTAGTGGCCCTTGCGCGCCAGCTCCAGCGCGCGCGCCATGAAATGCGCGTCGAGGATGGCCTGCTCGGCGGCGCTAGTCATTCTTTCACCGGTTCGCGGGCGAGGCGGTCGATCTCTTCGCGGAACTCGTTGAGGTCCTGAAAGCGCTTGTACACCGAAGCGAAGCGGATATAGGCGACCTCATCGAGCTTTTGCAGTTCGGCCATCACCAGTTCGCCGACCACGAGAGATTTGACCTCGCGCTCGCCGGTGGCGCGCAGCTTGTGCTTGATGTGGACCAGAGAGGATTCGAGGCGCTCGACGCTCACCGGACGTTTCTCCAGGGCGCGTTGCATGCCGGCGCGGAGTTTTTCTTCGTCGAACGGTTGGCGGCTGCCGTCGGTTTTGATCAGGCGCGGCAACACCAGTTCGGCCGTCTCGAACGTCGTGAAACGTTCGCCGCAGGCCAGGCATTCACGCCGGCGGCGCACCTGTTCGCCCTCGGCGACCAGACGCGAGTCAATGACCTTGGTGTCGTTGGCACCGCAGAAGGGACAGTGCATGGTGGCTGGCAACAAAAAAAGGGAGGGCCATGGTAGCGCATCCCGGTGGCAAGACAAGCCATAGGGTTTGCGGTATACAGACTGCCATGATCGTTTGATCCATGGATTTCATTTTCTGGAGCTGCCAATGCCGCTACGACCGCTCGTTTTGCTCAGTCTTTTCGCCCTGCTGGTGGCCTGCGGCAGCGACAAGCCCAAGCCGCAACCGCCGACACCAGGGCCTGCGCCGCAACAGGCGCAGAAAAAAGCCCGGGAGGCCGCCGACCTGGGCCCGCTGCCAGCCTATCAACGTGAACTGAGCGGCACTTTGCAAGGTGTACCGACCGGTGCCGAAGTCGAACTGGCGCTGCTGGTAATCGACGAAAAGTCGCGTCCGCAGCAATTGCTCGCCAGTTCCAGCCTGATCGGTAACAACCAGACCCTGCCGTTTCGCCTGCGCTTCAACCCCGAGGCATTTCCGGCCGGCGCGCGAGTTGAGTTGCGCGGACGTGCCACGCAGTCGGGCCAGTTGATCCTGCACCTGCCGTCACAAACCATCACCCAGCCGACCACACAGGCGCTGGGCCAGCTGCAATTTGTCAAAGCACCATGACGGCACCGCTCGACCTGCAACAGGCGTTAGGTGAATTGCTCGGTGATGCGCGGCTCAAGGCCTGTGCATTGCCGGGCACCGATTTGCAGCTGTGGCTGATCGACGGCGACAACATGCACCGTGAGTTCAGCCCCGACGAAACCCGCCGCATCCTCCATGAGCCGCCGTATTGGAGCTTCTGCTGGGCCAGCGGTCTGGCGGTGGCGCGTTATCTGGCCGAATTCCCGGAATGGGTGCGCGGCAAGCGGGTGCTGGATTTCGGCGCGGGTTCAGGCATTGCCGGGATTGCCGCGGTGAAGGCTGGTGCGCTGGAGGTGGTGGCCTGTGATCTCGATCCACTGGCGATTGCCGCGTGCCAGGCCAATGCCCGGCTCAACAAGGTGCAAATGAGTTATTCGACGGACTTCTTCGCCGAGGCCGATCGCTTCGATCTGATCCTGGTGGCGGACGTGCTGTACGACCGCGAGAACCTGCCGCTGCTCGATGCGTTCCTCAGCCGTGGCCGTGAAGCGCTGGTGGCGGATTCGCGGGTTCGGGATTTTCGTCATCCATTGTACGAGCGGATCGAAATGCTCGAGGCGATGACCTTGCCGGATCTGGCGGAGCCGGAAGAGTTTCGGCATGTGAGCCTGTATCACGCGCGGCGTAATTGAAATGCTTAAAAGATCGCAGCCTTCGGCAGCTCCTACAGTGGGAATGCGATCTTTTGCGCCACCCCTTATAGTGCGTTCATTGACGCTTAAAAGAGATCCCCCATGAGTCAGCAAACGCCGTACATCTTCGACGCCACGACTGCCGATTTCGACCAGTCGGTGATCGAGGCTTCCTTCAACAAACCGGTGCTGGTGGATTTCTGGGCCGAGTGGTGTGCACCGTGCAAGGCGCTGATGCCGATGCTGCAGGGCATTGCCGAGAGCTATCAGGGCGAACTGCTGCTGGCCAAGGTCAACTGCGACATCGAGCAGGACATCGTTGCCCGCTTCGGCATTCGCAGCCTGCCGACCGTAGTGCTGTTCAAGGACGGTCAACCGGTCGACGGTTTTGCCGGTGCGCAGCCGGAATCCGCCGTGCGTGCCCTGCTCGAACCGCATGTGCAGATGCCGCCGCCAGCCGCCTCCGATCCGTTCGAACAGGCTCAGGCGCTGTTCGATGAAGGGCGTTTCGCCGATGCCGAAGCGGCTCTGGTGGTGATGCTCACCGAAGACAACAGCAACGCCAAGGCGCTGATTCTCTACGCCCGCTGCCTGACCGAGCGCGGCGAGTTGGGCGAAGCGCAAACCGTACTCGACGCGGTCAAGAGCGATGAGCACAAGGCTGCATTGGCCGGGGCCAAGGCGCAGATCAAGTTCCTCGGTCTGGCCCGTGACTTGCCGGATGCTGCCGACCTCAAGGCGCGTCTTGCACAGAATCCACAGGACGACGAGGCGGTGTATCAACTGGCGATCCAGCAACTGGCGCGTCAGCAATACGAGGCGGCGCTGGAGGCCTTGCTCAAGCTGTTCATCCGCAATCGCAGCTACGGCGAAGGTCTGCCGCACAAGACCCTGCTGCAAGTGTTCGAACTGCTGGGCAACGATCACCCGTTGGTAACCGCTTACCGCCGTAAGGTGTTCGCCGCGCTTTATTAAGATCAAAAGATCGCAGCCTGCGGCAGCTCCTACAGGTTCAGTGTTCATCCGTAAAACGGGTGACGCATCGACTCATATAGGAGCTGCCGCAGGCTGCGATCTTTTGCGGCTCACTCGACCCAGCTGTAGAGCGGCGTATCCCCGCTGCTCACCACTTTCACCTGCGAACTGTGGCGCAAGCGCACCAGCAGCCGTTTGCCCGCCGCCGCGCTGCCGGTCAAACCCTCAAGCTGCTCCAGCAGGTCCGGCCCGCTGAGCTTTCCGGCCTTGCGCAACAGGTCCTGCGCGACTTGCCACACTGCATCGTCCTGATTCTGCGGTTTCGCTGTTGGCGTCAGCGATGCCGCTGGCGACTGCTCGCTCTGCGACTGCGCCCCCAGCGCTGCGCCGAGCTTCGCCCAATCGCTGTCATCCAGCTCCACCGTCAAATCCACCGGCATCGCGCCAACGGTTCCGCGTATCCGCAACATCTGCTTTGCTCCTGCACTTTTCTGACCTGCATGCTCCCACGGGACTTGTGCAACGCCAAGCAGGCGGGCAAACTCTGCGCACTTTCGTTATAAGATTACATAACAAACTCTTCACTTTACTTTCCGGAGACCGCCATGCGTCGTCTGCTGCTCGCTTTGCCGTTTGCCCTGTTGCCGCTGGCCATCGCCCACGCCGCCGATGAACACGATCATGACCACGAGCACGGCAGCCTCGGCGCCCATGAACATGGTGTCGGTCGCCTGAACGCCGCACTCGACGGCCAGACTCTGGAGCTGGAACTGGAAAGCCCGGCGATGAACCTGGTCGGCTTCGAACACGCTGCCACCACCGACGCCGACAAGGCCAAGGTCGTGGCCGCTCGCACGAAACTGGAAAACCCGCTGGCACTGTTCAACCTGCCGGCCGCAGCCGGTTGCAAAGTGGCCAGCCAGGAACTGGAAAGCCCGCTGTTCGGCGACAAGCCGGATGCTGACGAGCATGACGATGATGATCACGACGAAGATGCCAAGGGCGGTGAAGCGCATCACCACGATCACAGCGAAATCCACGCGCACTATCAATTCAGCTGCGCGACCCCGGGTGCGCTGAAGACCCTCGACCTCGCGAACATTTTCAAGACCTTCCCGGCGACCCAGAAAATTCAGGTACAACTGATCAGCGCCAGTGGCCAGCAAGGTACCGAAGTGACGGCCAAGGCCGCTGCCCTGAAATTCTGATTGTCTGAAAAATCTCCTGTAGGAGCTGCCGAAGGCTGCGATCTTTTGATCCTGATCTTTTTAGAAGCAAGATCAAAAGATCGCAGCCTTCGGCAGCTCCTACAGGGGTTCTGTGTACAACCATGAAACTGGTGCCATGACCCAAGCACTCATCGAACTGTCCGACCTGGGCTTTAACTGGCCCGGTCACCCGCCGCTGCTGGACATCCCGGCGTTTCGCCTGGAGCCGGGCGAAACCCTGTTCCTCAAAGGCCCCAGCGGCAGTGGCAAGACCACCCTGCTCGGCCTGCTCGGCGGCGTGCAGAAACCCGGACGCGGCAGCATTCGCCTGCTCGGCCAGGAACTGACCGAACTGGGTGCCGGCGCCCGCGACCGCTTTCGTGTCGATCACACCGGCTACATCTTTCAGCAGTTCAACCTGCTGCCGTTTCTCTCGGTACGCGAGAACGTCGAGTTGCCCTGCCACTTCTCCAAACTGCGTGCCGAACGGGCGAAACAGCGCCACGGCAGCGTTGATCAAGCCGCCGCCACCCTCCTCGCGCACTTGGGTTTGAAGGATGAAAGCATCCTCAGCCGTCGCGCAGATTCGTTGTCGATCGGCCAGCAACAGCGTGTTGCTGCCGCCCGCGCCTTGATCGGCCAACCGGAACTGGTGATCGCCGACGAGCCGACCTCGGCGCTGGATTACGACGCCCGGGAAAACTTCATTCGCCTGTTGTTCGCCGAATGCCGCGAGGCCGGATCGAGCCTGTTGTTCGTCAGCCACGACCAGAGCCTTGCGCCGCTGTTCGACCGTCATCTGTCCCTGGCCGAGCTCAATCGCGCCGCCACGTCTGCCGAGGTCTGAGATGTATCTGTTTCGTCTGGCCATGGCCAGCCTGGCCAACCGCCGTTTCACCGCCCTGCTCACCGCGTTCGCCATTGCCCTGTCGGTGTGCCTGCTGCTCGCCGTCGAGCGCGTACGCACCGAGGCCAAAGCCAGTTTCGCCAGCACCATCAGCGGCACCGACCTGATCGTCGGCGCCCGCTCCGGTTCGGTGAACCTGCTGCTGTACTCGGTGTTCCGCATCGGCAACGCGACCAACAACATCCGCTGGGACAGCTTCGAACACTTCGCCAGCAACCCGAAAGTGAAGTGGGCGATCCCGATGTCCCTCGGCGACTCGCATCGCGGCTACCGGGTGATGGGCACCACCGAGGCGTATTTCGAGCATTACCAGTACGGCCGCCAGCAGCATCTGGAACTGGCCGATGGCCGGGCGTTTGCCACCGACCCGTTCGAAGTGGTGCTCGGCGCCGAAGTGGCCGATGCGCTGCACTACAAGCTCGGCGACAAACTGGTGCTGGCCCATGGCGTGGCGGCGATCAGTCTGGTCAAACACGATGACAAACCGTTCACCGTGGTCGGCATTCTCAAGCGCACCGGTACGCCGGTAGACCGCACGCTGCACATCAGCCTCGGCGGCATGGAAGCGATTCACATCGACTGGCACAACGGCGTGCCGGCCCGGGGCAATGGGCGGATCAGTGCCGATCAGGCGCGCAACATGGACCTGACGCCACAGGCGATCACCGCGTTCATGCTCGGCCTCAACAGCAAGATTTCCACCTTCGCCCTGCAACGCGAAATCAACGAATACCGTGGCGAACCGATGCTGGCAATCCTCCCGGGCGTGGCCTTGCAAGAGTTGTGGAGCCTGATGAGCACCGCTGAAAAAGCGCTGTTCGTGGTCTCTCTGTTCGTGGTGCTGACCGGGTTGATCGGCATGCTCACGGCGATTCTCACCAGCCTCAACGAGCGTCGCCGGGAGATGGCAATTCTGCGCTCGGTCGGTGCGCGGCCGTGGCACATCGCAAGCCTGCTGGTGCTGGAAGCCTTCGCCCTGGCGTTGACCGGGGTGATCGCCGGGCTGGCGTTGCTGTACATCGGCATCGCCGCCGCGCAGGGTTATGTGCAAGCCAATTACGGGCTGTATCTGCCGCTGGCATGGCCGAGCGAGTATGAATGGACGCTGCTCGGTGGCATTCTGGCAGCCGCGCTGCTGATGGGCAGCGTGCCGGCCTGGCGCGCGTATCGCCAATCATTGGCCGATGGCCTGTCGATCCGTTTATGAGGATGTTCACCATGCCCCGCGCCGTGCTTGCGCTGCTGTTGCTGGTTGCCCTGCCCGTGTGGGCAGCGGCGCCGAAAGACCTGACCTGGTCGGAGATGATCCCGCCGGACGCTGCGCCGGAAGTGCCGAACATGACGCCGTTGCACGACCTGTCGAAGATGGGCGACGCGCTCTCGGCCGAGTCCGCGCCGGCCGCCAAGCAGGACATGCCCAACGCGCCGGTGGTGCAGAGCCTCGACGGCCAGAACATTCGCCTGCCGGGGTACATCGTGCCGCTGGAAGTCAACGAAGAGGGGCGCACCACGGACTTCCTGCTGGTGCCGTACTTCGGCGCCTGCATCCACGTACCGCCACCGCCGTCGAACCAGATCGTGCATGTGAAAAGCGAGCTGGGCGTGAAGCTCGACGAGCTGTATCAGCCGTACTGGGTCGAGGGACCGTTACAGGTCAAGGCGTCCACCAGCGAACTGGCCGATGCCGGGTATCAGATGGCGGCGGACAAGATCTATGTGTATGAGCTGCCGGAATAATTCCCGGCAGTTTTTAAAGTCAAAAGATCGCAGCCTTCGGCAGCGCCTACAGGGGGATCGCATTTCAACTGTAGGCGCTGCCGAAGGCTGCGATCTTTTGGGGCCATCACTGTTTCATTGAGCTGAGTCAACAGACCGTATCAGTCGGCTTCGTACCATAGGACATCAGACATCTTTAACGTCCTTCTGGAGCTCCCATGAACAAGTCCTTGCTCAGCGCTTCGCTGTTTGCATTCGCGCTCGCAGCCCCGCTCGCCCACGCCCACGAAGCCGGCGACATCATCGTTCGCGCCGGTGCGATCACCGTCAACCCGAAGGCCGACAGCTCCAGCGTCAAGGTCGATCAGGGTCCGTTGAGTGGCACCAACCTGGGCGGCAAGGCGACCATGAGCAGCGACACCCAACTGGGTCTGAACTTCGCTTACATGCTGACCAACAACATCGGTATCGAGTTGCTGGCAGCTTCCCCGTTCGAGCATGACGTCAAACTCAAAGGCACCGCACTGCCAGCCGCCAACGGCAAACTCGGCACCCTGAAACACCTGCCGCCAACCCTCAGCGTCGTGTACTACCCGCTGGATGCGAAGTCGCCATTCCAGCCGTACATCGGCGGCGGCATCAACTACACCTGGATCTACGACGAACACGTCGGCAGCGAAGCCCAGTCCAACGGCTTCAGCAACTTCAAGGCGAAAAACTCCTGGGGCCTGGCCTGGCAGGTTGGTGCCGACTACATGCTGACCGACAACATCATGCTCAACGCCCAAGTGCGCTACATCGACATCGACACCCGCGCCACCGTCGAGAACAACGCCGTGGCTCCGGGCACCCGTGCCAAAGTGAATGTTGATGTCGATCCATTTGTGTACATGGTGGGTCTGGGCTACAAGTTCTAAGGCAGATCGACAAAGAACGTTCACGTGGTGGTGAACCTGGCTATTGCAGTGAGAGTAAATAACTGTGGTGAGAGGGCTTGCCCCCTCGCCACAAGTCTCTTGTCTGCAGGAAGTATGTCGCCATCAGAGCGATTTCCGGCCACAAAAAAAGGCGTCCGCTCTGGACGCCTTTTTTTGTGGCAATAGGAACTTAGCGTCCCAGCAATCGCGCCAGCCCCACGCGCATCGGCGTCGGCTCTGGCAGCTTGAAGCGCTCGAGCAAACGAGCGTTGTTCGCCCGCGAATGACGGATGTCACCGGAGCGCGCCGGGCCGTAGCTGATCGGGGGCAGTTCGCCGACCACTTCCTGCAGCGCTTGCAGCATCTGCTTGAGGTTCATCGCCTGATTCCAGCCGACGTTCATCGCGCCGACCTCCACTTCAGGCTTTTCGATCGCCTGCACCAGCACATCGACCAGATCCTCGACGTAGAGGAAATCACGCGTCTGCTCGCCGTCGCCGAAGACGGTGATCGGCAGGCCTTTCTGCGCCCGCTCGCTGAAGATGCTGATGACCCCGGAGTACGGCGAGGATGGATCCTGGCGCGGGCCGAAGATGTTGAAGAAACGGAAGATCACCGGTTCCAGACCATGCTGGCGACGGTAGAAATCGAAATAATGTTCGCCGGCCAGCTTGTCTGAGGCATACGGGGTCAGCGGGGCCTTTGGCGTGTCCTCGTCAATGGACTCGCCTTCGCCGTTGTTGCCGTATACAGCCGCGCTCGATGCGTAGAGCACGCGCTTGACCCCGACCTGGCGCATGGCTTCGCAGACATTCAAGGTGCCGATGAAATTGCTCTGGTGAGTCTTCACCGGGTCATCCACCGAAGCCTGAACCGAAGCCACTGCCGCCAGATGCGCCACCGCGCTGCAGCCTTGCATCGCCTGCGCGACCAGCGCGGCGTCGGCGACGTCACCGACGATCAGCTCGACCTTCGGGTTGTCCAGTGGCAGGTTGGCGCGTTTGCCGGTCGACAGATCATCGAGAATCCGCACCGAGTGACCCGCGGCGAGCAACGCATCCGTCAGGTGCGAGCCGATGAAACCGGCGCCGCCGGTGATTAAAACAGGGCCTTCAGCCATGACGATAAAACCTATCCAGTAAAGCCGGGAGCGCAGCGCGCCAGGCGCGGGGCTTGATCCCGAAAGTGTGCAGAATTTTCTTGCAGGCGAGCACCGCGTGCTGCGGCTCCTCGGCGGCGTCTGGCCGTGCGGCATGCGCCTGGGCGGTGGGTGCTTCGATCGCCAGCGGATGCAGGTTGCGCGCTTCGCTCAGAATCGCCTGACCGAGGGCCAACGGCGTGGTCGCCTCGTGGCCGGCGTAATGGTACGTGCCCCACAGCGGCGCCGCGCAATCGAGTTGCTTGAGCACCGAAATGATCACTCGCGCGGCATCATCCACCGGGGTCGGGTTGCCCCGGCGATCATCGGCCATCAGCAACTCGTCCGGCTGTTCGGCGCGGGCGAGGAAGCGCCCGAGAGTGCCGTCAGGGCTGTCATCGAGCAGCCAGCCGAAACGCAACAGCACGTGCTGCGGGCAAGTGGCCCGAACACTTTGTTCGATGCGCCACAGCGCCTGACCGCGCAGGCCCAGCGGCACCGGCTCGTCTTTTTCGCTGTAGGCGGTTGCCCGCGAACCGTCGAACACTCGGTAACTGGACGGCTGCACGAGGATGATGTTGTGGTGCTGGCACAGCTCGGCCAGCCGCTCGATGGCGCGTTCCTGGCCGGCCAGACGGCTTTCGCTGACGGTTTCGGCCTGAAACCAGTCGAAATAGTAGGCGAGGTTGATCAACGCATCCGGACGGGTGTCGTCGAGCAGTTGCGTCAGGCTCGCGGCGTCCCAGCCGTCTTCTGGCGGGCGGGGGGCGAGGAAACCGATGTCTTCCTCTGCACCGAGGCGAATCAGCGCCTGCCCAAGGGCATTTCCGCCGCCCAGTAACATAAGGCGCATTCGCATAGAGTCAGCAGGCCCAGTCTGATTGGAACGATGGCTTTAGCGACGGCCGGTATGGCGCCGTCGTCGATAATTGCCGGAATCGTTGCATTTTGCGGGTTTAGTGCGCAACCGTCACCCGTAAAGTGTAGATCGCCGGGATTCACCCGGTTTCCTGTGGCGAGGGGCTTGCCCCCGTCCGGCTGTGAAGCCGTCGTAAACATTGATAGGCGAAAGGGTCGAAAAGCGGGGCCGCTTCGCGCCCCGACGGGGGCAAGCCCCCTCGCCACAGGGTTATCAGCCGGTCTGGAAAACTTGCATCTTCGGATGACCACCCGCATAACTTAAGCATGAATCTGCCCATCCCCAAGGACGCCGCCCTGGCAGGCTTCCACCCCGCCGTCAGCGCCTGGTTCAGCAGCACCTTCCCGACGGTCACCGCCGCTCAGGCCCGCGCGTGGCCGTTGATCCGCCAGCGCCGCTCGACGCTGATCGCCGCGCCCACCGGTTCCGGCAAAACCCTTACCGCGTTCCTCGCCGTGCTCGACGACCTCGTCCACCGTGGCCTGGAAAACCCCGACGGCCTGCCAGACGAGACCCTGGTGGTCTACGTTTCGCCGCTCAAGGCGTTGTCCAACGACATCCGCATCAACCTGCAGAACCCGCTGGCGGGGATCACCGAGCAGTTGCGCCAGATGGGCCAGCCCGAATTGCAGATCACCACGGCCGTGCGCACCGGCGACACCCCGCAAAAAGAGCGCGTCGCCATGCGCAAAAGCGCGCCGCACATTCTGGTGACCACCCCGGAATCGCTGTACGTGCTGCTCGGCTCCGAGTCCGGACGCAAAATGCTCGGCACCACACGCACGGTGATCGTCGACGAAATCCATGCGATCGCCGCCAGCAAGCGCGGCAGCCACCTGGCGCTGAGCCTCGAACGCTTGCAGGCCCTGTGCGCCGAACCGCTGACCCGCATCGGTTTGTCCGCCACGCAAAAACCCATCGACGCCGTGGCGCGGTTTCTGGTCGGCACCGATCGGCCCTGCGAGATCATCGACATCGGCCACGCCCGCCCGCGGGACCTGGGCATTGAAGTGCCGCCGGTGCCGTTGTCAGCAGTGATGGCCAACGACGTCTGGGAACTGGTCTACGATCGCCTCGCCGAGTTTGCCCGCGAACACCGCACCACGCTGATTTTCGTCAACACCCGGCGTCTGGCCGAACGCTTGAGCCGCCACCTCAGCGAACGCCTGGGCAAACACGCAGTCGCCGCGCACCACGGCAGTCTGGCCAAGGAGTTTCGCCTCGACGCCGAACAGCGGCTCAAGCGTGGCGAACTGCAAGTGCTGATCGCCACCGCCTCGCTGGAATTGGGCATCGATATCGGCGAAGTCGATCTGGTCTGTCAGATCGCCTCGCCGCGATCGATTGCCGGGTTTCTGCAAAGAGTGGGGCGTTCCGGACACCAGGTCGGTGGCACGCCCAAAGGTCGCTTGTTCGCCACCACCCGCGACGACCTGATCGAATGCGCCGCCCTGCTCGACTGCGTGCGCCGTGGCGAACTCGACACCCTGCACATTCCTGAAGCGCCGCTGGATGTACTGGCGCAGCAGATCATCGCCGAAGTCAGTTGCCAGGAATGGGCGGAAGACGCGCTGCTGACGACCTTCCGCAGAGCCTCGCCCTATCGCGAACTCGACGAAAAACACTATCAGGCGCTGCTGACCATGCTCGCCGAAGGCTACAACGGTCGCCAGGGCATCCGCAGCGCTTACCTGCATCGCGACGCCGTCAGCCGCACCCTGCGCGGCCGCCGTGGTGCGCAACTGACTGCCGTGACCAGCGGCGGCACCATCCCGGACAACGCCGACTACAGCGTGCTGCTGGAACCGCAGGGCCTGAACATTGGCAGCGTCAACGAAGACTTCGCCGTGGAAAGCATTGCTGGCGACGTGTTTCAACTCGGCAACACCTCCTATCGCATCCTGCGGGTGGAAACCGGCAAGGTGCGGGTCGAAGATGCCCTGGGCCAGCCGCCGACCATTCCGTTCTGGCTCGGCGAAGCCCCGGGGCGCAGCGATGAGTTGTCTTCGGCGGTGGCGCGCCTGCAAGCAACCCTCGACGAATTGCTCAGCAGCCGCCCCGGCGATCTGCAACCGGCGCTCGACTGGCTGACCGCAACCCTCGGCCTGAACCGCGCCAGCGCCGAACAACTGGTGGAGTATCTGTCCCGCGCACGCCTGACCCTCGGCGCCCTGCCCTCACAGGACACGCTGCTGATGGAGCGGTTTTTCGACGAGTCCGGCGGCACCCAGTTGATCATCCATTCACCGTTCGGCAGCCGCATCAACCGCGCCTGGGGCCTGGCGCTGCGCAAGCGTTTCTGCCGCACCTTCAACTTCGAATTGCAAGCCGCCGCCAGTGAAGATGCGATCGTCCTGTCGCTGTCCACCAGCCACAGTTTCGAACTTGATGACGTCTGGCGTTACCTGCACAGCAACAGCGCCGAGCACATCCTGATTCAAGCGATTCTGGACGCGCCATTGTTCGGCGTGCGCTGGCGCTGGAATGCCGGGGTGGCGCTGGCGTTGCCGCGGTTTACCGGCGGGCGCAAAGTCGCGCCGCAGTTGCAGCGGATGAAAAGCGAAGACCTGATCGCCAGCGTGTTTCCGGACCAGATCGCCTGCCTGGAAAACCTCGCCGGCGAACGGGAAGTCCCTGAACACCCGCTGGTGGAACAGACCCTCGACGACTGCCTGCACGAGGCCATGGACAGCGAAGGCTGGCTGCAGTTGCTGCGGCGCATGGAGCGTGGCGAAGTGCGTTTGCTCAGCCGCGATCTGCCGGCGCCGTCACCGCTGGCGGCAGAAATTCTCAGTGCGCGGCCGTACACCTTTCTCGACGACGCACCGCTGGAGGAACGCCGGACCCAAGCCGTGATCAACCGGCGCTGGAGCGATCCGCAATCCACCGATGACCTCGGTGCACTGGATGCCGATGCCATCGACGCCGTGCGCGAAGAGGCGTGGCCGACGCCGGCCAATGTCGATGAAATGCACGAGGCGCTGATGAGTCTGGCATGCGTCAGCGAGGCCGAAGTGCAGGCCAACCAGCCTTGGCGCGAGTGGCTGAACACACTGACTGACGGTGGCCGCGCCTGCTGTCTGATGATCGATCCACAACGTTGCCTGTGGCTGGCGCGAGAGCGCCTGACCTGCCTGTTGGCCCTTTATCCACAGGCCACGCTGCAACCGCAGCAGGAGGCCTTACCCGGTTTCAATGAACCCTGGACGTTCGATGAGGCCCTGGTCGAAATGATCCGCGCGCGGCTCGGCGCGTTTGGCCCGCTGCCGTTACCGGCGATTGCCGAGCCGCTGGCGCTGCCCACCGCGCAAGTCGCACAAGCCCTCGCGCAACTGGAGCGCGAAGGCTACGTGCTGCGTGGGCATTTCACCCCGGGCGTGGCGGTTGAAGAATGGTGCGAACGGCATCTGCTGGCGCGCATCCATCGCTACACGGTCAAGCGTTTGCGCCGGGAAATCGAGCCGGTGGCGTTGCAGGATTTCATGCGTTTTCTGTTCGATTGGCAGCACCTGTCCAACGCCACGCGCGGTCAGGGCAGCGCGGTGTTGCCAGCGATTGTCGGCCAGTTCGAAGGCTATCCGGCGGCGGCCTCCGCGTGGGACAGCGACATTCTCCCGGCGCGGCTCAAGGACTATTCACCGAGCTGGCTGGATGACCTGTGCCGCAACGGCAAACTGGTGTGGACGCGGCTCAGTGCCCGGCAGAAAGTCAGCGGTACGGCCCTGCGCAGTACACCGATTGTGCTGCTGCCACGTAGCCAGGTCGGATTGTGGAGTGCGCTGGCCGAGCAAACGCCGGTCAGTGAACTGTCGCCGAAAACCCGGAAGGTCCATGAAGCACTGAGTCAGCATGGCGCGCTGTTTTTCGATGAGTTGATCCACGAAGCGCACCTGTTGCGCACCGAGCTGGAAATCGCCTTGCAGGAACTGGTCGGTGCCGGCCTGGTGAACGCCGACAGCTTCGCCGGCCTGCGCGCGCTGATCACCCCGGCGAGCAAGCGCCAGCAACGCAGCAGTCGACGTGGACGCGGGGCGTTTGTCGGCGGTATGGACGATGCCGGACGCTGGGCGTTGTTGCGTCGAGGGCCACTGGTGGAGAACCACCAGAGCGTTTCGCCGGAAACCCTCGAACACGTCGCCATGACCTTGCTGCGGCGCTACGGCGTGGTGTTCTGGCGCCTGCTGGAACGCGAGGCGGATTGGCTGCCGAGCTGGCGTGAATTGCTGCGCACGTTTCATCGACTGGAGGCCCGTGGCGAGATTCGCGGCGGGCGCTTTGTCAGTGGTCTGGCGGGTGAACAATTTGCCTTGCCGGAGGCGATTCCATTGCTGCGTGAAGTACGGCGGCGGCCGCATGACGGCAGTTTGATCGCGGTGTGCGGGGTGGATCCGCTGAATCTGGCCGGGACGTTGTTGCCGGGGGTGAAAGTGCCGGCACTGGCGAGCAATCGGCTGGTGTATCGCGATGGTCTTCCGGCGGCGGCCGAGATTGCCGGCAAACAGCAGATCTGGCTGGAGCTGGACCAAGTATCCATGGAACAGGTGCGCGGCAAGCTGATCCGGCATTGATGTCGTCTGGACTGGCGCTATCGCGAGCAGGCTCACTCCTACAGGGGAAACGCATTCCAAATGTAGGAGTGAGCCTGCTCGCGATGAGGCCGGTACTCCCGATACAACATCGCGCGCTAGGTCCGCGACTCCTGCGGCAACACCACCGCCGAATGCTCCACAGGTGTTTTTTCCTGCCGCTTGGGCAACAAAACCTGCTGTGGATAAGTCTGCGCGAAATGCACCACCGGACTGTTATCCACAAGCTTTTTCAAACGCTGGTTGAACGCCCGGCTCACCGCATATTGCCCGCCCGACACGGTGCGGAATTGCGCCGTCAGCACCACGCCGTTCAAGTCCATCTTGTCCACCCCGAAGACATCCAGCGGCCCTTGCAGGTTGTACTTGAGAAACGGATCTTCGCGGATCGAATCGCCAGTCTCGCGGATCAGTTCGATGGCCTTGTCGACATCGGTGTCGTAAGTGAACTGCACCGAGAAAAACGCATAGGCAAACTGCCGCGACTGGTTGGTGACCGCCTTGATCTGGCCGAACGGCACCGAGTGCACAAAACCCTTGCCGTCACGCAGACGCAGGGTACGAATGGTCAGGCCTTCGACCGTGCCGGCGTGCCCGGAATCGAGCACCACCCAGTCGCCGATCGACAGGGTGTCTTCGATGATGATGAACAGCCCGGTGATCACGTCCTGCACCAGTTGCTGCGAACCGAAACCGATCGCCAGACCGACTACCCCGGCACCGGCCAGCAGTGGCGCGACGTTGATCCCCAGGTTGGCCATGGTGGTGATCGCGCAGATCACCACGAGGATGATTTTGATCGCGTTGCGCAGCAGCGGCAGGATGGTTTTCACCCGGGTGCTGGGCTGACGTGACGAGCGTTTGCTGACCGGTGGTTTCAGCGCTTCCTGAATCGCCGTGTCGAGCACCACCCACAACAGCCACGTCACCAGAAAGATCAGGCCGATGCTGCTCAGGGCGTTGCTGATCGCCCGGCCGACCGTGCTGCTCTGGGCGAAATCGAGCAGAGAAACGCCCCAGATCCGCCCGAGAATATCGATGAAGGCAATCGCGATGACGATCCGCAGCAAGGCGTGCAACAGGCTGAGGAAGCGTTCCTTATAGGCGCTGCTGCGCTGGATCGCTTCGGCCTTTCGCGACTTGAACACGTGCTGGAGGATGGTGCTCAGGAACACTGTGCCAATCAGCAGCACCGTGGTGAACAACGCGCAACGCAGCGCCTTCTGGTTGTCCTCGCCAATGCCGATCAGGTTGACCGCCGAGACCAGCACCATCAGCACGATCGGCCAGTACCACAGCCCGGAAAAAATCCGCAGCGACTCCTGCAGCGACGGTTGTTTCAGGCGCTGCGCCAGTGGCCGGTTACGAATCAGGTGCGCCACCGGCCGGCGCAGGCGAATCACCAGCAGGCCGAAAATGATCGAGGCGATCAGCCCGGTGAACACCGCGACACTGCTGGTGATGTTGCCACCTAACTGACGGGCGATCTGCGGGCTGGTCAACGCGTCACTCAGGGCGGCGAGGAAACCGATCAGGAACAGCGGTTTCGGACAGTAGTCGCGGATGATCCGCGCGGCAGGCCGTTTGTGCCCGACGTTGAACATCACCACCACGCACAACAACATCGAGGTGGAGAAAATGCCGCTGCTGGTGGCATACGCCAGACACAGCGCCAGCGCCCGGCCCACCGAGGCTTGCAGAAAGTGGCTGACGTACAGCGTCAGCGGCAGACAGATCAGCGCCGGCAGCGTGTACGGCAACAGGTAGCCGAGCAGGTCCTGGCTGCGCTGGCGGGTACGCAGCCAACGGCCCTGACTCAGACGCTTGGCCAGCAGGCTACCGAGTACCGTGAGCAGCGCAAAGGCGCCAAGCCACACCCCCGACAACATCAGGAAATCCCCGGCGACGCTCCAGCCCGAACGATCCGACGGCTGGTTGACCAGTTTGTCGACCTCGTCCGCCGCACGGTCGGCACGCAGGCGCCAGGCATCGACCAGATGTTCGTTGAGATCGAGTTTGTCCTGCACATCGTCGATGCTCGAACTGATCGCGCCGAGCAAACCGCCCTGCACAATCGGCTCGGGCTCGGCGGCCTGGGTGGTGGCGGCCGGCACGCCGGGCAACGCCGCGGCCTCCAGTTCACTGGAGCCGAGAAACAGCAGCACTCCCAGCACAATGGCGATCCTGAACTTGATCAAAACTCCGTTCTCCCTTGGCTGAACCTGTAAGGAACTGATCGGTGAATGGCGGACAAGTTCGGTTTTTGCCCTGAATGAATCCTCTCGCCATGCCTATGAATAAACACCCCCCTCGCCACAGCAAGCCAGCTCGCCACATTAAGCTCCCTCCCCACAGGTACTCGGCACAGCGGGATCTTTGCGCCAAAGGCAAATATCAAATGCCTCTCCCTCTATTTTTCCGCACAACCCAAACCCCGACACTGCGCTCCATTCAAACCTCTACCGGAGTGCTGTCATGCCCATTGCCTTGCTCGCGCTGACCCTCAGCGCATTCGCCATCGGGACGACCGAGTTCGTCATCGTTGGTCTGTTACCCACCATCGGCGCCGATCTGGGCGTCAGCCTGCCATCCGCCGGGCTGCTGGTCAGTCTGTATGCGCTGGGCGTCGCCATTGGCGCGCCGGTGCTGACCGCCCTCACCGGCAAAGTCCCGCGCAAACTGTTGCTGCTGTCGCTGATGGTGCTGTTCACCCTCGGCAACCTGCTGGCCTGGCTGGCGCCGAGTTATGAATCGCTGGTGCTGGCGCGGATCGTCACGGGCCTGGCGCACGGGGTGTTCTTCTCCATCGGCTCAACCATCGCCACCAGCCTGGTGCCCAAGGAAAAAGCCGCCAGCGCGATTGCGATCATGTTCACCGGGCTCACCGTGGCCCTGGTCACCGGCGTGCCGCTGGGCACGTTCATCGGCCAGCATTTCGGCTGGCGTGAAACCTTCCTCGCCGTCTCGGCGCTGGGTGTGATCGCCTTCATCGGCAGCCTGCTGTATGTGCCGAACAACATCGCCCACAGCAAACCGGCGTCCTTGCTGCAGCAACTGCAAGTGCTGAAACAACCGCGCCTGCTGCTGGTGTACGCCATGACCGCGATCGGTTACGGCGGCTCGTTCATCGCCTTCACCTTCCTCGCGCCGATCCTTCAGGACATCTCCGGCTTCAGCGCCGGCACCGTCAGCCTGGTGCTGGTGGTGTACGGCGTGTCGGTGGCGGTCGGCAACATCTGGGGCGGCAAACTGGCGGACAAACGCGGGCCGATCAGCGCCCTGAAAATCATCTTCGCCCTGCTGGCGGCGGTGCTGTTCGTGCTGACCTTCACCGCCGGCAATCCATGGCTGGCGCTGGCCACGGTGCTGGTGTGGGGTGCAGTGGCGTTCGGCAACGTGCCGGGTCTGCAGGTGTATGTGGTACGTCAGGCTGAACATCACACGCCGCAGGCGGTAGACGTGGCATCGGGGCTGAACATTGCTGCGTTCAACCTGGGGATTGCCGGCGGAGCGTGGGGCGGCGGACTGATCGTCGAGCACCTTGGCCTGATTCACACGGCGTGGATCGGTGGGGTGGTGGTGCTGGTAGCGTTGGCGCTGACCGCGTGGAGCGGTCGCCTCGACCGCCTCGGCCCGACCTATGCCGAGAGTTCTTCGCGCATCGTCATCGGTCACTGATAAAACCCAGATTCCCCTGTAGGAGCCGCCGAAGGCTGCGATCTTTTGATTTTAAAGATCAAAAGATCGCAGCCTTCGGCGGCTCCTACAGGGTTAATGAGTTCTCCAGACTACCGTCCGTAACACCACCGAAACTTTCCCGAACCGCCCACAGTCATCACCAAATACAGGCTGTACGAGGACTGACAACGGGAGGGCGGCATGGCAACGATTCACATCGGTATTTCCGGCTGGCGCTACGCTCCGTGGCGCGGGGATTTCTACCCGAAAGGGCTGACCCAGAAACGCGAATTGCAGTTCGCTTCACGGGCGGTCAACAGCATCGAAATCAATGGATCGTTCTACGCCCTGCAACGGCCCGAACGTTACGCCCAGTGGTACGCCGAAACACCCGATGACTTCGTGTTCAGCGTCAAGGCGCCGCGTTTCATCACCCATATCCGCCGCTTGCGCGAGATCGAAAAGCCGCTGGCGAACTTCTTCGCTTCCGGGGTGCTGGAGCTCAAGGAAAAGCTCGGGCCGATCCTGTGGCAGTTTCCGCCAAACTTCAAATTCGACCCCGAGCGTTTCGAACACTTTCTCGCCCTGCTGCCCCACGACACCGAAGCGGCAGCCGCCCTTGCCCGCCAGCACGATGCCCACCTGCATGGCCATGCCAGCCTCAACGTCTGGCGCAAAAAACCGCTGCGCCATGCCGTAGAAGTGCGCAACGAAACGTTCATCGATCCCGACTTCATCCGCTTGTTGAAACGCTACAACACCGCCCTGGTGATCGCCGACACCGCCGGCAAATGGCCGTATCGCGAAGACCTCACCAGCGATTTCGTCTACCTGCGCCTGCACGGGGCCGAAGAGCTTTACGCCAGCGGCTACAGCGACTGCGCGCTGAAAAACTGGGCCGAACGCATTGATGCCTGGCATCACGGCAAGCAGCCCGCGGATGCGTACCTGATCGCGCCGCGCCTCAAGCCTCGGGCGCGAAAAACCCGCGAAGTGTTCTGCTACTTCGACAACGACATCAAAGTCCGTGCCCCTTACGACGCTCGCAATCTTCTCCAGCGTTTCGACCTCGACAAACACCTGGCAACCACCCCCGGCGAGCCCGCTGGCGAAGGGGTGCTCGCATGAGTATTCCAGAGCCGGTGGGCTTCACCGATGAAGGCTCGGTCGTCGCGCCGTCGGTGCGCAGTTTCACCGTGCTGACGGTCAACACGCACAAGGGGTTCACCGCGCTCAATCGACGCTTCATCCTCCCGGAATTACGCGAAGCGGTGCGCAGCGTGGCGGCTGACGTGGTGTTTCTGCAGGAAGTCCACGGCACCCACGAGCACCATCCCAAGCGCTACAGCAACTGGCCGACGATGCCGCAGTACGAGTTCCTCGCCGACAGCCTCTGGCCTCAATTCGCCTACGGGCGCAACGCGGTGTACCCGGAAGGTGATCACGGCAATGCGTTGCTGTCGAAATTCCAGATCATCCGCCACGACAACCTCGACGTCTCGATCAGCGGCCATGAGAACCGCGGTCTGTTGCATTGCGTGCTGCGCCTGCCGGGCGACGGTGTCGAGGTGCATGCGATCTGCGTGCACCTGGGCCTGCGCGAAAGCCATCGCAACGCGCAACTGCAATTGCTCGGTCAGCGCCTGGCGGAGCTGCCGAAAGATGCGCCGGTGATCGTCGCCGGGGACTTCAACGACTGGCGCCAGCGCGCCGATGCGCTACTCAAGCCTTGCGGTTTGCGCGAAGTGTTCGCCGAGCATCACGGCAAACCGGCGCGCAGCTTTCCCGCGCGTCTGCCGACCCTGCGCCTGGACCGTATTTACGTGCGCAACCTCAAGGCCAGCCAGCCGAAAGTCCTGGCAAACCGGCCCTGGTCCCACCTTTCCGACCACGCCCCGTTATCGGTGGAGATTGAATTATGAGCAGCGCACCGCTGGAGAAATCCGCCGTGGAACCGGTCAGCATCACCTCGCCGGTACGCGAGCCCGGCCATGTCGATGTCGAGTACGGCTGGCAAGGCAACAACCGCGTCGAGTTGCTGGAAAACGGCGAGTCATATTTCCCCCGGGTGTTCGACGCCATGCGTGCGGCGAAGAGTGAAATTCTGCTGGAGACTTTCATCGTTTTTGAAGACAAGGTCGGCGCAGAGTTGCAGCAGATCCTGATCGACGCCGCACAACGCGGCGTGCGCACCACCGTCAGCCTCGACGGCTTCGGTTGTGGCGAGTTGACCACCGGTTATCTCTCGGCATTGAGCGACGCGGGCGTGCACCTGCAAATCTTCGATCCGGCGCCAAAACGACTGGGCATTCGCACCAATTGGTTCCGCCGCCTGCACCGCAAGATCGTGGTGGTCGACGGGCTGATTGCGTTCATTGGCGGGATCAACTTTTCCGGCGATCACCTGGCCGATTTCGGCCCCGAAGCGAAACAGGATTATGCGGTGCAGGTTCAGGGGCCGGCGGTCGCCGACATCCATCACTTCGCCCTGCTGCAAAGCGGTCGCCCGGGACGCGCACGGTTCTGGTGGCTGCGTCGGCGCCAGCGTCGCGCAGAAATGGCCTTCAGCGATCACGACGGTCAGGTACGCCTGGTCTTTCGCGACAACAATCAGCACCAAACTGATATCGAAGACGTGTACTTGCAGGTAATGCGCCGGGCGAAACGCCGGGTGGTGATCGCCAACGCCTACTTCTTCCCCGGCTATCGCCTGCTGCGCGAGATCCGCAATGCCGCGCGCCGGGGCGTCGAGGTGCGGCTGATCCTGCAAGGCCAGCCGGACATGCTGGTGGCAAAACTGGCGGCGCGCATGACCTACGACTACCTGCTCAGGGCCGGCGTGCAGATTCACGAATATTGCCAGCGGCCGCTGCACGGCAAAGTCGCGCTGGTGGACGAGGAATGGAGCACGGTCGGTTCGAGCAATCTCGACCCGCTGAGCCTGTCGCTGAACCTGGAAGCCAACGTGTTGATCCGTGATCGTGCGTTCAACGCGGAGTTGTTCCAGCGCCTCGAAGACCTGAGCCAGAACCATTGCAAGGCCATGGACCCGAGCAAGTCGCCGCGCGGTCGGATCTGGCACATGACCGTGGGGTTTCTGGTGTTCCACTTCCTGCGGCATTTCCCCGCGATGGCGGGTTGGTTGCCGGCGCACAAACCGCGGCTCAAGCCGTTTCGAGGTGGCACGTCATGAGCCACTCCCACGTGCAATCGGCGCCAGCCACACACTCCCGCTGGAGTCGTTGGAAACGTCCGCTGACCTTGCTGTTCTTCCTCGCGCTGATCGTGTTGCTGACGCTGTTCGCCACGCGCATCGAATGGGCGGAGGTGCTGCAGACCCTGGCCGACTTCAAGGTCCGCACACTGATCATCGCCGCCAGCCTGACCCTGCTGAGCTTTCTGGTGTATGCCAGTTTCGACCTGATCGGGCGCACCTACATTCGCCAGGACCTGACCTGGAAACAGATCCTGCCGGTGGGGATCATCAGCTATGCCTTCAACCTCAATCTCAGCGCCTGGGTCGGTGGCATCGCCATGCGCTATCGGCTGTATTCGCGCCTGGGGGTGAGCAAAGGCAACATCGCCAAAATCCTCGGCCTGAGCCTGGCGACCAACTGGTTCGGCTACATGACAATTGCCGGCGTGGTGTTCAGCAGTGGCCTGGTGAGCATGCCACCGGGCTGGAAAGTCAGCAGCGACGCGTTGCAGGGCATCGGCGTGCTGTTGTTGCTGTTGAGTGCCGGTTACCTCGCTGCGTGCCAGTTTTCGACGCGCCGCGAGTGGTCGATTCGCGGGGTGGAAATCAACCTGCCGTCACTGCGCATGGCCGTTCTGCAATTGCTCCTCGGTGCGCTGAACTGGTCGCTGATGGCGGCGGTGATTTTCACGCTGCTGCCGGGCAAGCTGGATTACCCGCTGGTGCTCGGCGTGCTGTTGATCAGTGCGATTGCCGGGGTCATCACGCACATTCCCGCAGGGCTCGGGGTGCTGGAAGCGGTGTTTGTCGCGCTGCTGCAACACGAGGCTTCACGCGGCAGTCTGGTGGCGGGGCTGCTGGCGTACCGGGCGATTTATTTTCTGCTGCCGTTGTTGATCACGGTGGTGATGTATCTGCTGGTGGAGGCCAAGGCGAAGGCGTTGCGGATTGAGAAGAAACCGTCCTGAGTCTTTTGTTGAACGTGAAATGGCTATCGCGAGCAGGCTCACTCCTACAGGGGAATGCATTCCAAAATGTAGGAGTGAGCCTGCTCGCGATAGCGTCCGAAACAACGACACAGCTCAACTTGACTGAATAATGCTCAACCGCTCACCGACCACCATCTCGGTAATCCAGTCCACCAGAATCGAGGTGTAGGCCTGCTGCGAAACCGGCTCGCTCAAGGCGTGGTCAGCCCCGTCGATGATCCGGTGCGTCAGCGAATGCGTCTGCTGACACGCCGCGCGGTAACTCATGATCGTTGAGTGCGGCACGTAGTCGTCGGTTTCCGATTCCACCAGCAACACATCCCCGGTGAACTGCGAACAGGCGTGCAAGGCGCGATTGCTGTCGGCGCGCACCAGGGTGCCGCGATAGTCACGCAGGTCAGCCTTGTCCAGATCACGCTTGGGCGTGTGCCATTGATCGTCGCGATACAGCGCCGGCACCCGCAGCGCCAGCCAGCGCACCGGGCGCAACGAGGTGAGAATCGACGCCAGGTAGCCGCCGTAACTGGTGCCGACCACCGCAATCGCCGAGGTGTCGAGCGCCGGGTGCGCGAGCAATCGGTCGTAGGCCGCGAGCAGGTCGCGCAGATTGTCTTCGCGGGTCACCCGGGTCAGCGGAATGCCGGTGCCACCGGTGTGGCCGCGCAGGTCGAAGGTCAGGCACACACAGCCAAGCCCGGCGATGCCCTTGGCGCGCTCAAGGTCGCGCTCCTGGCTACCGCCCCAGCCGTGGACAAACAACACGCCGGGGACTTTCGATTTGGGACTGAGAAACGTCCCGCTCATCTGTTCGTCATCAATGTCGATTTGAATGCTTTCGCTTCTAGCCGTCATAGGATTTGACCGTTACGAATTTGAGGAGGAAGTCGCTGTTCTCGGCCGGCCCGCGATAGATTTCGATGGCGTCCGCCGGCAGGGTTTGATCGCTGTAGGTTTCCACCGTCGACACGCGGATCGCCGGCATCTGCGGATCGTTGACGAAGCCTTGCAGCGCGGCCAGTTCAGCGCTGCTGGCACCGCCCATGCGCCAGGATTGTTCGAGCACACCGCTGCGGGGTTTGCCATTGCTGTCCAGGCCTTGGGCAATGTCGTAGTTGCGGCGTGAGGCGTAGAAACCTGGATAGGCCTCATCCGCCGCCCGGTCGAAAATCTGCGCCTGTCCGATGGCCAGACGCACTTCCTCCGGCAGCTCCAGCGCCAGCACCTGCTCGTAACCGCCCTGCACCACCAGCAGATTCGAGCCGCCGTAGACGTCTTCGCCATGGGCATCCTGGGTCAAGTATTGATCACCGCAGTAACTCAGCACCTTGCCGCCGATGAATGACTGGCCGACGCTGTGGGTGAAGACCTTGCTCAAGTCCTGCTCCAGCACCACGCCTTCACGAAACAGTTGAGGGGCGTCCGCACGGGCGAGCACTTCATCGAAGGCATCGAGGCTGTCGATAACTTCCTGGCCGCGACCGGCACAGGCGTGAATCGGCTTCAGACGGATCGGCCCGCTGTACAGCAGATGTTCGGCGGCGGGCCGCGCATCTTCCAGGGCAAACACGGTCAGGCCATCGAGTACCACATCGCGCACGCGCTCGGAGAACAGCGGCGCCCAGCCTTGGGGCGCGTGGGCCAGATGACTGCGCAGGCCGTGACTGATCGCCTTGGTGCAGATGAAATCGTGTTCGACGAATCCGCCCCACAAGTCATCCGCGCTATTGATGCCCAATGCCTGCGCCTGGCTGGCACCGACAATGGTTTGCGTCGGCAACCAGTACAGGTCGCGACCACGGTGTTTTTCCGGGTCGTAGGTGCCGGCGAATTCGAGCCCGAGAATTTGCGCCAGCCAACGGGCCAGCGCCTTGTTGGTCTGCACTTCGTGTTGCGGTGCGCCAGCGCGCACCGAGTGCGCGACGATCATTTTCCTGCTCGGCGTCGGGGTCATGCGTTCCCCTTGCAACGGTTTGGTGAATGTAGTGATGAACGGTGCAGAGATCAGGCCAACGGTGGATTCAGGGAAATGCTCGGTTAATCAGAAACTTGGCGAAAAGGTGCTGGCATCGCGCCTGTTTCAATCTGCACGACGGCCGATAAATCCCCGGCAATTTGCACGATCTCGCAATGCCCCCCCCTGTAGGCATGAGCCGGCTCGCGATAACGGAGGATCAGTCGCTTGGTTTCCAGCTGACAGATTGCAATCGCGAGCAGGCTCACTCCTGCATCAGGTGGTCGGTGTTTTCACGGGCGGGGTCACCCCAAACCGCGCCCGATAATCACTCGGCGCCAACCCGGTGACTTTTTTGAAGATCGCGCGAAACGCTCCCGGGTCCTGATAGCCCACCGTCCAGGCAATGTGGTCGATAGTGCCGTTGGTGAACTCCAGCAGCTCTCGTGCCTTGCCAACCCGCAGATGCTGGCAGTATTCGGTGGGTTTCAACCCGGTCGCCGCGCGAAAGCGACGCAAAAACGTGCGCTCCTCCAGCCCCGCCCGCTCGGCCATCGAGGTCAGCGAAACGTCGGTCGCCCCGGTGCTTTGCAGCCAATGCTGGACCTTCAGAATCGACGCATCGCCATGGCCCAGGATCGGCGCAAAATTGCTGCCGCAGGCACTGGCGCTGTCACTGTGTTCCATCACCAGAAACCGCGCGGTGCCGCTGGCGATGCTCGGCCCGAGCAGGCGATCGACCAGACGCAAGCCCAGCTCCGACCAGGCCATCAGCCCGGCGGTGGTGATCAGGTCGCCGTCATCGACAATCGGTGTATCCGCCTTGAGCCGAATGTTCGGATAACGCTCGGCAAACGTCTTGGTTGAAGTCCAGTGCGTGGTCGCGCTGCGACCGTCGAGCAGGCCGCTTTCGGCCAGCAGCAATGAACCCACGCAGACACCGCCGAGGGTCGCGCCGAGAGCATGCTGATCCCGCAGCCATTGCAGCAACGCCGTTGAAACCCCGGACGCAGAAAACCCGCCGAGGGACGGTGGAATCAGCACCGCCAGCAAACCATTGTCAGCGTCTGGATGACTGTCATAAACCCGCTGCGGCGTCTGCTTCGCGTCGGCTTGCCAATGACTGACGCGCAGCACGGGCAACTGCGCAGCCTGATGCTCGGCAGCTATCCGGTTGGCGACCGCGAACAGGTCGGTCAGACCATGCACCGCCGCCAGCTGCGCGCCCGGGTAAATCAGTACGCCCAGTTCCACCGTAGCGGCTGTTTCTGCGCCCATGTCAGTTTTCCCCTGCTTATTGTCGGTACGGCCAATCCTCGAAACGCCGGCCAACGCCAATACTGAATCCACTTTCAGCCCATGCATCGAGGACACACCCATGACCAGGCAAGCGCTCATCGTAGTCGATATCCAGAACGACTACTTCCCCCAAGGCAAATGGCCGCTGGTGGGGGCTGAAGCCGCCGCCGACAACGCTGCACGGCTGATCGCGGCCTTTCGCGAGACCGGTGATCCGGTGGTGCACATCCGCCACGAATTCGCCTCGGCGGACGCACCGTTTTTCACCCCCGGTTCGGACGGCGCAAAACTGCATTCCAAAGTACTCAATCGCCCGGACGAACCGGTGGTGCTCAAGCACTTCGTCAATTCATTCCGGGAGACCAATCTGCAATCGATCCTCGATGAACAAGGCATCAAGGATCTGGTGATCGTCGGCAGCATGAGCCACATGTGCATCGACGGCATCACCCGCGCCGCCGCGGATCTGGGCTACGGCGTCACGGTGATTCACGACGCCTGCGCCAGCCGCGACCTTGAGTTCAACGGCCTCACGGTGCCCGCCGCCCAGGTTCACGCTGCGTTCATGTCGGCGCTGGGTTTCGCCTACGCCAGCGTGGTGTCGGCCGACGAGTTCCTGCGTCGTTGATCGATCAGGACATACTTGGCAAAACATGCGCCCGCCACGTTGCGGGCGTTTTTTCGCCTGTCATAAAAATCTCACGCGTGAGCCATTGATGGCACTTTGAATTGGTTGTAGTGTGGCTCACGCGTGAGATGTTCATAACGGAGTCATCGCCATGAAAAGCCGCTCCCCCACTGTTGCGTCAGAGAGCCCAAAGGGAGAGCGCTCGAAACCGTCCGCGAAAAAGCCGTCGAGCTTCTACATGAAGCAGATGCGCGCGGGCCTGGCTGCCGCCGGTTATGTGAAACACGAAACTTGGGTGCTTCCGGAAAACCGAAGCTTGCTCAAGCAAATGGAGCAACAGCTACGCCAACCGATTCTGGCTGGCTCATTCATGTCGGAGAATTACATGAGCGCAGGCAACAACTGGAATATCGATAGCCTCTTCAACGCCCTCAAGGCACTGGATGAGGTGGCTTCGCAGGAGATCACACTGTCTCTGATCCAGAGCTCCGAACCCAGCATCAAGCTGGAAATGAACGAATTCGGCGGTCTGCCGATTCACATCGCCGTGGCCGGTGCACAGATCATCGTCGACACCGTGCTGGTGGACATCGATTCGATCACTGACGTGCGCGCCTTCAACGATGCCGTGCTGCGCAGCCGGGAAATGTTCCCGCTGTCGTCGATCGGTATCGAGTCGATGCCCAACGGCCAGACCGTCTACAACATGTTTGGCGCGCTCAGCGCCGACTCGAGCCTGACCAACGTCGTCACCGAGGTGAAAACCCTGGTCGACAACGTGCAGCGCGCGAGCGAAGCCTTCGAACACTTCTTCAAGTAATCAACAGGGAATATCCAATGACTCAGTCCATCTGGAGCAAGTTGTTCACCGCTCTGCGCGGCGGCGCCAATGAAGTCGGCGAAGCGATCGTCGACCAACAGGCCCTGCGCATCCTCGACCAGGAAATCCGCGACGCCGACACCGCGCTGTCCAATGCCCGTCGCGAGCTGGTCACCATCATGGCCAAGCACAAACTGGCTGCCGACCGCGTGAGCGAGTACGACGCCAAGATCAAGGACCTGGAAGCCAAGGCGGTTTCCGCGCTGAACGCCGGCCGTGAAGACCTGGCCATGGAAGTGGCCGAAGCGATTTCGACCCTGACCAACGACCTGACCGCTGAAAAGGCCCAGAGCGACGAGTTCGGCACCTACGCCGAAAACATGCGCAAGGACATCACCAAGGCCGAGTCGCGGATCAAGAGCCTGCGCCAGCAGGTGGACATGGCCAAGGCCCGTGAAAGCGTGCAGAAGGCGCAGGTCAGCGCGTCCATCGCCAGCGGCGGCGCCAACGGCAAACTGGAAACCGCGGTCGGTACCCTGAACCGTCTGCAAGCCAAGCAGCAGCAACGTGCCGCCGAACTGAGCGCCGCCGATGAACTGGCCGACGCTTCGACCGGCAACGATCTGGAACGCAAACTGCGTGACGCCGGCATCACGCCGAACGAAGGCAGCGCCAATGCGATTCTTGAGCGTCTGAAGCAGAAGTCCGCTCAGTAAGCAGCATCGCAAGCCCTTGTAGGAGTGAGCCTGCTCGCGATGAAGCCGGAACATTCAACCTCAGTGTTGTCTGGACCGCCGCCATCGCGAGCAGGCTCACTCCTACATTTTTTATGCTGTGCAAATGCCTCTGCTCGTTCGGCGCCATGCCCGGTACACTAGCGGCGCTTTTTTACGACGAACACCTCCACCCGCCTCAAGGAATGTACCCATGGGATGGTTCAAAGATTTGCTGGGCACCAGCAACTGGCAGGCTGCCGCGTCCGCTCCAGTAGCCGGCGGCCCACTCGGAATGGCACAAGGCAAAGGCGTGCGGTTCGATTCGACCCTGGCATTGCTGCTCGATGGCAGCACTTCGGTGCAGGTTCCGGCGGCAGAAGCAATCTGGAGCGCCGGCTGGATCGACCTCGGCCAATCCAACAAACTGCATCGCTACTACCTCAACAACGAGGAATTCTGGCTGCAGATCCACGTCACCGGTGACGACCAGATCGAGTCGGTTACCCTGTTCAACTACCTCAGCTACGTGACCGTCAACAGTGACGCCGAGCTGCAGCGCCTGGCTGGCCCCGACAGCCTGATCGGCCTGCCGACCTACACCCACGACGGCGTCCAGTACAGCCGCGAATGGGGCACCGAGCAGGGCCAGACCGAACTGGTGCCAATGACCGAACACGTGGTCAACCCGGACGAGAGCTACACCATCGAACATCACTCCATGCTTTACGCGCGCGAGACCGGCCTGACCGATCGCCGTGAATTGCTGCTGTTCTCCGTCGAGCAGGACGAGGAAGGCACCGTCAGCCTGAGCACCTCGCTGGGCATTTCGCTGTACACGACTGATCTGAGCACCATTTAAAAAGGAAGTTTTCCATGCTGGAAGTGCTGGCCGTTTCCCTGAACAAGACCGCGCTGGTCGGTTTCGTCGTCTACCTGATCGGCGCCGTGCTGCTGTTCATGCTGTTTCAGTTCGTCTACACCCGCATCACGCCACACAAAGAGTTCGAGCTGATCCGCTCCGGCAACATCGCCGCCGCCATCGCCCTGTCCGGCGCGATCATCGGCTTTGCGATTCCGGCCAGCAATGTCATCGCGTTTTCGGTCAACGTCCTCGATTTCGTGCTGTGGGCGGTGATTGCCGCCGTGGTGCAATTGCTCGCGTTCCTCGCCACCGGCCTGGTCCTCAAAGGCACCTCCAAGCGTATCGCCAACGGTGAAATCGCCTCGGGCATCTACGTGGCCGCAGTGGCCATCAGCGTCGGCATGCTCAACGCCGCGTGCATGACCCCGTCCAACTGATCGGCAGGAAGCCTTCGATGAAACGCAGCAAGTACGTTCAACTGTCTCTCGCCGCTTCGGTGGCGCTGGCGATTTCCGGCGAGGTTGCCGCGCAGGATCAGCAACGTTTTCAATCTGTCGAGCAGTGCGTCGACGCCGAAGTGGCCGCCGATGTCTGCTCCAACGCCTACGTCGCGGCATTGACCGAGCACCGACGCATCGCGCCGGCCTACGACGACAAGGCCAAGTGCGACGCGGACTTTGCTGCCGACTGGTGCCAGAAAAACGCCGACGGCCGCTTCGTGCCGAAGCTCGGCGGGTTCAAGGTGCCACAGAACGTTGAGGCGCCGCAGGACCTGAATGCGATCGCCAACGCGCAGATGCCTGCCGGTGAAGCAGCCGCCACACAGAACGCGCAAAGCACTTCCCATTCCTCCGGCGGTGGTGGTGGCGGCAACGGTTGGCTCTCGGGCTGGCTGATCGGCAATGCGATGAGCAACAACGCCGACCGTACCGTTTATCGCGACCGCGACACGCGTCAGACCTACAACACCTCGACGCAGTACCGCAAAATCGAATCGGCGCCGGCTACCCGCACCGACACCCGCTACGACAGCTCCCGAAGCAAACCGGTCAACGTCGCTTCGTCGACGTCCCGCGGCGGTTTCGGCAGCCAGTCTTCCGCCCGTAGCGGTTGGGGCGGCTGGGGCAGTTCGAGCAGCTGACCATGAAGAAGATCCACTGCGCCGAGCGCCCCGACTGGAAACAGACCGCCGAAAGCCTCGGCTTTCTGTTCCACACCATCGACAACGAGCCGTACTGGGACGAAAGCGCCTACTACCAGTTCACGCTCGCACAGATTGAAAACGATCTGGAGGATCCGACCACGGAACTGCACGAGATGTGCATGGACCTGGTCGATCGCGTGGTGCACAGCGAAGAGCTGCTGGATCGCCTGAGCATCCCCGCGCCGTACTACGACATGATCCGAACGTCCTGGCTGGAAGGTCATCCGCATCTGTACGGGCGCATGGATTTTTCCTACAGCGGCGATGGCCCAGCCAAGCTGCTGGAGCTCAACTACGACACGCCGACCAGTCTTTATGAGGCCTCCGCGTTTCAGTGGGGCTGGCTGGAACAATGCATCGAGCGCGGGAGGCTGCCGCGTCATGCCGACCAGTTCAACAGCATCGATACCAAGCTGCATCAGGCGTTTACCGAATTGCAGCTCAAGCGGCCGTTCTACTTTGCCTCGATGAAAGACTCGGTCGAAGACCGCGGCACCACTGACTATCTGCGCCTGATCGCGGAAAAGGTCGGCATCGAATCCCGGCACATCGACATCGAGGACATCGGCCTGACCGCCGAGGGCCGCTTCGTCGACCTCGAGGACCGCTGGATCCCGCATCTGTTCAAACTGCATGCCTGGGAATTCATCTTCCACGAACCCTTCGGCGCAGCGATTGCCGAGTGCGATACGCAGTTTTTCGAACCGGCGTGGAAGTCGATTCTGTCGAACAAAGGCGCACTGCCGCTGCTGTGGGAGCTGCACAAGGGACACCCGAACCTGCTCGCGGCGCACCTTGATCCGAATCCGGCCAGCACCGTGCCCAAGGGCTGGGTACGTAAACCGTACTTCTCCCGCGAAGGCGCCAACATCGAGCTGCAAACGGCGGAAGGTCTGATCATCAAGGAAGACGGGCCCTACACCGACGCGCCGTTCATCCTGCAGGAATTCGCGCCGTTGCCGAAGTTCGACGACAGCTACACGCTGATTGGCTCATGGGTGATCGGCGATCAGGCGGCAGGGATTGGTGTGCGGGAAGACAACAGCCTGATCACCAAGGACTCCAGCCGGTTTCTGCCTCACCTGATCCTCGACTGAAACAAATCCCCCTGTAGGAGCTGCCGAAGGCTGCGATATTTTGATCTTGATTTCAAAGATAAAAAGATCGCAGCGTGCCGTAGCGCCTACAAGTGATTGGGGAGGCCGTAAATTTTGCGCGCCACAAAAAAGGCCCGTCGCTTGATGCGACGGGCCTTTTTATTTAGAGCGGATGCAGCGATAGCTTAGAACGGGATATCGTCATCAAAGCTGTCGAAATCCGGAGCCGGTTGCGGCGCAGCCTGCTGTGGAGCCGGGGCCGGACGCTGTTGCGGAGCCGACTGCTGCGGGCGTGGGGCCTGCTGACGTGGGGCTTGCTGCTGGTAGTTGTTGCCACCGCCTTGTTGGTCGCCCTGTTGTGGACGGCCGCCGAGCAGTTGCATGGTGCCTTGCATGTCGACCACGATTTCGGTGGTGTAACGCTTGATACCGTCTTTTTCCCACTCGCGGGTCTGCAGCTTGCCTTCGATGTAGACCTGCGAACCTTTACGCAGGTATTCGCCGGCGATTTCGGCAACCTTGCCGAACATCGAAACACGGTGCCATTCGGTCTTCTCGACCTTCTGACCGGTTTGCTTGTCGGTCCACTGTTCGCTGGTTGCCAGACTCAGGTTGGTCACGGCGTTACCGTTAGGCAGGTAGCGAACTTCGGGATCCTGGCCGCAAGTGCCGACCAATATGACTTTGTTAACCCCACGGGCCATAACGTTCTCCTAGGCTTCGCAAGCAGCCTCGGCCGGGTTGTTCACCAGGCGTTCGAGGGTGTCGCGATCCACTAATTCTTTGTCCAGTTTGATGTAAACAGCCGCTTCATCAGCAACTATCACTGCATCTGTTACCCCTACGAGGGCCTTGAGGCGCTCGACCAGACCCGCTTCGCGGATCGCCTCGGGCGACAACGGCAAGCGCAGGCTCGTCACGTAGGGAGGTTCGCGCATGGTAACAGCAAAGGCCAGCCAGATGGCAGCCAGACCGGCACATCCGAGGAACACAACCGACAGACCGCCATGCTGAAACAGCCAGCCGCCGAGTATCCCGCCGAGTGCCGAACCGAGGAACTGGCTGGTGGAATACACGCCCATCGCCGTGCCCTTCCCGCCTGCCGGTGAAACCTTGCTGATCAGCGACGGCAACGAAGCTTCCAGCAGATTGAACGCGGTGAAGAACACCACCGTGCCGATCACCAGCGCCCGCAAGCTGTCACCGAACTGCCAGAAGAATAGCTCAGTCAGCATCAACGTCAGGACGGCACCGAGCAAAATTCGTTTCATTTTGCGTTTCTTCTCGCCGTAGATGATGAACGGGATCATGGCGAAGAAAGAAATCAGCAGCGCGGTCAGGTAGACCCACCAGTGCTGCTCCTTGGGCAGCCCGGCTTTTTCCACCAACGCCAGCGGCAAGGCAACGAAGCTCGACATCAACATGGCATGTAACACAAAGATGCCCAGGTCCAGGCGCAGCAGATCCGGATGTTTGAGCGTCGGCATCAAGGCCTGACGCGCCACGCCAGACTCGCGATGCTGCAACGGCCCGGTCGAACGCGGCACCATGAACATGATGATGGCGATGCCGACCAGCGCCATGGCACCGGTGGCGAGGAACAATCCCGAGAGACCGAAGGCACGGGTCAGCAACGGCCCGACCACCATGGCCACGGCGAACGACAGGCCGATGGTCATGCCGATCATGGCCATGGCTTTGGTGCGATGCTGTTCGCGGGTCAGGTCCGAGAGCAATGCCATGACCGCGGCGGAAATCGCCCCGGCGCCCTGCAGGATGCGGCCGGCGATCACGCCCCAGATCGAATCGGCCTGCGAGGCCAGGACACTGCCGAGGGCGAACACGATCAGGCCGAGATAAATCACCGGACGCCGGCCGATGCGGTCGGAAATGATCCCGAACGGAATCTGAAATATCGCCTGGGTCAGGCCGTAGGCGCCGATGGCCAGGCCGATCAGGGCCGGAGTCGCTCCCGCCAGATCCATGCCGTAGGTCGCCAGTACCGGCAACACCATGAACATGCCAAGCATACGGAAGGCGAACACCAGAGCCAGACCGCTCGCCGCGCGAGTCTCGCTGCCACTCATGCGTTCGCTGTGGGGATCGTGCATGGAAAAACCTCGTGTGAACCGGCGGCGATTCTACCAGTCCCATCGAAAGACGGGGTATATCGCGACGCTATGACGCGTATAGATGAAACTCTCTTCATGTAAGGTAAAAAACCCTTCGCTTGATAGTGTGCATCCATCCAGTATTTGCCCGTATACTCCTACGTTTTCGACGCCCGCCGAGCGAGGCCACTTTGGACAAGATCCTGATACGTGGGGCCCGTACCCACAACCTGAAGAACATCGACCTGACCCTGCCACGGGACAAACTGATCGTCATCACCGGCCTGTCCGGATCCGGCAAGTCGTCCCTGGCCTTCGACACGCTGTACGCCGAAGGTCAGCGCCGCTATGTCGAGTCCCTGTCGGCCTACGCCCGACAGTTCCTGTCGATGATGGAAAAACCCGACGTCGACACCATCGAAGGTTTGTCGCCGGCGATCTCCATCGAACAGAAGTCGACCTCGCACAACCCACGCTCCACGGTCGGCACCATCACCGAGATCTACGACTACCTGCGCCTGCTTTATGCACGCGTCGGTACGCCGCGCTGCCCGGATCACGACATTCCGCTGGAAGCGCAGACCGTCAGCCAGATGGTCGACCTGGTGCTGGCTCAGCCGGAGGGCAGCAAACTGATGTTGCTGGCGCCGGTGATCCGCGAGCGCAAGGGCGAGCATTTGTCGGTGTTCGAAGAACTGCGCGCCCAAGGCTTCGTCCGCGCGCGGGTCAACGGCCGCATCTGCGAGCTCGATGAGCTGCCGAAACTGGACAAGCAGAAGAAGCACTCGATCGATGTCATCGTCGACCGCTTCAAGGTTCGCGCCGATCTGCAGCAACGTCTGGCCGAATCGTTCGAGACCGCGCTGAAACTGGCGGACGGCATTGCCCTGGTCGCACCGATGGACGATGAGCCGGGCGAAGAAATGATCTTCTCCGCGCGCTTCGCCTGCCCGATCTGCGGCCACGCCATCAGCGAACTGGAGCCGAAGCTGTTCTCCTTCAACAACCCGGCCGGCGCCTGCCCTACCTGCGATGGCCTGGGCGTGAAGCAGTTCTTCGACATCAAACGCCTGGTCAACGGTGAGCTGACCCTGGCCGAAGGCGCGATTCGCGGCTGGGACAGGCGCAACGTCTATTACTTCCAGATGCTCGGTTCACTGGCCGCGCATTACGGCTTTAGCCTCGAGAAGCCGTTCAACCAACTGCCGGCCGATCAACAGAAGTACATCCTGCATGGCAGCGGCTCGCAGAACGTCGACTTCAAGTACCTGAACGACCGTGGCGACATCGTCAAACGCTCGCACCCGTTCGAAGGCATCGTGCCGAATCTGGAACGTCGCTACCGCGAAACCGAATCGGCCAGCGTGCGTGAAGAACTGGCCAAGTTCCTCAGCACCCAGGCCTGCCCGGATTGCCGTGGCACCCGTCTGCGCCGTGAAGCGCGGCACGTGTGGGTGGGCGAGAAAACCCTGCCGGCGGTAACCAACCTGCCGATCGGCGATGCCTGCGAGTACTTCGGCGAGCTGAAGATGACCGGGCGACGTGGCGAGATCGCCGACAAGATCCTCAAGGAAATCCGCGAACGCCTGCAATTCCTGGTCAACGTCGGCCTCGACTATCTGTCGCTGGATCGCAGCGCCGACACCTTGTCCGGCGGCGAGGCACAGCGGATTCGTCTGGCCAGCCAGATCGGTGCCGGCCTGGTTGGAGTGCTGTATATCCTCGACGAACCGTCCATCGGTCTACACCAGCGCGATAACGACCGGCTGCTCGGCACCCTCAAACACCTGCGCGATATCGGCAACACCGTGATCGTGGTCGAGCATGATGAAGACGCGATTCGTCTGGCTGACTATGTAGTGGATATCGGCCCGGGCGCCGGCGTGCATGGCGGGCAGATCGTTGCCGAGGGCACGCCAGCAGAAGTCATGGCGCATCCGGATTCCCTGACCGGCAAATACCTGTCGGGCCGGGTGAAGATCGAAGTGCCGGCCAAACGCACACCACGCAATAAAAAGCTGACGCTGTCGCTCAAGGGCGCGCGCGGCAACAACTTGCGCAACGTCGATCTGGAAATTCCGATCGGCCTGCTGACCTGCGTGACCGGCGTTTCCGGCTCAGGCAAATCGACGCTGATCAACAACACCCTGTTCCCGTTGAGCGCTACAGCCCTCAACGGTGCGACCACGCTGGAAGCCGCTGCGCACGACAGCATCAAGGGCCTGGAGCATCTCGACAAGGTCGTCGATATCGACCAAAGCCCGATCGGCCGTACACCGCGCTCCAACCCGGCGACTTACACCGGGCTGTTCACCCCGATCCGCGAACTGTTTGCCGGCGTGCCCGAGTCGCGCTCCCGTGGCTACGGTCCGGGACGTTTCTCGTTCAACGTCAAGGGTGGTCGCTGTGAGGCGTGTCAGGGCGACGGTCTGATCAAAGTCGAAATGCACTTCCTGCCGGACATCTACGTGCCGTGCGACGTATGCAAGAGCAAGCGCTACAACCGCGAAACCCTTGAGATCAAATACAAGGGCAAGAGCATCCACGAAACCCTCGAGATGACCATCGAGGAAGCCCGGGAGTTCTTCGACGCGGTGCCGGCACTGGCGCGCAAGCTGCAGACATTGATGGATGTGGGCCTGTCGTACATCAAGCTCGGGCAGTCGGCGACCACGCTGTCTGGCGGCGAGGCGCAGCGGGTCAAGCTGTCGCGCGAGCTGTCCAAGCGTGACACCGGCAAGACCCTGTACATCCTCGATGAGCCGACCACCGGCCTGCACTTCGCGGATATCCAGCAATTGCTCGATGTGCTCCATCGCTTGCGCGACCACGGCAACACCGTCGTGGTGATCGAACACAACCTGGACGTGATCAAGACCGCCGACTGGCTGGTGGACCTGGGGCCGGAGGGCGGCTCCAAAGGTGGGCAGATCATCGCCACTGGTACCCCGGAGGAAGTGGCCGAGATGAAGCAATCTCACACCGGTCATTACCTCAAGCCGCTGTTGATTCGCGACCGAGCCTGATCACCGGGCATGAAAAAGCCCCTGTCACTTACACCGTGACAGGGGCTTTTTTGTATCTGGCAATCAGGTGTGGGATTGCAGGTAATTCTCGAGACCGATCAGCTTGATCAGGCCCAACTGCTTTTCCAGCCAGTAGGTGTGATCTTCTTCGGTGTCGTTGAGCTGAATGCGCAGGATCTCGCGACTGACGTAGTCCTTGTGCTGTTCGCACAGCTCGATGCCTTTGCACAGTGCGGCGCGAACTTTGTACTCGAGACGCAGATCGGCTTCGAGCATCTCCGGTACGGTGGTACCGACATCCAGATCGTCCGGACGCATGCGCGGCGTGCCTTCGAGCATCAGGATCCGACGCATAAGCGCATCGGCGTGGCCGGCCTCTTCTTCCATCTCGTGGTTGATTCGTTCGTAGAGCTTGGTGAAACCCCAGTCCTCATACATCCGCGAGTGAACAAAATATTGGTCACGCGCGGCCAGTTCGCCGGTCAGCAACGTGTTGAGGTAATCGATAACGTCTGGGTGGCCTTGCATCGCCCTACATCTCCCTGCTTGAAAGCCTGTAGTTTGAACCAAGCTGACCGGAAGGTCACCCCGTTTCGCGCAATAAAAGCGAAGATATTCTGAGAAAAGCAGCCTAAATAACGCAAAAACCGCCCTAATGAGGGCGGTTCTGCTTCTCGTTTAGACTTCGTTAAGCTGTACGTCGAGCAGCCTTGCGATTGCTTCTCCATACGCCGGATCGGCTTTAAAGAAATGCTGCAACTGACGGTCAACCACATCAGGCGAAACGCCGCTCATGGCACCGGCGATATTGCTGACCAGCAAGGCCTTCTGCTCCTCACTCATCAGTCGGAACAACGCTCCCGCGTGGCTGTAGTAATCGCTGTCCTCACGATGATCGTAACGGTCAGCCGGACCGTTCAAGGCCAGCGCAGGCTCGGCATAACGCGGGGCTTGCTTCGGTGATTCCACGTAGCTGTTAGGCTCATAGTTAGGCGCTGCTCCACCATTGCTGCCGAACGCCATCGAGCCGTCACGCTGGTAGGTGTTCACCGGGCTGCGCGGTGCGTTTACCGGCAATTGCTGGTGATTGGTACCCACGCGGTAGCGGTGCGCATCAGCGTAGGCGAACACGCGGCCTTGCAGCATGCGATCCGGCGACAGACCGACACCTGGCACCATGTTGCTCGGACCGAATGCAGCTTGCTCGACTTCAGCGAAGTAGTTCAGCGGGTTGCGATTCAATTCCAGCTCGCCGACTTCGATCAGCGGAAACTCCTTCTGCGACCAGGTCTTGGTCACGTCGAACGGGTTCTCGTAATGTGCTGCGGCTTGCGCCTCGGTCATGATCTGGATGCACACACGCCATTTCGGGAAGTCGCCACGCTCGATCGCCTCGAACAGATCACGCTGGGCGTAATCCGGATCGGTGCCCGCCAGGCGCGCAGCCTCGGCCGGCGCCAGGTTCTTGATCCCTTGTTTAGTCTTGTAGTGCCACTTCACCCAGCGACGCTCACCTTTGGCATTGATCAGGCTGTAGGTGTGGCTGCCGAAGCCGTGCATGTGACGGTAGCCGTCGGGAATGCCGCGATCCGAGAACAGAATGGTCACCTGGTGCAGCGCTTCAGGCGAATGCGACCAGAAGTCCCACATCATCTGGGCGCTTTTCAGGTTGCTCTGCGGCAGGCGTTTCTGGGTGTGGATAAAGTCGGGAAACTTCAGTGGATCACGAATGAAGAACACAGGGGTGTTGTTGCCAACGATGTCCCAGTTGCCTTCCTCGGTGTAGAACTTCAGGGCGAAACCACGCGGATCCCGCTCGGTGTCGGCCGAACCGCGCTCGCCACCTACAGTGGAGAATCGCAGGAACGTTGGGGTTTGCTTGCCGACAGACTCGAACAACTTGGCGCTGGTGTACTCGGTGATGTCACGAGTCACGGTGAACGTACCGTAAGCACCCGAGCCCTTGGCGTGCACGCGACGCTCAGGAATGTTCTCACGGTTGAAGTGGGCAAGCTTTTCGATCAGATGAAAATCGTCGAGCAGCAGTGGGCCACGTGGGCCGGCGGAGCGAGAATTCTGGTTATCAGCGACAGGTGCGCCACTGGCGGTCGTAAGCGTTTTGATCTGGCTCATACGGTCTTCTTCCTCTGTCAGTCTTGAAACTGCCGGCTAATCGGCTTGCTGGGAAGTATTGATCATCGATGTGACACCCACAAATTCATTAACTTGTAGTCATCGATAGAAAATTACTAACGGAAATACCCTGCACATAGTGCCAACAGAACGATGTCAGAAGCTTGTACGAACAGCGCATTTTCTTGCAGACACAAAAAACCGGGCACTAGGCCCGGTTCTTCGTTTCAGACTGACGTCTTACTCGGCGGATACAGCTTCGCCAGCAGTAGCACGATCAACCAACTCGACGTACGCCATAGGAGCGTTGTCGCCAGCGCGGAAACCGCACTTGAGGATGCGCAGGTAGCCACCCTCACGGGTAGCGTAACGCTTGCCCAGGTCGTTGAAGAGCTTACCAACGATAGCTTTCGAACGAGTACGGTCGAAAGCCAGACGGCGGTTAGCCAGGCTGTCTGTCTTGGCCAGAGTGATCAGCGGCTCGGCAACGCGGCGCAGTTCTTTGGCTTTTGGCAGAGTAGTTTTGATCAGCTCGTGCTCGAACAGCGACACCGCCATGTTCTGGAACATGGCCTTGCGGTGCGAGCTGGTGCGGCTCAGGTGACGCCCACTTTTACGATGACGCATGGTTCATTCCTTACCAAACACTACGTTCGGTGATTACGACGATCAGGCAGTCGCCTTGTCGTCCTTCTTAAGACTTGCAGGCGGCCAGTTGTCGAGGCGCATGCCGAGGGACAGACCGCGGGAGGCCAGAACGTCCTTGATTTCAGTCAAGGATTTCTTGCCCAGGTTCGGAGTCTTCAACAGCTCTACTTCGGTACGCTGAATCAGGTCGCCGATGTAGTAGATGTTTTCCGCCTTAAGGCAGTTAGCCGAACGTACAGTCAGTTCCAGATCGTCAACCGGGCGAAGCAGGATCGGATCGATCTCGTCTTCCTGCTCGACAACCACTGGCTCACTGTCACCTTTGAGGTCGACGAACGCAGCCAACTGCTGTTGCAGAATGGTTGCAGCGCGGCGGATAGCCTCTTCAGGATCCAGAGTACCGTTGGTTTCCAGATCAATAACCAGCTTGTCCAGGTTAGTACGCTGCTCGACACGGGCGTTTTCCACCACGTATGCGATACGGCGAACCGGGCTGAACGAAGAGTCGAGCTGCAAGCGACCGATGCTGCGGCTTTCGTCTTCATCGCTCTGACGCGAGTCGGCTGGTTCATAACCACGACCACGAGCTACGGTGAGCTTCATGTTCAGGGCGCCGTTAGACGCCAGGTTAGCGATTACGTGATCGGGATTAACGATCTCGACATCATGATCCAGCTGAATATCGGCAGCGGTAACCACCCCCGAACCCTTCTTCGACAAGGTCAGCGTAACTTCGTCACGACCGTGCAGCTTGATGGCCAGACCTTTAAGGTTCAACAGGATTTCAATTACGTCTTCCTGTACACCTTCGATGGCGCTGTACTCGTGGAGCACACCGTCAATCTCGGCCTCGACTACTGCGCAGCCGGGCATTGAGGACAACAGGATGCGGCGCAGCGCGTTGCCCAGGGTGTGGCCAAAACCACGCTCGAGAGGCTCGAGAGTGATCTTGGCGCGGGTTGGACTGACAACCTGCACATCAATATGGCGGGGTGTCAGGAACTCATTTACCGAAATCTGCATGGATGCACCTATTTTCTAGCCCTTACTTGGAGTAGAGCTCGACAATCAGGCTTTCGTTGATGTCGGCGGACAGATCACTGCGAGCAGGAACGTTCTTGAAAACGCCCGACTTCTTCTCAGTGTCTACTTCTACCCATTCTACGCGGCCACGTTGGGCACACAGATCGAGAGCTTGGACAATGCGAAGTTGGTTTTTTGCTTTCTCGCGAACTGCGACCACGTCACCAGCACGAACCTGATACGACGGAACGTTTACGGTCTGACCGTTAACGCTGATCGACTTGTGCGATACCAGCTGACGGGATTCGGCACGAGTCGAACCAAAGCCCATACGGTATACAACGTTGTCCAGACGGCATTCGAGCAGTTGCAGCAGGTTTTCACCGGTTGCACCTTTCTTGCCAGCAGCTTCTTTGTAGTAGCCGCTGAACTGACGCTCGAGAACGCCGTAGATACGACGGACCTTCTGCTTTTCACGCAGTTGGGTGCCGTAGTCGGACTGGCGACCGCGGCGTTGGCCGTGGATACCAGGTGCTGCTTCAATGTTGCACTTCGATTCGATCGCGCGCACGCCGCTCTTCAGGAAGAGATCGGTGCCTTCGCGACGAGCGAGTTTGCATTTTGGACCAATGTAACGAGCCATTCTTTACAATCTCCTGGATTACACGCGGCGCTTCTTCGGCGGACGGCACCCGTTGTGCGGGATTGGCGTCACGTCGGTGATGCTGGCGATCTTGTAGCCACAGCCGTTCAAAGCGCGGACTGCGGATTCACGACCTGGACCTGGACCCTTGACGTTGACGTCGAGGTTTTTCAGGCCGTATTCCAGCGCAGCTTGACCAGCACGTTCAGCAGCTACTTGAGCAGCGAACGGGGTGGACTTGCGGGAACCGCGGAAACCCGAACCACCGGAGGTAGCCCAGGAAAGAGCGTTACCTTGACGGTCGGTAATGGTCACGATGGTGTTGTTAAAAGAAGCATGGATGTGGGCGATGCCATCAACCACTGTCTTTTTAACTTTTTTACGAGGACGAGCAGCAGGTTTTGCCATGATTAAATTCCTGTCGATTCGCTGGGGCGATTACTTGCGGATCGGCTTACGCGGACCTTTACGGGTACGCGCGTTGGTCTTGGTACGCTGACCGCGTACTGGAAGACCGCGACGATGACGCAGACCGCGATAGCAACCGAGGTCCATCAAGCGCTTGATTTTCATGTTGATTTCGCGACGCAGGTCACCTTCAGTGGTGAACTTCGCCACTTCGCCACGCAGCTGTTCAATTTGCTCGTCGCTCAGATCTTTGATCTTTGCCGCTGGGTTTACCCCAGTATCTGCACAGATTTTCTGTGCAGTAGTGCGACCAACACCATAGATGTAGGTCAGCGAGATAACAGTATGCTTGTTATCTGGAATGTTAACGCCTGCAATACGGGCCATTCAGTGGGACTCCAATTGACAGCTACCTACGCCCCGGAAGCCAAGAAATAGGGCGCGAGATAATATCGCTGTAATAACAAATAATCAACCCGGCAGCGCACTAGCTGCCGGGCTTGAAGCACAATCACACTCAGCCTTGGCGCTGTTTGTGACGCGGTTCCGCGCTGCAAATTACTCGAACAACACCTTCGCGGCGAATAATCTTGCAGTTACGGCACAGCTTTTTCACCGATGCACGAACTTTCATCACCAACTCCTCGAACCTTATGGGTACTCAGCGCAACAAGCCGCTGCCGTAACCCTTCAGGTTGGCTTTCTTCATCAGGGATTCGTACTGGTGCGAAACGAGGTGCGATTGTACTTGGGACATGAAGTCCATCACAACCACGACCACGATCAGCAACGAGGTCCCGCCAAGGTAGAACGGAACGTTTGCTGCAACCACCAGGAACTGGGGCAACAGGCACACGGCCGTCATGTAAAGAGCACCGAACATGGTCAAGCGAGTCAGAACGCCATCAATATAGCGCGCAGACTGCTCACCTGGACGGATGCCCGGAATAAAGGCACCGGACTTCTTCAGGTTTTCCGCTACGTCTTTCGGATTGAACATCAACGCCGTATAGAAGAAGCAGAAGAAAATAATCCCTGCACTAAACAGCAGAATATTCAACGGCTGACCAGGAGCGATCGACTGCGAGATGTCCTGCAACCAGCCCATACCTTCAGACTGACCAAACCAGGCACCCAACGAAGCCGGGAACAGCAAAATGCTGCTCGCGAAAATAGCCGGAATAACACCGGCCATGTTCACCTTCAGCGGCAAGTGGCTTGTCTGCGCAGCAAAAACCTTACGGCCCTGCTGACGCTTGGCGTAGTGAACAGCAATACGACGCTGACCACGCTCAATGAACACCACGAAACCGATAATCGCTACTGCCAGCAAACCGATGGCAACCAAGGCGAAGATATTGATATCGCCCTGACGCGCAGACTCGAAAGACTGCCCGATTGCTCTCGGAAGACCGGCGACGATACCCGAAAAAATCAACATCGAGATACCGTTGCCTACACCACGCTCAGTAATCTGCTCACCCAGCCACATCATGAACATCGCACCAGCCACAAATGTGGATACCGCGACGAAATGGAAGCCAAAGTCACCAGTGAACGCAACGCCCTGCCCCGCCAGGCCAATGGACATGCCAATAGCCTGAACGAGAGCGAGGACGACGGTGCCGTAGCGGGTGTACTGGCTGATCTTGCGACGGCCAGCTTCACCTTCCTTCTTCAACTGCTCCAGCTGCGGGCTGACGGCGGTCATCAGTTGCATGATGATCGATGCCGAAATGTACGGCATGATCCCCAGTGCAAAGATGCTCATCCGTTCCAGCGCGCCGCCGGAGAACATGTTGAACAAGCTAAGAATGGTCCCCTCATTCTGTCGAAACAGGTCTGCGAGTCGGTCCGGGTTGATACCTGGAACCGGGATGTGTGCGCCTATTCGGTAGACGATAATCGCCAGGAACAGAAAACGCAGACGAGCCCAAAGTTCAGACATACCGCCTTTGCCGAGCGCAGAGAGAGCACCTTGCTTAGCCATTTATTCCTCGAACTTGCCGCCAGCTGCTTCGATAGCCGCACGCGCACCTTTGGTGGCGCCGATTCCCTTGCCGATAGTGACAGCGCGAGCCACTTCACCGGACAGCATGATTTTCACACGCTGTACGTTGACGTTGATCACGTTGGCATCTTTCAGGGACTGCACGGTGACGATGTCGCCTTCCACTTTAGCCAGCTCGGACAGACGCACTTCTGCGCGATCCATGGCTTTCAGGGAAACGAAACCGAACTTCGGCAGGCGACGATGCAGCGGCTGTTGACCGCCTTCAAAGCCTGGAGCAATGGTGCCACCGGAACGGGAGGTTTGACCTTTGTGACCACGGCCACCAGTCTTACCCAAACCGCTACCGATACCACGGCCCGGACGATGCTTTTCGCGACGGGAACCCGGCGCTGGACTCAGATCATTGAGTTTCATCGATTAACCCTCGACACGCAGCATGTAGTAAGCCTTGTTGATCATCCCGCGATTCTCGGGAGTATCCTGGACTTCTACAGTGTGACCGATGCGACGCAGACCCAGACCCTTAACGCACAGTTTGTGGTTAGGGATGCGGCCGGTCATGCTTTTGATCAGCGTAACTTTAACGGTAGCCATGATCAGAAGATCTCCTTGACAGTCAGGCCACGCTTGGCAGCAATGGACTCAGGAGATTGCATGGCTTTCAGACCCTTGAAAGTGGCGTGAACCACGTTTACAGGGTTAGTCGAGCCGTAGCACTTGGCCAGAACGTTCTGAACGCCAGCAACTTCGAGGACAGCACGCATAGCGCCGCCAGCGATGATACCGGTACCTTCAGAAGCAGGCTGCATGTACACCTTCGAAGCGCCGTGAGCGGACTTCATTGCGTACTGCAGGGTGGTGCCGTTCAGGTCAACTTGAATCATGTTGCGGCGAGCAGCTTCCATTGCCTTCTGGATCGCAGCAGGCACTTCACGCGACTTGCCACGGCCGAAGCCAACACGCCCTTTACCATCACCAACCACGGTCAACGCGGTGAAAGTGAAGATACGGCCGCCTTTAACGGTTTTGGCTACGCGGTTAACTTGAACCAGCTTCTCAATGTAGCCTTCGTCGCGCTTTTGGTCGTTATTTGACATAACTTAGAACTCCAGCCCAGCTTCACGAGCAGCATCAGCCAGCGCTTTAACGCGGCCATGGTACTTGAAGCCAGAGCGGTCGAAAGCCACTTGCGAGACGCCAGCGGCCTTAGCACGCGTAGCGACCAGCTGGCCAACCTTTGTGGCCGCGTCGATGTTGCCAGTGGCGCCATCACGCAGTTCTTTATCCAAAGTCGAGGCGCTTGCCAGGACTTTGTTGCCGTCGGCCGAGATGACCTGGGCGTAGATGTGCTGCGACGAGCGGAACACGCAGAGACGCACGACTTCGAGTTCGTGCATTTTCAGGCGTGCTTTGCGAGCGCGACGCAGTCGAGTAACTTTTTTGTCGGTCATTTGCTATGCCCTACTTCTTCTTGGCTTCTTTACGACGGACGACTTCGTCCGCGTAGCGCACACCTTTGCCTTTGTACGGCTCTGGTGGACGGAAGTCGCGGATCTCAGCGGCCACTTGACCTACCAGCTGTTTATCGATGCCCTTGATCAGGATATCGGTCTGGCTAGGAGTCTCAGCGGTGATGCCTTGCGGCAGTTCGTAATCCACTGGGTGCGAGAAGCCAAGAGCCAGGTTCAGCACCTGACCTTTTGCTTGCGCCTTGTAACCAACACCGACCAGCTGGAGCTTGCGCTCGAAGCCTTGGCTTACGCCCTGGACCATGTTGTTTACCAACGCACGCGTGGTACCGGCCATTGCGCGAGTTTGTTGATCGCCATTGCGAGCAGCGAAACGCAGCTCACCAGCTTCTTCAACGATCTCAACGGACGAATGGATGTTCAGTTCAAGAGTACCCTTGGCACCCTTCACCGAAAGCTGTTGGCCTGCGAATTTGACTTCGACACCGGCTGGCAGCTTAACGGGGTTCTTAGCGACGCGAGACATGCTTATCCCCCCTTAGAACACAGTGCAAAGAACTTCGCCGCCGACACCGGCAGCGCGCGCAGCACGATCCGTCATCACACCTTTGTTGGTGGAGACGATAGACACGCCGAGACCGCCACGAACTTTCGGCAGATCTTCAACGGACTTGTACTGACGCAGGCCTGGACGACTAACGCGCTTCACTTCCTCGATGACCGGACGGCCTTCGAAGTACTTCAGCGAGATGGACAACGACGGCTTAGCGTCGGTGGTGATCTGAAAATCCGCGATGTAACCTTCGTCCTTCAGGACTTTTGCTACAGCCACCTTCAGCGTGGAAGACGGCATGCTTACGACAGACTTTTCAGCCATCTGGGCATTACGGATTCGAGTTAGCATGTCCGCTAACGGGTCCTGCATACTCATGGGCTAGACGCTCCTAATACAGAAAAATTAGCCTTGCGGCTACTACTTGTCGCCGAGAAACTCCGGGCATGAAAAACACGGGCTCAGGCGAGCCGGTCATTCTAGACACACCCCAGAAATGAATCAAGCCCCAAAAGGGGCTTGATTTAGATTCAAGGCCACCGATGGTCAGGTTCTTGCAAACCTGAGCATCAAGGCTTTGACAGCGATTACCAGCTGGCTTTAACCAGACCTGGAACGTCACCACGCATTGCCGCTTCACGCAGTTTGTTACGGCCAAGGCCGAACTTGCGGTAAACGCCGTGCGGACGACCAGTCAGGCGGCAACGGTTACGCATGCGCGAAGCGCTTGCGTCACGTGGTTGCTTCTGCAGAGCTACGGTAGCTTCCCAACGCGCTTCTGGACTTGCGTTCAGATCAACGATGATAGCTTTCAGCGCTGCACGCTTGGTGGCGTACTTGGCAACAGTGAGCTGACGCTTCAGCTCACGGTTTTTCATGCTCTTCTTGGCCATTTTCCTACTCCAATCAGTTGCGGAACGGGAATTTGAAAGCACGCAGCAGAGCGCGGCCTTCGTCATCGTTCTTGGCAGTGGTGGTCAGGGTAATGTCCAGACCGCGGAGAGCATCGATCTTGTCGTAGTCGATTTCCGGGAAAATGATCTGCTCTTTCACGCCCATGCTGTAGTTACCACGACCATCGAAGGACTTGGCATTCAGGCCGCGGAAGTCGCGAACCCGAGGCAGGGAGATCGACAGCAGACGATCCAGGAACTCGTACATACGCTCACGGCGCAGAGTCACTTTGACGCCGATCGGCCATCCTTCACGGACTTTAAAGCCAGCGATGGATTTACGAGCGTAGGTCACAACGACTTTTTGGCCGGTGATCTTTTCCAGGTCAGCAACAGCGTGCTCGATGACTTTTTTGTCGCCGATCGCTTCGCCCAGACCCATGTTCAGGGTGATTTTGGTAACGCGCGGAACTTCCATCACGTTCGAAAGCTTAAGTTCTTCCTTAAGTTTCGGAGCGATTTCCTTCCGGTAAATCTCTTTTAGTCGTGCCATGGTCTTCTACCTAGCAGTGTTCAAGCATCAACCGCTTTTTGGGTCGACTTGAAGACACGAATTTTCTTACCGTCTTCTACTTTGAAACCAACGCGGTCAGCCTTGTTGGTTTCGCCATTGAAGATGGCGACGTTGGAAGCGTGCAATGGCGCTTCTTTCTCGACGATACCGCCCTGTACGCCCGACATCGGGTTAGGCTTGGTATGACGCTTGACCAGGTTCAGACCACCAACAACCAGACGGTTGTCAGCAAGAACCTTCAGCACCTTACCGCGCTTACCTTTGTCTTTGCCGGCGATCACGATGATCTCGTCGTCACGACGAATCTTTTGCATGTCGGATCTCCTTACAGCACTTCTGGGGCGAGCGAGACGATCTTCATGAACTTCTCAGTACGAAGTTCACGGGTCACTGGCCCAAAGATACGGGTGCCGATCGGCTCTTGCTTGTTGTTCAGAAGAACAGCAGCGTTGCCATCAAAGCGGATAATGGAGCCATCAGCACGACGTACGCCGTGACGAGTGCGGACTACAACAGCAGTCATCACTTGGCCTTTTTTCACTTTACCGCGAGGAATTGCTTCCTTCACGGTAACTTTGATGATGTCACCGATACCAGCGTAACGACGATGGGAGCCACCCAGCACCTTGATGCACATAACACGGCGAGCGCCGCTGTTATCGGCCACATCGAGCATGGATTGAGTCTGAATCATATAATTTCTCCGACCCCTAGCCCTTAGACTTCCACAGCGCGTTCGAGAACATCAACCAGCGCCCAAGACTTGGTCTTGGCCATCGGACGAGTTTCACGAATAGTGACTTTGTCGCCGATGTGGCACTGATTGGTTTCGTCGTGCGCGTGCAGCTTAGTCGAACGCTTAACGTATTTACCGTAGATCGGGTGCTTAACGCGACGCTCGATCAGAACGGTGATGGTTTTGTCCATCTTGTCGCTGACAACACGGCCAGTCAGCGTACGGACAGTTTTTTCGGCTTCAGCCATGATCACTTACCTGCCTGCTGGTTGAGCACAGTCTTCACGCGAGCGATGTCACGCTTAACTTGCGAGAGCAGATGAGACTGCCCCAACTGGCCAGTTGCTTTCTGCATACGCAGATTGAACTGGTCGCGCAGCAAGCCGAGCAGTTGCTCGTTCAGCTGCTGTGCGGATTTTTCACGAAGTTCATTCGCTTTCATCACATCACCGTCCGTTTAACAAAGGAGGTGGCGAGCGGCAGCTTTGCAGCAGCCAGGGCGAAAGCCTCACGCGCCAGCTCTTCAGAAACACCCTCGATTTCATACAGGACTTTACCTGGCTGAATCTGGGCAACCCAGTACTCCACGTTACCCTTACCTTTACCCATACGAACCTCGAGAGGTTTTTTGGAGATCGGCTTGTCCGGGAATACACGGATCCAGATCTTGCCGCCACGTTTTACGTGACGGGTCAGAGCACGACGCGCTGACTCGATCTGACGAGCGGTGAGACGACCACGAGCAACAGACTTCAGCGCGAACTCGCCGAAGCTGACTTTGCTACCGCGCAGCGCCAGACCACGGTTGTGGCCGGTCATCTGCTTGCGGAACTTCGTACGCTTTGGTTGCAACATTTGGCGTACCCCTTACTTAGCAGCTTTTTTACGAGGCGCTGGTGCTTGTGGCTTCAGCTCTTCTTGGCGACCACCAATTACTTCGCCTTTGAAGATCCAAACCTTTACACCGATCACACCGTAGGTGGTGTGAGCTTCGTAGTTGGCATAGTCGATGTCGGCACGCAGGGTGTGCAGTGGCACACGACCTTCGCGATACCATTCAGTACGTGCGATTTCAGCACCGCCGAGACGACCGCTCACTTGGATTTTGATGCCTTTGGCACCAATGCGCATGGCGTTCTGTACTGCGCGCTTCATAGCGCGACGGAACATTACACGACGCTCCAGCTGCTGAGCTACGCTCTGCGCAACCAGCATACCGTCGAGCTCCGGCTTGCGGATCTCTTCGATATTGATGTGCACAGGCACACCCATTTGCTTGGTCAGGTCCTGACGCAGTTTCTCAACATCTTCACCTTTCTTCCCGATAACGATACCTGGACGAGCGGTGTGGATGGTGATGCGTGCAGTTTGGGCCGGACGATGGATATCGATACGGCTTACGGACGCGCTTTTTAGTTTGTCTTGGAGATACTCACGCACTTTCAGATCTGCGAACAAGTAGTCCGCATAAGTCCGACCGTCTGCGTACCAGACGGAGGTGTGCTCCTTGACGATTCCCAGGCGAATGCCAATGGGATGTACTTTCTGACCCATCTCTTCGACTCCGTTACTTGTCAGCAACCTTGACAGTGATATGGCAAGACCGCTTGACGATGCGATCAGCACGGCCTTTGGCACGTGGCATGATGCGCTTCAGCGAACGCCCTTCGTTGACGAAAACGGTGCTGACCTTCAGGTCATCAACGTCTGCGCCTTCGTTATGCTCGGCGTTGGCTACGGCCGACTCCAGCACTTTCTTCATGATCTCGGCGGCTTTCTTACTGCTGAAAGCCAACAGGTTGAGCGCTTCGCCCACCTTCTTCCCGCGGATCTGGTCGGCGACCAAGCGGGCTTTCTGGGCGGAGATTCGAGCGCCCGACAACTTAGCGGCTACTTCCATTTCCTTACCCCTTAACGCTTGGCTTTCTTGTCAGCCACGTGCCCACGATAAGTGCGGGTACCGGCGAACTCGCCCAGTTTATGGCCAACCATGTCTTCGTTCACGAGAACTGGGACGTGCTGACGGCCGTTGTGTACTGCGATGGTCAGACCGACCATTTGTGGCAGGATCATCGAACGACGCGACCAAGTCTTAATTGGTTTGCGATCGTTCTTTTCCGCCGCCACTTCGATCTTCTTCAGTAGGTGAAGATCAATAAAAGGACCTTTTTTCAGAGAACGTGGCACTGTCGTATCCCTCTATTTACTTGCGACGACGGACGATCATTTTGTCGGTACGCTTATTACCACGAGTCTTCGCGCCCTTAGTCGGGAAGCCCCATGGCGATACCGGATGACGACCACCAGAGGTACGACCTTCACCACCACCATGTGGGTGGTCAACCGGGTTCATGGCAACACCACGAACGGTTGGGCGAACGCCACGCCAGCGTTTGGCACCAGCTTTACCCAGCGAACGCAGGCTGTGCTCGGAGTTCGAGACTTCGCCCAGGGTCGCACGGCATTCAGCCAGGACTTTACGCATTTCACCGGAACGCAGACGCAGGGTAACGTACACGCCTTCACGAGCGATCAACTGAGCCGAAGCACCAGCGGAACGAGCGATCTGTGCGCCTTTACCTGGCTTCAATTCGATGCCGTGTACGGTAGAACCGACTGGAATGTTGCGCAGTTGCAGAGCGTTGCCTGGCTTGATTGGAGCCAGAGCGCCTGCGATCAGCTGGTCGCCAGCACTCACGCCTTTAGGGGCGATGATGTAGCGGCGCTCGCCGTCTGCGTAGCAGAGCAGTGCGATGTGAGCAGTACGGTTTGGATCGTATTCGATACGCTCGACAGTGGCGACGATGCCATCTTTGTCGTTGCGACGGAAATCGACCATACGGTAATGCTGCTTATGACCACCACCGATGTGACGAGTGGTAATACGGCCATTGTTGTTACGACCACCAGTCTTCGATTTCTTCTCGAGCAGCGGTGCGTGAGGAGCGCCTTTATGCAGCTCCTGGTTGACCACCTTGACCACAAAACGGCGGCCAGGGGAAGTCGGTTTGCATTTAACGATTGCCATGATGCACCCCTTCCTTACTCAGCACTGCTGCTGAAATCGAGATCTTGGCCTGGCTGAAGGGAGATAACTGCCTTCTTCCAGTCATTACGCTTGCCCAGACCGCGAGCAGTGCGCTTGCTCTTACCCAGAACGTTCAGGGTAGTGACGCGCTCTACTTTCACGCTGAACAGGCTTTCGACGGCCTTCTTGATTTCCAGCTTGGTTGCATCAGTAGCAACCTTGAAAACGAACTGGCCTTTCTTGTCTGCCAGAACCGTAGCCTTCTCGGAAACGTGCGGGCCAAGCAGAACTTTAAATACGCGTTCCTGGTTCATCCCAGCAGCTCCTCGAATTTCTTCACGGCCGACACGGTGATCAACACCTTGTCGTATGCGATCAGACTAACTGGATCGGAACCTTGCACGTCACGTACATCTACGTGTGGCAGGTTACGAGCAGCCAGGTACAGGTTCTGATCAACAGCGTCCGACACGATCAGAACGTCGGTCAGGCTCATGTTGTTCAGTTTGCCCAGCAGATCTTTGGTTTTCGGAGTTTCAACAGCGAAATCCTGAACCACGACCAGACGATCAGTACGCACCAGCTCAGCAAGGATGGAACGCATTGCTGCGCGATACATCTTCTTGTTCAGCTTCTGGGAGTGATCCTGTGGACGAGCTGCGAAAGTGGTACCGCCGCCACGCCAGATTGGGCTACGGATAGTACCGGCACGAGCACGGCCAGTACCTTTCTGACGCCATGGGCGCTTGCCGCCACCACGAACGTCGGAACGGGTCTTTTGCTGCTTGCTACCTTGACGGCCGCCGGCCATGTAGGCCACGACTGCTTGGTGAACCAGCGTCTCGTTGAACTCGCCGCCAAATGTCAGTTCGGAAACTTCGATCGCTTGAGCGTCATTTACATTTAATTGCATGTCAGCTTCCCCTTAACCGCGAGCCTTGGCTGCTGGACGTACAACCAGGTTGCCGCCAGTAGCGCCAGGAACAGCGCCCTTGACCAACAACAGATTGCGTTCAGCGTCCACGCGCACTACTTCCAGGGACTGCACGGTCACGCGCTCAGCGCCCATATGACCGGACATTTTTTTGCCCTTGAATACACGACCAGGAGTCTGGCACTGGCCGATAGAGCCTGGGACGCGGTGGGATACGGAGTTACCGTGGGTGTTATCTTGCCCGCGGAAATTCCAACGCTTGATCGTACCCTGGAAGCCTTTACCCTTGGACTGACCGGTTACATCAACCAGTTGACCAGCGGCGAAGATTTCAGCGTTGATCAGATCGCCAGCCTGGTACTCGCCTTCTTCAAGACGGAATTCCATGGTAGTGCGACCAGCGGCAACGTTCGCTTTAGCGAAGTGGCCAGCTTGAGCTGCTGTTACACGCGAAGCACGACGCTCGCCGACAGTGACCTGCACTGCACGATAGCCATCGGTCTCTTCAGTTTTGAACTGGGTGACGCGATTCGGCTCGATCTCAATGACCGTGACCGGAATGGAGACACCTTCTTCGGTGAAAATACGGGTCATACCGCATTTACGACCGACTACACCAATAGTCATGTTGTAAACCTCATGAGTGTACGGGGCTTTCACCCGCTATGGCCGCCCATTTCAGAGCGTTACACGACCAAGACCGAGTCTTAGCCGAGGCTGATCTGCACTTCCACACCGGCCGCAAGATCAAGCTTCATAAGAGCATCAACGGTTTTATCCGTTGGCTGGACGATGTCCAGAACGCGCTTATGAGTGCGGATTTCGTACTGGTCACGCGCGTCTTTGTTGACGTGCGGGGAAACCAGAACGGTGAACCGCTCTTTACGGGTAGGCAGTGGAATTGGACCACGCACTTGAGCACCAGTACGTTTCGCGGTTTCCACGATTTCCTGGGTTGATTGGTCGATCAGGCGATGGTCGAAAGCCTTCAACCTGATACGGATTTGCTGATTTTGCATTGGATTTCAGACTCCGGCTGCTATTCCCACCGGGCGCAATACGCCCGTTAAAAGGAGGCGCAATTCTATAGACGCCCCAGATAGGTGTCAACCCAATAAAAAAGCCCCCGCTAAGCGGGGGCTTTTTCAATTCATCAAGCAGACTCTATAAAAGAGAATTACTCGATGATTTTGGCTACGACGCCAGCGCCGACGGTACGACCGCCTTCACGGATAGCGAAACGCAGACCGTCTTCCATTGCGATGGTTTTGATCAGGGTAACAGTCATCTGAATGTTGTCACCTGGCATTACCATTTCAACGCCTTCTGGCAGCTCGCAGTTACCAGTCACGTCAGTGGTACGGAAGTAGAACTGTGGACGGTAGCCTTTGAAGAACGGAGTGTGACGACCGCCTTCTTCCTTGCTCAGAACATAAACTTCTGCAGTGAACTTGGTGTGCGGCTTAACCGAACCCGGCTTAACCAGAACCTGGCCACGCTCAACGTCGTCACGCTTGGTGCCACGCAGCAGAACGCCGCAGTTCTCGCCAGCACGACCTTCGTCGAGCAGCTTGCGGAACATTTCAACACCGGTGCAAGTAGTAACGGTGGTGTCACGCAGACCAACGATTTCCAGCGGATCCTGAACGCGAACGATACCGCGCTCGATACGACCAGTCACAACAGTACCGCGACCCGAGATCGAGAACACGTCTTCGATTGGCATCAGGAACGGCTTGTCGATCATACGAACTGGCTCTGGAATGTAGGCATCCAGAGTCTCTACCAGCTTCTTAACAGCGGTAGTGCCCATTTCGTTGTCGTCTTTGCCTTCCAGCGCCATACGAGCCGAACCGATGATGATTGGAGTGTCATCGCCCGGGAAGTCGTAGGTGGACAGCAGGTCGCGAACTTCCATCTCAACCAGTTCCAGCAGCTCAGCGTCGTCTACCAGGTCAGCCTTGTTCAGGAAAACCACGATGTACGGAACGCCTACCTGACGGGACAGCAGGATGTGCTCACGGGTTTGTGGCATCGGACCATCAGCGGCCGAGCAAACCAGAATAGCGCCGTCCATTTGAGCAGCACCGGTGATCATGTTCTTCACGTAGTCAGCGTGACCTGGGCAGTCAACGTGAGCGTAGTGACGGATCTTCGAGTTGTACTCAACGTGTGCGGTGTTGATGGTGATACCGCGAGCTTTTTCTTCTGGTGCGCTGTCGATCTTGTCGAAGTCAACGATTGCGGAACCGAAAACTTCGGAGCAGACGCGAGTCAGAGCAGCAGTCAGAGTGGTTTTACCGTGGTCAACGTGACCAATGGTGCCAACGTTGACGTGCGGTAGGGAACGATCAAATTTTTCTTTAGCCACGACAATTAACTCCTAGCCTAAAGGGGCTGAATCAGCCTTGTTTTTTGGTTACGGATTCGACGATGTGCGACGGAGCCGTATCGTATTTTTTGAATTCCATAGAGTAGCTTGCGCGACCCTGGGACATGGAACGAACGTCGGTCGCATAACCGAACATCTCACCCAGTGGAACCTCGGCACGGATAACCTTGCCGGACACTGTGTCTTCCATACCCTGGATCATGCCGCGACGACGGTTAAGGTCGCCCATCACATCACCCATATAGTCTTCAGGCGTAACAACCTCTACCGCCATGATCGGCTCGAGCAACTCACCACCGCCCTTCTGGGCCAGTTGCTTGGTCGCCATGGAGGCAGCCACTTTAAACGCCATCTCGTTGGAGTCGACGTCGTGGTAAGAACCATCGAACACGGTAGCCTTCAGGCCGATCAGCGGATAGCCGGCAACAACGCCGTTCTTCATCTGCTCTTCGATACCCTTCTGGATAGCCGGGATGTATTCCTTAGGAACCACACCACCTACAACTTCGTTCACGAATTGCAGACCTTCCTGACCTTCGTCAGCAGGAGCAAAACGGATCCAGCAGTGACCGAACTGGCCACGACCGCCGGACTGACGAACGAACTTGCCTTCGATTTCGCAGTTCTTCGTGATGCGCTCACGATAGGAAACCTGAGGCTTACCGATGTTGGCTTCGACGTTGAACTCACGGCGCATCCGGTCAACCAGGATGTCCAGGTGCAGCTCGCCCATGCCGGAGATGATCGTTTGACCAGTCTCTTCATCAGTCTTAACGCGGAAAGACGGGTCTTCCTGAGCCAGTTTGCCCAGAGCGATACCCATTTTTTCCTGGTCATCCTTGGTCTTAGGCTCTACGGCAACCGAAATAACCGGCTCCGGGAAGTCCATACGAACCAGGATGATTGGCTTGTCAGCGTTGCAGAGGGTTTCACCAGTGGTGACGTCCTTCATGCCGATCAGGGCCGCGATGTCGCCAGCGCGCACTTCCTTGATCTCTTCACGGGCGTTTGCGTGCATTTGCACCATACGACCCACGCGCTCTTTCTTGCCTTTAACCGAGTTGATCACGCCGTCGCCGGAGTTCAACACGCCCGAGTAAACGCGGACGAAGGTCAAAGTACCCACGAATGGGTCGGTAGCGATTTTGAACGCCAGAGCAGCAAACGGCTCGTCATCACTTGCATGACGCTCCATTTCCTCTTCCTCGTTATCAGGGTTGGAACCCTTGATAGCAGGAATGTCGGTAGGAGCAGGCAGGAAGTCGATAACGGCATCGAGAACCAGGGGAACGCCCTTGTTCTTGAACGAAGAACCGCAAACAGCCAGAACGATTTCGCCGGCGATAGTACGCTGACGCAAAGCAGCTTTGATCTCTTCGATCGACAGCTCTTCGCCTTCCAGGTACTTGTTCATCAGCTCTTCGTTGGCTTCGGCAGCAGCCTCAACCATGTTGTTGCGCCACTCTTCAGCCAGCTCTTGGAGCTCGGCAGGAATGTCCTTGCGAACAGGGACCATACCTTTGTCAGAGTCGTTCCAGTAGACAGCTTGCATGTTGATCAGATCGATCTGACCCTGGAAGTTGTCTTCGGAACCGATAGCCAACTGGATCGGCACCGGAGTGTGACCCAGACGCTGTTTGATCTGACCGATCACGCGCAGGAAGTTGGCACCAGCACGGTCCATCTTGTTTACGTAAACAAGACGTGGAACGCCGTATTTGTTGGCTTGACGCCATACGGTTTCCGACTGCGGCTCAACACCCGAAGTACCACAGAACACAACGACAGCGCCGTCGAGTACGCGCAGGGAGCGCTCAACTTCAATGGTGAAGTCTACGTGACCCGGGGTATCGATTACGTTGAAGCGGTGCTCATGCGGGTACTGCTTCTCGGAACCTTTCCAGAAGGCGGTGATTGCAGCAGAAGTAATGGTAATACCACGCTCCTGCTCCTGCACCATCCAGTCTGTGGTCGCGGCGCCATCATGCACCTCGCCCATTTTGTGACTTTTGCCGGTGTAAAAAAGGACGCGCTCGGTGGTGGTGGTTTTACCAGCATCCACGTGAGCGACGATACCGATGTTACGGTAGCGGCTAATCGGAGTAGTACGAGCCATAAAGCCCTCGCAAAATTAGTGAAGCTAAAATTAGAAGCGGTAGTGCGAGAAAGCTTTGTTGGCTTCAGCCATACGGTGCACGTCTTCACGCTTCTTAACAGCAGCACCTTTACCTTCAGCAGCATCCAGCAGTTCGCCAGCCAAACGCAGAGCCATAGACTTCTCGCCACGCTTACGGGCGAAGTCTACCAACCAGCGCATTGCCAGAGCGTTACGACGGGAAGGACGAACCTCGACCGGAACCTGGTAAGTAGCACCACCAACGCGGCGCGACTTCACTTCGACCAGCGGAGCGATGGCGTCGAGTGCTTTTTCGAAGAGTTCCAGGGGATCGGTGCCAGCCTTACGGGCCGCAACGGTTTCCAGGGCACCATAAACGATACGCTCGGCAACGGCTTTCTTGCCGCTTTCCATAACGTGGTTCATGAATTTGGCGAGGATCTGGCTTCCGTATTTCGGATCGTCCAGAATCTCACGCTTTGCTGCTACGCGACGTCTTGGCATGATAAGCCCTCAAGCGGTCTTCAGGTTAGCTCGGGACAGATCCAATGGATGCGTGCCCGACCTTACTCTTATCGACTCAATAAAATGAAAATCTGCAAAACGACCGATTACTTCGGACGCTTGGTACCGTACTTCGAACGACCCTGGTTACGGCCTTTAACGCCGGAAGTATCCAAGGAGCCGCGAACGGTGTGGTAACGAACACCTGGCAAGTCTTTTACACGACCGCCGCGGATCAGTACCACGCTGTGCTCTTGCAGGTTGTGGCCTTCACCACCGATGTACGAGGAAACCTCGAAACCGTTGGTCAGACGCACACGGCATACTTTACGCAGTGCCGAGTTAGGTTTTTTCGGCGTAGTGGTGTACACACGGGTGCACACGCCACGACGTTGCGGGCAGTTCTGCAGCGCAGGTACGTCGGATTTCTCGACGATACGCTTACGCGGCTGACGTACCAGCTGGTTGATAGTTGCCATCTACTAGCTCCACTGTTGTCTTGCGACGCTATTGTCTTGCAAGAAAAGCAAAATGGCAGGAACGGATTCCCGCCAAATTTAGGGGATCAAGAGTCTAAAGAGGATCTTGTCCCCAGTCAAGGCAAGGCCCCGACCTCCCCGCCCATCGAACCTAGACAAGTTGTCTCGATTCGACGAACGGAACGATCAGGGCCTCAGCTCATTTACCGCAGAACTCAGTTACCGCTCGAGTTCAGCGCTTCGGTCAGTGCAGCTTCCACTTCACTGGCGCTTACGCGCAACGGTTTGTCAGCATCACGGCGACGCTTGCGCTCGCTGTGATAAGCCAGACCGGTACCGGCCGGGATCAGACGACCCACAACCACGTTTTCTTTCAGGCCACGCAGGTAATCGCGCTTGCCGGTGACTGCCGCTTCGGTCAGTACGCGGGTGGTTTCCTGGAAGGAAGCCGCCGAGATGAACGATTCGGTGGACAACGACGCCTTGGTGATACCCAGCAGAACGCGAGTGAACTTGGAGACAAACTTGTCTTCTGCACTCAGACGCTCGTTCTCTACCAGAACGTGAGTCAGTTCCATCTGGTCGCCCTTGATGAAGCTGGAATCGCCGGACTCGGAGATCTCAACTTTACGCAGCATCTGACGCAGAATGGTCTCGATGTGCTTGTCGTTGATCTTCACGCCTTGCAGACGGTAAACGTCCTGGATCTCGTTCACGATGTACTTGGCCAGCGCGCTTACACCCAGCAGACGCAGGATGTCGTGCGGATCGCTTGGGCCGTCGGAGATAACTTCGCCGCGGTTTACCTGTTCGCCTTCGAACACGTTCAGGTGACGCCACTTCGGAATCAGCTCTTCGTACGGATCGCTACCGTCGTTCGGGGTAATGACCAGACGGCGCTTGCCCTTGGTCTCTTTACCGAACGCGATGGTGCCGCTGACTTCAGCCAGAATCGACGCTTCTTTCGGACGACGGGCTTCGAACAAGTCGGCAACACGCGGCAGACCACCGGTGATGTCGCGGGTTTTCGAAGTTTCTTGCGGGATACGAGCGATAACATCACCGATCGCGATCTTCGCACCGTCCGCAACACCGACCAGGGCGTTGGCTGGCAGGAAGTACTGAGCGATAACGTCAGTGCCTGGCAGCAACAGATCCTTGCCGTTGTCGTCGACCATCTTCACTGCAGGACGAATTTCCTTGCCGGCAGCTGGACGATCTTTCGCGTCGAGTACTTCAATGTTGGTCATACCGGTCAATTCGTCAGTCTGACGCTTGATCGTGATGCCTTCTTCCATGCCCACGTAGGTCACGGTACCTTTCATTTCGGTAACGATCGGGTGAGTGTGCGGATCCCACTTGGCCACGATTGCGCCAGCGTCGACCTTGTCACCTTCTTTAACCGAAATCACAGCACCGTACGGCAGCTTGTAACGCTCACGCTCACGACCGAAGTCATCAGCGATTGCCAGCTCACCGGAACGGGACACAGCAACCAAGTGGCCATCCACACGCTCAACGTGCTTCAGGTTGTGCAGACGGACAGTACCGCCATTCTTCACCTGAACGCTGTCGGCTGCGGAAGTACGGCTTGCCGCACCACCGATGTGGAACGTACGCATCGTCAGCTGGGTACCCGGCTCACCGATGGACTGGGCAGCGATAACGCCGACCGCTTCACCGATGTTCACCTGGTGACCGCGAGCCAGATCACGGCCGTAGCACTTGGCGCAAATGCCATAGCGGGTTTCGCAGCTGATCGGCGAACGCACGATCACTTCGTCGATGCTGTTCAGCTCGATGAACTCGACCCACTTCTCGTCTACCAGAGTACCGGCAGGAACGATAACTTCCTCGGTGCCTGGCTTGAATACGTCACGGGCGATAACACGACCCAATACGCGCTCACCCAACGGCTCTACAACGTCACCGCCTTCAATGTGCGGAGTCATCAGCAGACCGTGTTCGGTGCCGCAATCGATCTCGGTTACAACCAGGTCCTGCGCCACGTCTACCAGACGACGAGTCAGGTAACCGGAGTTCGCAGTTTTCAACGCGGTATCCGCCAGACCTTTACGAGCACCGTGAGTCGAGATGAAGTACTGGAGTACGCTCAGACCTTCACGGAAGTTCGCAGTAATCGGCGTTTCAATGATGGAACCGTCCGGCTTGGCCATCAGGCCACGCATACCGGCCAGCTGACGAATCTGTGCTGCGGAACCCCGCGCACCCGAGTCGGCCATCATGTACATCGAGTTGAAGGACTCTTGGTCGACTTCGTCGCCGTGACGGTCGATGACTTTCTCTTTCGAGAGGTTGGCCATCATCGCCTTGGAAACTTCGTCGTTCGCCTTCGACCAAAGGTCGATCACTTTGTTGTACTTCTCGCCCTGGGTTACCAGGCCGGAGGCGTACTGGCTCTCGATCTCTTTCACTTCGTCGGTGGCTGCACCGATGATGCGGGCTTTTTCGTCCGGGATAACGAAGTCGTTAACACCGATGGAAACGCCGGAGATTGTCGAGTAAGCGAAACCGGTGTACATCAACTGGTCAGCGAAGATCACGGTCTCTTTCAGACCAACCACGCGGTAGCACTGGTTGATCAGCTTGGAGATCGCCTTTTTCTTCATCGGCAAGTTGACGACGTCGTACGACAGACCTTTTGGCACAACCTGGAACAGCAGCGCACGGCCGACGGTAGTGTCGACGATACGGGTACCGCTCACGCTGTTGCCGTCACGGTCGTTGACGGTTTCGTTGATACGTACTTTAACCTTGGCGTGCAGTGCGGCTTCGCCGGCACGGAACACACGGTCAACTTCCTGCAGATCCGCGAATACACGACCTTCGCCTTTGGCGTTGATCGCTTCACGAGTCATGTAGTACAGACCCAATACAACGTCCTGCGACGGAACGATGATTGGCTCACCGTTGGCTGGCGACAGAATGTTGTTGGTCGACATCATCAACGCACGCGCTTCGAGCTGGGCTTCCAGCGTCAGCGGTACGTGCACGGCCATTTGGTCGCCGTCGAAGTCGGCGTTGTACGCGGCGCAGACCAGCGGGTGCAGCTGAATAGCTTTACCTTCGATCAGTACCGGTTCAAACGCCTGGATACCCAGGCGGTGAAGGGTCGGTGCACGGTTGAGAAGAACCGGGTGTTCGCGAATCACTTCAGCGAGAACGTCCCAAACCTCTGGCAGTTCGCGCTCGACCATTTTCTTGGCCGCTTTGATGGTGGTCGCGAGACCACGCATTTCCAGCTTGCCGAAAATGAACGGTTTGAACAGCTCGAGAGCCATCTTCTTCGGCAGACCGCACTGGTGCAGACGCAGGGTCGGACCTACGGTAATTACCGAACGACCGGAGTAGTCAACACGCTTACCGAGCAAGTTCTGACGGAAACGACCTTGCTTACCCTTGATCATGTCAGCCAGGGATTTCAGAGGACGCTTGTTCGAACCGGTGATAGCGCGGCCACGACGACCGTTGTCGAGCAGTGCATCGACAGCTTCCTGCAACATACGCTTTTCGTTGCGCACGATGATGTCCGGAGCGGACAGATCCAGCAGGCGCTTCAAACGGTTGTTACGGTTGATCACTCGACGATACAGATCGTTGAGGTCGGAAGTCGCGAAACGACCGCCATCCAGCGGGACCAGCGGACGCAGGTCTGGCGGCAGAACCGGCAGAACGGTCAGCACCATCCACTCTGGCAGGTTGCCGGAACCCTGGAAGGCTTCCATCAACTTCAGACGCTTGGACAGCTTCTTGATCTTGGTTTCGGAGTTGGTTTGCGGAATCTCTTCACGCAGACGGCCAATCTCGTGCTCCAGGTCGATAGCGTGCAGCAGTTCACGGACAGCTTCAGCACCCATGCGGGCGTCAAAATCGTCACCGAACTCTTCCAGCGCTTCGAAGTACTGCTCGTCGTTCAGCAGCTGACCTTTTTCAAGGGTGGTCATGCCTGGATCGATAACGACATAGCTCTCGAAGTAGAGAACGCGTTCGATATCACGCAGGGTCATGTCCATCAGCAAGCCGATACGCGACGGCAGCGATTTCAGGAACCAGATGTGGGCAACCGGCGAAGCCAGTTCGATGTGCGCCATGCGCTCACGACGAACCTTGGCCAGTGCAACTTCAACGCCGCACTTCTCGCAGATCACACCACGGTGCTTCAAGCGCTTGTACTTACCGCACAGGCACTCGTAATCCTTTACCGGGCCAAAGATCTTGGCGCAGAACAGACCGTCACGTTCAGGTTTGAACGTACGGTAGTTGATGGTTTCCGGCTTTTTAACTTCACCGAACGACCACGAGCGGATCATCTCAGGCGAGGCCAATCCGATACGGATGGCGTCGAACTCTTCGACTTGACCCTGGTTTTTCAGCAAATTCAGTAGGTCTTTCAAGGCCTTTCCTCCTGGCGGAGCAGAGAGCGGGCAGTCCTGCCCCGCTCTCGATCGCGTCACGTGTTATTCGGTTTCCAGATCGATATCGATGCCGAGGGAACGAATTTCCTTGATCAACACGTTGAAGGACTCGGGCATGCCCGGCTCCATACGGTGATCGCCATCCACGATGTTTTTGTACATCTTGGTACGGCCGTTCACATCGTCCGACTTCACTGTGAGCATTTCTTGCAGAGTGTAAGCGGCACCGTATGCTTCCAGTGCCCAGACCTCCATCTCCCCGAAACGCTGACCACCGAACTGCGCCTTACCACCCAGCGGCTGCTGGGTAACCAGGCTGTACGAACCGGTAGAACGCGCGTGCATCTTGTCGTCTACCAAGTGGTTCAGCTTCAGCATGTACATGTAGCCAACGGTAACTGGACGCTCGAACTTGTTGCCGGTACGGCCGTCAGTCAGCTGCATCTGGCCGCTTTCCGGCAGGTCTGCCAGTTTCAGCATGGCCTTGATTTCGCTTTCCTTGGCGCCGTCGAACACTGGAGTGGCCATTGGAACGCCGCCACGCAGGTTCTTCGCCAGATCCAGGATTTCCTGATCGGAGAAGCTGTCCAGATCTTCGTTACGACCGCCGATCTGGTTGTAGATCTCGTCGAGGAAGGTACGCAGTTCAGCGACTTTACGCTGCTCTTCGACCATCCGGTTGATCTTCTCGCCCAGACCTTTGGCCGCGAGGCCCAGGTGGGTTTCAAGGATCTGACCAACGTTCATACGCGAAGGTACGCCCAACGGGTTGAGGACGACGTCGACCGGGGTGCCATTGGCATCGTGCGGCATGTCTTCAACCGGCATGATCACGGAGACCACACCTTTGTTACCGTGACGACCGGCCATCTTGTCGCCCGGCTGGATGCGACGACGGATTGCCAGGTAAACCTTGACGATTTTCAGCACGCCTGGAGCCAGGTCATCGCCCTGCTGCAGTTTGCGCTTCTTGTCTTCGAACTTGTCGTCCAGCAGACGGCGGCGATCAACGATGTAGGCCTGAGCCTTCTCGAGCTGCTCGTTCAGAGCATCTTCAGCCATGCGCAGTTTGAACCACTGACCATGCTCAAGACCGTCGAGAACTTCGTCGGTGATGTCCTGACCTTTCTTCAGACCGGCGCCGCCTTCAGCCTTGTGGCCTACCAGAGCGGAGCGCAGACGTTCGAAGGTCGCGCCTTCTACGATACGGAACTCTTCGTTCAGATCCTTGCGGATCTCGTCCAGCTGGGACTTCTCGATCGACAGAGCACGAGCATCACGCTCAACGCCGTCGCGGGTGAAGACCTGTACGTCGATGACAGTACCTTTGGTACCGGTAGGTACACGCAGGGAGGTGTCTTTAACGTCGCTGGCTTTTTCACCGAAGATCGCACGCAGCAGTTTTTCTTCCGGAGTCAGTTGGGTCTCGCCTTTCGGAGTGACCTTACCCACCAGGATGTCGCCTGCGCCGACCTCAGCACCTACGTAAACGATACCGGCTTCGTCCAGCTTGTTCAGTGCAGCTTCACCCACGTTCGGGATGTCTGCAGTGATTTCCTCTGGGCCAAGCTTGGTGTCACGGGCCACACAGGTCAGTTCCTGAATGTGGATCGTGGTGAAGCGATCTTCCTGAACCACACGCTCGGACAGGCAGATGGAGTCTTCGAAGTTGAAGCCGTTCCATGCCATGAACGCGATGCGCATGTTTTGACCCAGCGCCAGTTCACCCATGTCGGTGGACGGGCCGTCGGCCATGATGTCGCTACGCTGAACGCGATCACCCTTGCTCACCAGCGGACGCTGGTTGATGCAGGTGTTCTGGTTCGAGCGGGTGTATTTGGTCAGGTTGTAGATGTCGACACCAGCTTCGCCGGTTTCAACTTCGTCATCCGCAACACGAACCACGATACGACTGGCATCAACGGAGTCGATCACGCCGCCACGACGAGCCACGACGCAAACGCCGGAGTCGCGAGCCACGTTACGTTCCATACCGGTACCTACCAGCGGCTTGTCAGCGCGCAGGGTTGGTACAGCTTGACGCTGCATGTTCGAACCCATCAACGCACGGTTGGCGTCGTCGTGCTCGAGGAACGGAATCAGCGACGCTGCAACCGAAACTACCTGCTTCGGCGAAACGTCCATCAGGGTGACGTCTTCCGGCGCCTTGACGGTGAATTCGTTCAGGTGACGTACGGCTACCAGTTCATCGATCAGAACTTTCTGCTCGTTCATGGTTGCCGAAGCCTGCGCGATCACGTGATCGGCTTCTTCAATGGCGGACAGGAACACGATCTCGTCGGTGACCACACCCTCTTTCACCACACGGTACGGGCTTTCCAGGAAGCCGTACTGGTTGGTGCGGGCGTAAGCAGCCAAGGAGTTGATCAGACCGATGTTCGGACCTTCCGGCGTTTCAATCGGGCATACACGACCGTAGTGAGTCGGGTGTACGTCACGGACTTCAAAGCCTGCGCGCTCACGAGTCAGACCACCAGGGCCGAGTGCAGAGACACGACGCTTGTGAGTGATCTCGGACAGCGGGTTGTTCTGGTCCATGAACTGCGAGAGCTGGCTGGAACCGAAGAACTCTTTCACCGCCGCAGCCACTGGCTTGGCGTTGATCAGGTCTTGCGGCATCAGGCCTTCGCTTTCGGCCATCGACAGACGCTCTTTGACCGCACGCTCAACACGCACCAGGCCAACGCGGAACTGGTTCTCGGCCATTTCGCCTACGCAGCGAACACGACGGTTACCCAGGTGGTCGATGTCATCGACGATGCCCTTACCGTTACGGATGTCGACCAGAGTCTTCAGTACCGCAACGATGTCTTCCTTGCACAGCACGCCCGAACCTTCGATCTCGGTACGACCGATACGACGGTTGAACTTCATCCGGCCGACCGCAGACAGGTCATAGCGCTCAGGGCTGAAGAACAGGTTGTTGAACAGGGTTTCGGCAGCGTCTTTGGTTGGCGGCTCGCCTGGACGCATCATGCGATAGATCTCGACCAGCGCTTCCAATTGGTTGCTGGTGGAGTCGATCTTCAGCGTGTCGGAGATGAACGGACCGCAGTCGATGTCGTTGGTGTACAGAGTTTCGATGCGAACAACGCCGGCCTTGGCGATTTTCGCCAGGACTTCGGTCGACAGCTCGGTGTTGCACTCTGCCAGGATTTCGCCGGTAGCCGGATGCACGATGACCTTGGCGGTGGTGCGACCCAGAACGTAGTCCAGAGGCACGTCCAGCTCTTTGATCCCGGCTTTTTCCAGCTGATTGATGTGGCGGGCAGTAATACGACGGCCCTGCTCGACAATCACCTTGCCTTTATCGTCCTGAATATCGAGAACAGCTACTTCACCGCGCAGACGCTGAGGCACCAGTTCCAGGCTCAGGCCTTCGCCTTTAACGTGGAATACGTTGGTGGTGTAGAACGCGTCCAGCACTTCTTCGGTGGTGTAGCCGAGCGCACGTAGCAATACCGAGGCCGGCAGCTTGCGACGACGGTCGATACGCACGAATACGCAGTCTTTCGGGTCAAACTCGAAGTCCAACCACGAACCGCGGTAAGGAATGATGCGCGCGGAGTACAGCAGTTTACCGGAGCTGTGCGTCTTGCCGCGGTCGTGGTCGAAGAACACGCCCGGGGAACGGTGCAGCTGGGAAACGATAACACGCTCGGTACCGTTGATTACGAAGGTACCGTTCTCAGTCATCAATGGGATTTCGCCCATGTAGACTTCTTGCTCTTTGATGTCCTTGATCGCTTTGTTCGACGATTCTTTGTCGAAAATGATCAGGCGCACTTTTACCCGCAAAGGTACGGCGAAAGTTACACCGCGCAATACGCATTCTTTGACATCAAATGCCGGTTCGCCCAGGCGATAACCGACGTACTCCAGCGCAGCATTGCCGGAGTAGCTGATGATCGGGAAAACGGATTTGAAGGCCGCATGCAGGCCCACGTCGCGGAACTGATCTTTAGTCGCTCCCGCTTGCAAGAATTCACGATACGAATCCAGCTGGATGGCCAGGAGGTAAGGCACATCCATGACGTCCGGCAACTTGCTAAAGTCCTTGCGGATACGTTTTTTCTCAGTATATGAGTAAGCCATCAGCGTTCCCCAGCTTGGTCACCTGCTTGTTTGGCCCCTCCCGACGGGAGCAGCCAGAAAATCGTGCAAACCCCATGGTTTGCTCCACCGCATCGGGTGGTTACAGCGCCTTTATCAGCACCGACCCAGTCGGCTGCCAATAACGGAAAAAGGCCGGTGGCAAGAGCCACCAGCCATCAGCCTGTCGCTTGACGCTCGGGCTGGAGGAGCAAAGTCGATACTTATTTCAGTTCGACTTTAGCGCCTGCTTCTTCCAGCTTCTTCTTAGCGTCTTCAGCAGCTTCTTTCGAAACGCCTTCAGCTACAACCTGAGGAGCGCCGTCTACTTTCTCTTTGGCTTCTTTCAGGCCCAGACCGGTCAGTTCACGAACTGCCTTGATCACGTTAACCTTCTTCTCGCCAGCTTCCAGCAGAACAACGTTGAACTCGGTTTGCTCTTCAACAACAGCGGCAGCAGCAGCTGGACCAGCCGAAGCAGCAGCAGCGGTAACGCCGAAGGTTTCTTCCATCGCTTTGATCAGCTCAACGATTTCCACTACGGATTTCTGGCCGATTGCTTCGATGATTTGTTCGTTAGTCAGAGACATGACTCAATTCCTGAATTGGGGGACGGCCTACGCGACCATCGAAATAAACAAAAAACGCGAGAAGTTGACGAGCCTTAGGCTGCGGCAGCTTCTTTCTGGTCGCGAATTGCCGCCAGAGTACGAGCCAATTTGCTGGTAGCGCCTTGAATCACGCTCATCAGCTGAGAAATTGCTTCGTCACGGGTCGGCAGAGTTGCCAGTACGTCGATCTGATTAGCTGCGAGGAACTTGCCCTCGAACGCAGCTGCCTTGATCTCGAACTTGTCCTGACCCTTGGCAAACTCTTTGAAGATACGAGCAGCAGCGCCCGGATGTTCGTTCGAGAATGCAATCAGGGTCGGGCCGGTGAACACGTCGTTGAGGACACTGTATTGAGTGTCAGCAACAGCGCGCTTGAGCAGGGTGTTACGTACAACACGTACGTAAACGCCAGCTTCACGAGCCTCTTTACGGAGTCCGGTCATTGCGCCTACTGTTACGCCACGGGCATCAACCACGACAGCGGACAGAGCGACTTTGGCAGCCTCGTTGACTTCAGCGACGATGGCCTTCTTGTCTTCGAGATTAATTGCCACGGGTTTAACTCCTGCTTGTTACCGTTTCACTCGGTCGAAACCGAATGTCGTTTTGGTGTCTGATTCGGTAAGGAACCGGGAGCACCATCTGCGTAGGCTTATGGTTTAAGACTTGCGTCGCCTACGGTCTTGGATAGCCCCCGCCAGGCAGGGACCCCAATCTTTCAATTGGCGCGATCAACCGCGCCAACCTTTGTCTTACGCGTCCAGCGAGCTCTGGTCGATAACCAGACCTGGGCCCATAGTGGTGCTCAGGGTAACGCGCTTGACATAGATACCTTTCGAAGAAGCTGGCTTGATACGCTTCAGATCAGCGATCAGGGCTTCAACGTTTTCCTTCAGCTTGACGGCATCGAAGCCGATCTTGCCAACGGAAGTGTGGATGATGCCGTTTTTGTCGGTGCGATAACGAACCTGACCAGCCTTGGCGTTTTTGACCGCGGTGGCTACGTCTGGAGTTACGGTGCCGACTTTCGGGTTAGGCATCAGGCCACGTGGACCGAGGATCTGACCCAGTTGACCTACAACGCGCATGGCATCCGGGGATGCGATCACTACGTCATAGTTCAGGTCGCCGCCTTTCATTTCGGCAGCCAGGTCGTCCATACCTACACGGTCAGCGCCGGCAGCCAGAGCGGCCTCAGCAGCTGGACCCTGGGTGAACACAGCAACGCGAACGGTCTTGCCAGTGCCGTGTGGCAGCACAGTAGCGCTACGAACGACCTGGTCGGATTTACGCGGGTCTACACCCAGGTTTACAGCAACGTCGAACGACTCGCTGAACTTGACAGTCGACAGCTCAGCCAGCAGAGCAGCAGCGTCTACAATGTTGTAGGCCTTGCCTGCTTCGATTTTGCCGGCGATAGCCTTTTGACGCTTGGTCAGCTTAGCCATTACACACCCTCCACGTTAAGGCCCATGCTACGAGCAGAACCGGCGATAGTACGCACGGCTGCATCCATATCAGCTGCAGTCAGATCCGCGTTTTTGGTTTTCGCGATTTCTTCCAGCTGAGCACGGGTAACAGTGCCAACCTTAACGGTGTTCGGACGAGCGGAACCGCTGGTCAGACCGGCCGCCTTCTTCAGCAGAACCGAAGCAGGGGTGGATTTGGTTTCGAAAGTGAAGCTACGGTCGCTGTAGACGGTGATGATCACTGGAGTCGGCAGACCTGCTTCAAGACCCTGAGTACGGGCGTTGAAAGCCTTGCAGAATTCCATGATATTCACGCCGTGCTGACCCAGAGCAGGACCAACAGGTGGGCTTGGGTTAGCCTGAGCGGCCTTCACTTGCAGCTTGATGTAAGCGGTAATCTTCTTGGCCATGAGGCACTCCAATTACGGGTTCGAACGCCTCGAAAGGCTCCCCGGTTACTTGCGCGTTTATCCCAGTGACGACAAAACCCCACAGCCTAGGGCTGCGGGGTTGGGATGCTTGTTCAGCTAGACCTTTTCGACCTGACTGAACTCCAACTCTACCGGAGTAGAGCGACCGAAAATAAGCACTGCCACCTGGACACGGCTCTTTTCGTAGTTAACTTCTTCGACAGTGCCGTTAAAGTCAGCGAATGGGCCGTCAGTAACACGAACCACTTCACCTGGCTCAAACAAAGTCTTCGGCTTAGGCTTATCGCTACCATCAGCCACGCGACGCAGAATGGCTTCTGCCTCTTTATCGGTGATTGGCGCAGGCTTGTCGGCGGTACCGCCAATGAAGCCCATCACCCGAGGAGTATCCTTGACCAAGTGCCAAGTACCCTCGTTCATATCCATCTGCACCAGCACATAACCTGGGAAGAACTTGCGTTCGCTTTTGCGCTTCTGGCCATTACGCATTTCAACCACTTCTTCAGTGGGAACCAGAATTTCGCCGAAGCCATCTTCCATGCCAGCCAGCTTTACGCGCTCAATCAGCGAGCGCATGACATGCTTCTCGTAGCCCGAGTAAGCATGCACAACGTACCAACGCTTAGCCACGGGACACCCTTAGCCGACAATCAAGGAAACAAGCCAGCCGAGCAGGGAATCAAGCCCCCACAACAGCAACGCCATAACCAGTACCACAGCCACAACAATCAAAGTGGTCTGCGTGGTTTCTTGGCGAGTTGGCCATACGACTTTACGAATCTCGGTGCGCGCTTCCTTAACCAGTACAAAGAACGACTTGCCCTTTGCGGTCTGCAGGCCTACAAAGGCAGCTACAGCAGCAATGACGAGCAAAGCGAGTACACGGTACAGGATCGGCGAAGCAGCGTAATACTGATTGCCAACAACGCCTACAACCACCAAAGCAACTACTACAAGCCACTTGAGCAGATCGAAGCGAGAGCCTTGAGCTTCAGCCTTAGGAGTCATCTATGAAGATCCTGTGAAAAGAAAGCCAGATACACCGAGTGAATCTGGCAGGTCAGGAGGGAATCGAACCCCCAACCTACGGTTTTGGAGACCGTCGCTCTGCCAATTGAGCTACTGACCTAAAACAAAATCAGGCCGACCATTATGCCGGCCCGAAAAATACATTACAACCGCTTATTCGATGATTTTAGCTACGACGCCAGCACCGACGGTACGACCGCCTTCACGGATAGCGAAACGCAGACCGTCTTCCATCGCGATGGTTTTGATCAGGGTAACAGTCATCTGAATGTTGTCACCTGGCATTACCATTTCAACGCCTTCTGGCAGCTCGCAGTTACCAGTCACGTCAGTCGTACGGAAGTAGAACTGTGGACGGTAGCCCTTGAAGAACGGAGTGTGACGACCGCCTTCTTCCTTGCTCAGAACATAAACTTCTGCAGTGAACTTGGTGTGCGGCTTAACCGAACCCGGCTTAACCAGAACCTGACCACGCTCAACATCATCACGCTTGGTGCCACGCAGCAGAACGCCGCAGTTCTCGCCAGCACGACCTTCGTCGAGCAGCTTGCGGAACATTTCAACACCGGTGCAAGTAGTAACGGTGGTGTCACGCAGACCAACGATTTCCAGTGGATCCTGAACGCGAACGATACCGCGCTCGATACGACCAGTCACAACAGTACCGCGACCCGAGATCGAGAACACGTCTTCGATTGGCATCAGGAACGGCTTGTCGATCATACGAACCGGCTCTGGAATGTAGGCATCCAGAGTCTCTACCAGCTTCTTAACAGCGGTAGTGCCCATTTCGTTGTCGTCTTTGCCTTCCAGCGCCATACGAGCCGAACCAATGATGATTGGAGTGTCATCGCCCGGGAAGTCGTAGGTGGACAGCAGGTCGCGAACTTCCATCTCAACCAGTTCCAGCAGCTCAGCATCATCTACCAGGTCAGCCTTGTTCAGGAAAACCACGATGTACGGAACGCCTACCTGACGGGACAGCAGGATGTGCTCACGGGTTTGTGGCATCGGACCATCAGCGGCCGAGCAAACCAGAATAGCGCCGTCCATTTGAGCAGCACCGGTGATCATGTTCTTCACGTAGTCAGCGTGACCTGGGCAGTCAACGTGAGCGTAGTGACGGATCTTCGAGTTGTACTCAACGTGTGCGGTGTTGATGGTGATACCGCGAGCTTTTTCTTCTGGTGCGCTGTCGATCTTGTCGAAGTCAACGATTGCGGAACCGAAAACTTCGGAGCAGACGCGAGTCAGAGCAGCAGTCAGAGTGGTTTTACCGTGGTCAACGTGACCAATGGTCCCTACGTTGACGTGGGGCAGGGAACGATCAAATTTTTCCTTAGCCATCGATAACACCCTCAACAGAAGAATTAGACGAACGATATCTACCATTAAAACAAAGGCAGATATTTTCATATCTGCCTTGTTATATGGAGCTCTTGAGCGGATTTGAACCGCTGACCTCACCCTTACCAAGGGTGTGCTCTACCAACTGAGCTACAAGAGCGTAACACTTTGCACAACCTGCAAACTTGGAGCGGGTAGCGGGAATCGAACCCGCATCATCAGCTTGGAAGGCTGAGGTTCTACCACTAAACTATACCCGCGGAGCTTGCAGCTCACGCTAAAAATGGTGGAGGGGGAAGGATTCGAACCTTCGAAGTCGTAGACGTCAGATTTACAGTCTGATCCCTTTGGCCGCTCGGGAACCCCTCCTAAGCGAGCCGGCATTCTATACTATGCCGACCTTCTGTCAAGCATTTTCTCATTAAAAACCTGAGGTTAGCTGCGTTGACACTGCTTCACTTTGACAACCTGTTTAGGTGTTCGCTGTGGAGCGGGCGCCATTCTATGCAAACTATTCCAGCGGTGCAACCCCCTCACACAGCATTATTTTATGTTTTAACTCATTGAATTCCTTGGAAAGGTTCTGCAACTGTACATCCCCCAATAAACGCTGGCTTTCGGGCGCAATGCGCAACCAGTAACCTGGCTCTGGAAGATCCTTTTGCGGTGGTTGAGCCTTCACATTCATGGCCAACAGCCGCTGTTGCAGCACAGAAACACTTTCCTCTCGAGTCAAACCACCCAAGAACAGACAATCTTGCCCCGCACGTCGCGCGCCCTGCCCTTCTCGAGAGTCACTACCGGCCTCACTCAGCAAGCGTATGTCTTGCTGGGATCCACGATACATACTGAGAGGCGTGACATCTTTTGCACGCAAGGGCGCTTCCTGCTGATGCCAGACGTAATAGAACACATTGAGAACAACAAGCAGCAGGAACAACCAGCGCATACAAACCTCAAGATAAAGGACACGCCATGGCCAGTCCAACAAAGACCAGATCAGGGACAACTCGTGCGTCAGGCACAACATCTGCAACCAACCCAGCGTCACCACCTGTAATAAAGACGGTAAAGCCCTCTCCCCAATAGGAACGAGCCAGTTCCATCTGGGTCAGGACGAAACCTCTCAACATCAACGAACATCCACGCTCCACCGCTTCAACAGTACTGCGTCCCGGAGCATGACTAGTCAGGGCCCGCTCTGCAGCCAAATCGCCGTAACGGATATTGCGCGTGTGAGTGCGTAATTGATTTCGCATCAATGGCATCCCTGGACAAATGAACCCTCCCAGGTGCTCCCCTTCAGCATCAATAAAATCCGCTGTTACAGCAGTGCCGAAATCCAGGATCAGACATGCGCCTGCTGCCAAGTGAAAACCACCCAGCATTGCCAGCCAACGATCGAGACCTAAACGCTCATAGTCGTCATATCCATTCCGGACACCAGACATTTCACTAGCGGGCTTGGCACACACAACCAATACGCCGAACGTCCGCTCAAGAATCCGAGTCAATGCAGCGGTTTCTTCACTCGTTCTAACACTGACCAACCGACAACTTCGTAGCGATAGACCGTCAAATGTGTGCAAGCTATCCACCAAGGCCTGATCCGAGTCGACAACCCCCTCCGCGAAAAGACCTCCGGCGGCAGTATTCAACACCCGCCATTTGATGAAGCTGTTCCCGCAATCGAGCTCAAGAATCATCACGCAACCTCAGACTGAGCTCACCGCCACTAAATACTTTTTCCACGCCATCCACCCTCAAGCGCAGCGCACCCTGACTGTCAATACCGAGCACTACACCTTCTATATGGCTAGCGCCGGCAATCAACGAAACCGGACGACCTTGCCACACGTGATCCCTTTCCCATTCCCCTTGGAGCGCTGAAAAGCCATCGATCTGATGGCGCTGGATATAGTCGCGCAGCTGCTCGCTCAACTCCGCCACTAGCGCGTTGCGGTCGCAACTTTTGCCCGTCTCAAGCCGCATGGACGTCCATTGCTGATCAACCTCGTCAGCAACCTGCATGTTCACATTAATGCCTATGCCCAGCACCACATGACAAACATCTGCAGGATCGCCTACGAGCTCCAGAAGAATACCTGCAATTTTCCTGCTCCCAACCAATACGTCGTTGGGCCACTTCAATCCAGCACCCGACACTCCGAGCTTTCGCAGGGTATGCATGACCGCCAGACCTACAACAAGACTAAGCCCTTCAAGCTGGCGCATACCGCCCTCAATACGCAGGACCAGGCTGTAATAGAGATTTTCCGCAAAGGGGCTTACCCACTTACGCCCCCTGCGACCTCGACCGGAAATTTGCCGCTCTGCCAACACCAGGAACGGCGCCGTGCGACCTTGACTGATCGCGCGCAGCGCCTCTGCATTGGTGGAGTCAATGGAATCAAAGACTGTCATCGGCCAAACCGGGGCCAAGGCGCCGATACTGAGAGGATCGAGTAGAGTCAGGGGCGCAGCCAGTTGGTAGCCTCGACCCCGGACCTTATTAATGGACAAACCGAGCTCAGCCTCAAGATGCTGCAGTTGCTTCCATACAGCACTTCGACTGATACCCAGGGCTAGCCCCAGAGCCTGGCCAGAATGGAATCGACCATCCTTTAAAAGATTCAACAACGTCAGCATGCAGGTCTCGCCTCACAATGAGGCCCGAATAATAGCCATGAGCCGGGCGATTGCATAGAAATCAAGCAAACCACTTTCCGCCG